>SYGM01000097.1 GCA_005799545.1 Planctomycetia bacterium | reverse complement strand
GAGTTGTACTGGCGTCAGGAAGGAGTAGCTGATTGGAAGCAGGCCAAGGCCGCGCGACGCGGCATTCCGCCTTCCGGTCTGCACCGCTGCAGCTTGGAGCTTACGGAGCTGCAGCCTGACACGCGCTATGAGATCTCGATCGGGAGGATCCCTGAGAAGAACGCCAAGCCGCTTTTCTTCCGCACGATGCCGCGGGATCTAAAGGCCCGGCCGGTGCGGTTCCTCAACGGCGGCGACACGATGGCCACGCGCGAGATGTTCGAGGCCATGAACCGCCAGGCTGCACTGCTCGAGCCGGATTTCGTCGTTCTGGGTGGCGATCTGGCCTATGAAAACGGCATCTGGGCCATGCGCGTCGTGGAGTGGCTGCAGTCCTGGACGCGCACAGCGGTGACGAAGGACGGCCGCTTGCTTCCGCTGGTGGCAGGGATCGGCAATCATGAGGTGCGTGGTCACTACAACGGCAAAGTTCCCGGTGACGCGCCGTACTACTACGGCCTGTTCACGCTCTCTGATGGTCGTGCGAGTCGCACGCTCGATTTCGGGCGCTACCTGTCCCTGGTGCTGCTGGACAGCGCCCACACGGAGCCGATTCAGGGTGCGCAGACCCAGTGGCTGGAGAGGGCATTGCTGGAACGCACGGAGCAGCAGTTTCTATTCCCCTTCTACCACTACCCCGCCTGGGGAACCACGAAGGCGCCCAAGCAGGGCACGCCGCTGGACAACCCTGTTGCTATCGCGATCCGCTCGCACTGGGTTCCGCTGTTCGAACGCTTTGGAATCAGCGCGGCCTTCGAGCATGACCATCATAACTTCAAGCGCACCCACCGCATTCTCGACGGCAAGCGGGATGACGAACGGGGCCTGCTCTATCTGGGCGATGGTGCCTGGGGTGTTCTGGTACGCACGGTTCCCCCCGAGGGCAGCGCGTGGTGGCTGGCCAAGGCCGAGGCCCGCAACCATCTGTGGTGCATTGATCTGCGCGGGGACGGTGTGGCCGCCATCCGGGCATTTGACGTCCAAGGGAACGTCTTCGATGCGGTGCAGTTGGACCGCGCGCGCACGAAGCCTGCGGCACCGGCGCGCTGAGAACGGCGCTAGTCCGTTCGCACGTCAATTTCGTACGCGATGATCGTTTCCGCGTTGTCGGGATCGGCGATGCCGTGCACCTCGATGTCGAGCACCGGGTAGTTTTCGGCATCGTTCATGGCAATCGCAAAGGTCTCGTAGTCCGTGATGTCGCCGGTGAAGACGCATTCGGGCACCACGAGGATCATGGGGTTGCTGCTCGTGTCCGCGCTGGCCCCGAAGGGATCTTCGATCTCCTCGATCACTGCGTAGAGCTCCAGCACGCCGATCGTGTCAACGCCTCCGATGACGGATGCATCGCAACGTCCGGCCTTGATCTTGATTTCCGTCGCGTTGATTTCCCGGTTCGAGGGCGTGGCTCCGCCAAGTGAGCCTTTGGCCTCGACCCGTTGTCCGAGCTGGAGCCAGCCGGTGCTCAGCTCGGGCTCGATTCCGATGTCCAGCCAGACGGAGGGATTGCCCGTGAGGTCCACACGGATCGGGCCGCTGACTTCTCCCGATTGGATCGCGGGCGAGAGCGGCTGGAGTGTCAGCATGAACGCCGTCGGCATGCTGCCGTCATCCGTGATGCTGCCTTCGTATTCGCCACCTTCGCTCTCCAGCTCCACGCGGGCGGCGGTGAACGGAGCCACGGTGTACTCAAGAAAGCGCGCGTCGATCTTGGCTCCGATGGCCAGTCCTGACGTGGTCGATGCGGTGCCGTCCGCCGTCGAGAAGAAGGTCTGGAAGTCCCAGTGCACGACCAGTGTTGCGGGAACGGAACCCTGCGCGGCCTCCACGATGCTCTGGCCCTTCTTTACTTCGGCAACAGCCAGAGTGAAGTTCGAACCAGGCGCGTCGAGGCCGATCACGACCCCGCGCAGACGAACCGCCATGTCTCCCCCGGAGCTGTCTTCGAGTTCGATCCGGGCTGCATCAATGACGCCCCCGGACATCACGCCGTGCACTTCGATGATGCTCGCATCGGGAACCAGAGCGGCATAGAACGAGGCTCGGTCAACGAAAGGCGTGCCCGAATCGTTCTGCAGCAGGTCGGTCGTCTCTACGGCGACTTGCAGGCTGCCGAGGAGCACGCTGCGATCGTCATCGGCCCAGGCGTCGATCGTGATCAGGTTGTTCGTTGTGTCCACTGCTTTGACGCGACCGGTCACGTCGTCAATCGTGATCGGGGTTGCACCGTCGTCGTTGCCATTGGTCGATCCGATCGGATCGAGCACAAAACCTGCGGAACCGCTGCCCGTCAGCGACTGGTTGAGATCGAAGTCGACGACGCAGCGGCGATATCCCTCATTCGCAAAAACCAGCGGCGAGCTGAATCCGGCCGCCAGTTCGTTTCCAAGCACGGTCACGGTTGCGGCGGAACCGTCCAGCAGGCGCGCATCAACACTGAGGGGATCGAAGGTCAGCTCCACGCCGCTCCACGTGCCGGCGGGCACCGGCTTGGAGACCAGCCATGCAAGCTGCGTGCGGGCGCGGAGAATATCCACGCGCACCGTACCGCTCAGCAGATTTTCGCTGCGCTCACCGTCCGCATCGTACAGCCGCGCTTCCTCGATGGTGACGTTGAAGGACAACAGCTCATCCGTCGGCGCATCCGTCAGCAGAATGTCCGCGGATGTGCTGCCACCGGAGCTGCTGCTACCACCCCCCCCGCAGCCTGGGGTCAGCGCCAAAGCGAACGATGCGAAGAGCACTGCGAGCGGTTGTCGGATCATGCGGACTGGATCGTCCAATTCCGTCGTCGCGCTGAACCTCCGGAAGATCTTTCCATCGCAGGACCGCATGGAGAGTTCTTCTCTTGCACCCGTACTTGACAGACGGGATCGGTAGGTTGATCATCCCCTGCGTGAACAACCGCTTCCATCTGCATCATCACCACCCCTCACGGGCGCGGTGATGTCGTAGTCGTAGCGGATCTCTTCAGCACGACACACAGACGCCGGCCCCCGCCGGCGTCTGTCGTTTTGTAGCGACATGCGTGGGTGTGGGTCGGCCATCGACCCACATGAACCCCTCACCTGACTGCCCCATCCGACTGGCCCTGCCGAAGGGCCGCATGGAATCCGGTGTCCTCACGCTTCTCGCCGAAGCAGGCATCCGTGTTCAGCTTGGCTCTCGCAACTACCGGCCCCGTCTATCGGTGCCCGGCTTCGAGGCCAAGCTTCTCAAGCCTCAGAATGTGATCGAGATGCTCGCCGCGGGAACGCGCGATCTGGGCTTCGCCGGTGCTGACTGGGTCGGCGAACTGGAAGCGGACATCGTGGAGGTGCTGGACACGGGCCTTGATCCTGTCCGTATCGTGGCCGCGGCGCCGACCGGTTCCTTTCCGCGATCCGGCCCGTTGCGCATCGCCAGCGAGTATGTCCGGCTGGCCCGTGCCTGGGCCGAGCGACGCTGCCTGGATGCCCGCGTCGTGCGCACCTGGGGCGCGACGGAGGTCTTCCCGCCGGAGGATGCCGATGTGATTCTCGACAACAGCGCCAGCGGCGAGACTCTGGCCGCCAACGGTCTTGAGGTCGTGGATGAGGTGCTGCGCTCTTCCACACGGCTCTATGCGAGCCGCGCAGCGCTGAAAAACGATTCGAAACGCACGGCGATTGAACGCACGGTTCTGCTGCTGCGTTCGGCTCTGGAAGCCCGTCAGCGCGTGATGCTCGAAATGAACGTCAGTGGCGCGGATCTGGAACGCGTGGTCGAGGCTCTTCCCTGCATGCGCGAGCCGACCATCGCCACGCTGTTTGCAGACGCCGGTTACTCGGTCCGAGCCGCGGTTCCGCGTGACAGTCTGCCCGGACTGCTGCTGGAGCTGCGTTCGCGCGGCGGCATGGACATCATCGTCTCCAACCCTGCACAGATCATCCCATGAGCACCGGCTACTCCATTCCCCGGGCGGCGCTGCCCATGGACCTGTTCCTGGATGCCAACGAAGGCGCGCTGTGCGCAGATCACGCGGATCGAAGATACCCGGACACGCGTGCCCTCACGCGCATGCTCTCCGAGCTTTGGCTGGTTCCTGAGGATCAACTGCTCGTGACGGCGGGCGGCGATGATGCCATCGAGCGCGTGCTGCGCTTCGCACTGCGTGAACGCCGCGAGGCACTCGTGCCGGTGCCAACCTTCGAGATGATCGAGCGCTATGTGGCGGGGGCCGGGGGCAGGCTTGTCTCGGTCCCTTACACGGAGGATGGCTATCCTCTGCAGGGCATCCTCGATAAATGTTCCGGCTCGACCGGGATCATCGTCGTCGTGAGTCCGAACAACCCGAACGGTGTGGTGATCCGCGCTGAACAATGGGAACGACTCGCAGCGGCAACGGCCGGTATTCCCAAGCTCGTCGACCTCGCGTACATCGAGTTCGCGGACGAGAGCATTGAGGAGCGCATCCGTGCGTGCCCCGATGCGATCCTCGTGCGCACACTCTCCAAGGCCTGGGGCATGGCCGGGTTGCGCATCGGCGCCGCCATCGCGTCCGAGGGGATCATCCGTACCTTGCGTTCGATCGGTGCGCCGTACCCGGTCTCGAGCGCCTCGGCACGACTGGCCTGCGAGCGGCTCGTGCGCTCGTCACCACTCACCGATGTCGTGCGATCGGAGCGCAGCCGCCTCACCCTGCGTCTGAGGGAGTTGGGTGCGCGAGTCCAAACCTCGCAGGCCAACTTCGTCCTCGCCGAGGTTTCCGATCCGCTGTGGCTGCGCGATGCCTGCGCCAGCTTGGGAATCGCCGTGCGCGCCTTCCCCGGCAAGCCGTTGCTCGAACGCTCCGTGCGAATCAGCTGCCCCGGCGAAGAACGCGCCTTCCAGCGTCTGGAGGCGGCATTGGCATGCGCACTGGCACCCGAAGCCATCCTCTTCGACATGGACGGTGTACTCGCGGATGTCTCACGCTCCTATCGTGTCGCCATTCAGGAAACGGTGCGCGCCTTTGGCGGCAGCGTCGATGCGCAGACCGTCACCCGCGCCAAGCAGGCAGGCAGTGCCAATGATGACTGGGAGCTCTCGAGGCGGTTGCTCGCTCGGCAGGGCATCGATGTGCCGCTTGAGGAGGTCACCAGGTGCTTCGAGCGTGTCTACAACGAGCGGGGTCTCTACCGCAACGAGGAGCTCTGCGTCGATCGCCTGCGATTGCAGCAGTGGTCGCTGGTGCGACCGCTTGGGATCGTCACGGGACGACCGCGGAGAGACGCAGAACGCTTCTTGCGCCAACACGACATTCAGAACTGCTTCCGGCAGGTCATCACGCGCGAGGACGCACCGCTCAAGCCGGATCCTGCGCCCGTTATGCTGGCTATGCAGCGGCTCGGCGTTCACACAGCATGGCTGCTGGGAGATACACCCGACGACATCGTTGCGGCGCGCCGCTCAGGCGTCCTCCCGCTTGGCGTGTGCGCACCCGGTGATGACTCGCTCGCGAATGCCGAAAGCCTGCGATTGGCCGGGGCTGCCCGCATCTGGTCCAGCGTGTCGGAACTGGAGGGTGTTCTGTGAGCAACGTCCGCCAGGCTTTCACGCAGCGCGTCACTTCCGAAACCCGCATCGATGTGGAGCTGTCACTGGACGGCAACGGCAGCTCCCGGATCTCCACGGGTCTTGGCTTCTGGGATCACATGCTTGCGCAGCTTGCCAAACACGCTCGCTGGGAGCTGCGTCTGGTGTGCGCGGGTGACCGCGAGGTGGACGACCATCACTCCGTTGAAGACAGCGCCTTAGCCCTGGGCGAGTGCATCGACCGTGCGCTTGGAGAGCGCCGCGGCATCCGGCGCTTCGGATCCGCACTGGCGCCGATGGACGAGGCGCTGGCCCGCGCCGCGGTGGATCTATCGGGCAGACCCTTTGCACAGGTTCGTCTCCAACTCACCCGTGAACGGATCGGCGATGTTGCCTGTGAGAACCTCAGCCATGCGATCCGTTCGCTGGCGGTCAGTCTCCGGGCCACCGTGCATGTGGAAGTGCTTTACGGCGAAAACAACCACCACATGGCGGAGGCTGCTTATAAGGCTTTGGCTCTGGCGCTGCGGGAAGCGTTGACTCGCGACTCGCACAGCGACATCCCGAGCACCAAGGAGGCGCTGTGAAGGTCGCACTGGTGCCCACTGGTCGCTCCAACCTGCGCTCCGTGGAAGCTGCGCTGCGTCGTTGCGGAGCCAGCCCTTTTCGCTGCTCGGATCCCGCTGTGGTCCGTAACGCGGAACTGGTGGCGATCCCTGGAGTCGGCTCTTTCGCAGCCGGAATGAGCGGGCTCTTCTCGCTTGGGCTCGATACCGCGCTGCGACAACGAGCCCTCGATCATCGTCCGCTGCTGGGAATCTGCCTGGGCTTTCAACTGTTCTGTCAGCAGAGTGAAGAGTCTCCCGGTGTTTCCGGCATGGGAATCGTCAATGCGAGGCTGGAACGGTTCACCGGCCAGGTGGCCGTGCCTCAGATGGGCTGGAATACCGTGAGCGGCAGCGGTGGCCTGGTCGCGGACGGATGCGCGTACTTCGCCAACTCGTACCGTCTTCGACAGCCGCCGATGGGCTGGAACGGCAGCACTGCGTTTCACGGGGAGCGCTTTGTCGCGGCGTTGGAATCGGGACCGATGCTGCTGTGCCAGTTTCACCCGGAGCTGTCCGGGGACTACGGTGCGGAGCTGCTGCTGCGTTGGCTCAAGGAGGCGTCCGCGTGAGCCTTCTGCCTCGTCTCATTCCGTGTCTCGACATCCGCGCAGGCAAAGTCGTCAAGGGGCGTCGGTTTTCCGGCCTGCGTGAGGTCGGCGATCCCGTGGCGCTGGCCGAGGGCTACGCCCGCGATGGCGCTGATGAGCTGGTCTTGCTGGATGTATCCGCAACAGAGGAAGAGCGCACCGCGAGTCTCGAATTGCTCGCGATGATCCGCGAGCGCATTGCCATTCCCATGACCGTCGGGGGCGGCATCCGGTGCATCGATGACGCGCTCCGGCTTGTGGAGTCCGGAGCCGACAAGATCTCAGTCAACACGGCGGCCGTGGAACAGCCCGGACTGCTGACTCGTCTTGCGGATGAGCTCGGCACCCAGTGCGTGGTCGTTGCCATCGATGCCCGACGCATCGATGGCACAGCCTGCGTCTGCATCCGCTCAGGCACGCTGTGCACGGATCGTCCGGCCGCGGCCTGGGCCGCGGAAGCCGTGCAGCGCGGCGCCGGTGAGGTTCTGCTGACTGCCTGGGATCGCGACGGCATGCAGGGCGGCTACGACATCGAGCTGCTGCGTGAGGTGGCGAACACCGTCAATGCACCGCTGATTGCATCGGGAGGAGCTGCCGGTCCGCGGGATCTGCTCGCAGCGTGGAGCGCAGGGGCGCAGGGTGCCCTGATTGCATCAATCCTCCACGACGGCGTCTGGACGATTCGGAAGCTCAAGGAACAGGCCATCAGAGAAGGAATGGAGATTCGCAGATGCTCGTGACCTCAATCGACTTGCGGGGTGGACAGGCTGTTCAGCTCATCGGCGGCGAAAGCCTTGCCATCGAGGCGGGTGACCCTGCTCCGTACGCACGGAGCTTCGGGATGCTCGGCGAGATGGCCATCGTCGACCTCGATGCCGCTCTCGGCACCGGCAGCAACGCCGCGCTGATCTGTGGCCTATGTCAGGAATACGACTGCCGCGTGGGCGGCGGGATCCGCACGGTTGAAGACGCCCGCAGCTGGCTAGACAGGGGTGCCTCCAAGGTGGTGCTGGGCACCGCAGCGCGCCCTGAGATCCTGCGTGAGCTTCCTCGCGAGCGGGTGGTGGTCGCCTTGGATGCGCGCCACGGTGAGGTCGTTGTCGAAGGATGGCGCACTCGCACAGGTCAATGCGTCGAGCAGCGCATGCAAGAGCTCGGTGCGTACTGTGCCGGCTTCCTCGTGACCTTCGTCGAGCGCGAGGGCCGCATGCAGGGCTGTGATCTGGAGTTTGCGCGTCGTCTGCGAAGTGCTTGCCCCGCGCACGAGCTGGTGGTGGCCGGCGGCGTATGCACGGCACAGGAGATTCGCGCGCTGGACGAGCTGGGCATCGACGCGCAGGTCGGAATGGCGCTGTACTCAGGTCGGCTGGATCTCGCCGATGCCTACTGGTCAGTGCTGTGCAGCGACCGCAGAGACGGTCTCGTGCCCACGGTTCTGGTCACCGAAGGTGGACAGGTGCTGGGCCTGGTATGGAGCAGTCTGGAGAGCCTTCGGGAGACCATCCGCACGGGCAGCGGTGTCTACCACTCGCGCAGGCGCGGCCTTTGGCGCAAAGGGGAAACATCCGGAAACACTCAGAAAGTGCTGCGGATCGAGGCTGACTGCGACCGCGACGCGCTGTGCTTCACCATCGCACCCTCGGGTTCAGGTCACTGCCATGAGGGCACTTGGAGCTGCTTCGGAGACCGTCGCGGACTTGCCCGACTGGAAGGCACGCTGCGGAATCGTGCCTCTCTGCCTGCTGCGGGATCGTACACGCAGCGACTGCTGGCGGATCCGGAGCTCCTGCGCACGAAGCTGGTCGAGGAGGCCGGTGAGCTTGCCGATGCACGCGACGCAGGGCACATCGCCGAAGAAGCCGCGGATCTCCTGTACTTCGCCACGGTTCAGCTGACACGCAACGGCGTGGACTGGCATCGCGTGGAGCGTGTGCTGGAACTGCGCAACCGCCGGGTTACCCGACGCGGAGGTGAAGCCAAGTCATGAATGGTCCGCTGCTGCCCTTGCGCTCGCTGGCATCGATCCAACGCGCACGATTTGATCTTGATCCGAAGCTTCTCGAGCTCGCGAGGCCCATTGTGGACGATGTCCGGCTGCATGGCGATGCCGGCCTGCTGCGACAGGCCCGCAGATTCGGCGATCTGCGCGAGGGCGATTCGCTGTACTGGGACCGCGAAGCCCTGGAGCAGGTCCGCTCGCGGCTTTGTGCTGAAGAGCGCGAGCTGCTCGTGCGTGTGCGTGCACGCGTTGAGCGCTTCGCAGAAGCGCAGCGCGCATCCCTGAGCGAGTTTGACCTGCCGATTTCCGGTGGCCGCGCCTGCCAGCGTATCGCGCCCGTGGAGCGAGCGGGGTGCTATGCGCCGGGCGGTCGGCATCCGCTGCCCTCTTCTGTCCTGATGACGGCCGTGACGGCGCGTGCAGCCGGAGTGAAGCAGGTGATCGTGGCCAGTCCGCGCCCCGCACCCATCACGCTTGCGGCTGCGGCCGAAGCGGGTGCGGACCTGCTCGTTGCCGCGGGAGGTGCACAGGCTGTCGCCGCGCTGGCCTTCGGCACATCCCGCTTCGAGCCCTGCGACATCGTCGTCGGGCCGGGCAATCGATGGGTGAATGCAGCCAAGGCTCTGGTTACGCCGTGGGTGGCGATCGATTCGCTCGCAGGGCCCTCGGAACTGGTGGTGGTGGCTGACGCGTCTGCGGATCCCGCACTGGTGGCTGCCGATCTGCTGGCACAGGCCGAGCACGATGACGACGCGCGCTGCGTCCTCATCGCCCTGGATGCCCGGCTCGTGGATGCCGTTAGAAACCAGCTGCTTCTGCAACTGGAGGATCTTCCGACGGCGGCCACGGCTGCGCAGTCTCTGCTGCGCGGCTCCAGTTTGGTTGTCGAAAGCGCAGAGGAGGCCGCATGCGCGGTAGATGCGCTGGCGCCGGAGCATGTGCAGCTCTTGCTGAACGAGGCCGCATGGCTCGCTCAGAGGCTGCGGCACTACGGGGCTCTTTTTCTGGGACGAGCCGGCGCCGAGGTCCTTGGTGACTACGGATCAGGTCCCAACCATGTGCTGCCGACCGGTGGCGCTGCCCGACGCAAGGGTGGCCTGTCCGTGCTCGATTTCCTGCGCGTACGGACCTGGCTGGAGCTGGAGGAAGCGCCCGATGCGGCGGATGCAAGCCGGCTGGCTCGACTGGAGGGACTCGAAGCACATGCGCGTGCAGCCGATCGCCGATTGCGCAGTGTGCCTGCATCCGTGAGCGCAGAGGGAATCACTTAGGGTTTTCCCTGCGCGGCCCACTTACACATTCCGATCCTCCACTGCGGATCCGGCTGAGCAGCACTCGCGTACTGCAGTGCATGAAACTTCTGCTTTCCATCGCTGTTCTCGCGGGTGCTCTCGCCCCGATCGTTTTCTCCGCAAACAACAACGGCAACACGGCCACCGTCAGCGCTCCCAAGGATGTCGTCGACACCGCCGTCAGCGCCGGATCGTTCAAGACGCTCGTTGCTGCCGTGCAGGCCGCTGGCCTCGTAGAGACGCTGAAGGGCCCTGGCCCCTTCACGATCTTCGCTCCGAGTGATGACGCCTTCGCCAAGCTGCCGGGCGGCACCGTGGAGTCACTGCTCAAGCCCGAGAACAAGCAGCAGCTCGTCGACCTGCTCACCTACCATGTCGTTCCCGGCAAGGTGATGAGCACGCAGGCCGTCAAGACCGACTTCGCCGGCACCGTTCAGGGGCAGGCTCTGCGTCTGCAGGTCGTGGAGCTGGGCAAGGACAAGAGCGCGCTGCAGGTTGACGGCGCCAAGGTCGTGAAGGCCGACATCGACTGCACCAACGGCGTGATTCACGTGATCGATGCCGTGGTCATGCCGCGCAAGAACATCGTGGAGACGGCCTCGCAGGCTGGCACCTTCGGCACGCTGCTCGCCGCCGCAAAGGCTGCGGGTCTGGTGGATGCGCTGAGCGGCAAGGAGCCGCTGACGGTGTTCGCCCCCACGGATGAGGCCTTCGCCAAGCTGCCCGCGGGCACCGTCGAAGAGCTGCTCAAGCCCGAGAACAAGGAGCGACTCGCTTCCGTTCTCAAGTACCACGTCGTCGCTGGTCGCAAGCTGGCGAAGGATGTCGTCGGCATGAAGGAAGTCGCCACGCTGCAGGGCAAGGCTGCCCGCATCCAGGTCGTGAACGGCAGCGCGAAGATTGACAACGCAGGCATCGTCAAGACGGACATCATCGCCGGCAATGGCATCATCCATGTCATTGACACGGTGATCCTGCCCTGAGATCAAGGAACAGGTTCCAAAGGCCTGATCCAGCCAGCCCTCCGGGCCTCGACTACCGTCGAGACCTGGAGGGCCTTTTCATGGCTGCACCGTCATGATGCCGGCTTCAGAGTCTTGCCTTCTGGGTTGTGCCTTCAGGAGAGCGGCTGGCGTGGAATATGAAAGGCGCTCGCCAGCGGCGTGAAGCCGATCTTCGGATAGTACGCCAACGCTTCCGGCGCGGAGTTGAGCACCAGAGCCGAACCCGGACCGATCGTCTTTCGCACGCGCTCCACAAGGCTTCGGCCGACACCCTGATGCTGCAGGTCACCGGCCACCGCAAGATCGGCGAGGTAGCAAGTCCAGGCGAAATCGGTCAGGCAGCGGGCGATGCCGACCAGCCGCTCCCCCTCCCAGGCCGTCCACACGAGATTGGCGTGCCGCAGCATCTTCGCGATGCGCTCCAAGTCACGAGTCGGCCGGCGCAGGCCAGCCGACTCGTAGAGTTGCGCAACCCGGGCAGGGTCGAGCGGGAGATCGCGCTCGTAACGGAGCGCCATGGACCTCAGGTGCGCGAGGCTTCGAAGATGCTCTCGATCGCATCGTCGAGCGACTCATTGAAGTCCGCATCGCTCATCTGAGCGGTGAGACCCTCCGAGAGGGCACGGCTGAAGCTCGCGATCATGCCCTCGTTGCGGGCCAGACGCTGGTTGCTCTTCAGCCGGCTGTATCCTCCGGACAGTGCCACGACGCGCACGACATTGGGGTGCTCGATCAGGCGTGAGTAGAAGTTGTCGACATCCGGCAGCGTCAGCTTCAGCATCACGAGCTGGTCGTATTCGAGCTCGTCAAGGTGCGACATCAGCGCTTCCTCGAGCATCATCTCCGCATTGGCCTTGTCCGGGCAGTCGATGTCGACCTCGGGCTCGATGATCGGGATCAGACCGGCCTTCACGATGCGCAGTCCGATCTCGAACTGCTGCTTGACGATGGCATCGATGCCGGCCTTGTTGGCCTGCTTGATCACCGAGCGCATCTTGGTGCCGAACACCATGTTGCCCTGCGCCTTCTTCAGCAGGTCCTCAAGGCCGGGGATGTCCTTCATCAGCTGGACGCCGTTGGCCTCGGCGGCGAGTCCCTTGTCGACCTTGAGGAAGGGCACGACACGCTTTTCTTCCCACAAGTACTGCGCGGAGCCCTTGCCGCGGATCTGACGGTTCATCGTGTCCTCGAACAGGATCGCACCGAGGATGCGATCGCCGTTGAAGGCGGGCGAGGTGATGATGCGCGTGCGCATCTCGTGCACCTTCACATACATGGCCTCTTCGCCGGAGTAGGCCGTCTCGGGAACGCCGTACAGGCGCAGGGCCTTGGGAGTGCTTCCGCCGCTCTGGTCGAGCGCGGCGAGGAAACCGTCTTGGGAGAGGACCTTGGATAGTTGCTGGTCGAAGGACATGGCTGGTAATTCCGGTTGGTTGGCGTTCTCGGGCCAGTCTCCACGATTGCGTGGGCTGGAATCAACCTTGGACTAATGACGGAAGTGGCGCACCCCGCTGAAGACCATCGCGGCGCCGCGCTCATCGCAGGCGGCGATCGTCTCCGGATCCTTGACCGAACCACCGGGCTGCAGGATCGCGGTGACGCCAGCCTCCACCGCGGTGATCACGCCGTCGGGGAACGGAAAGAAGGCATCTGAGCCCAGCACCGCCCCGCGGCATTCTCCGCCGGCCTTGCGGACGGCGAGCATCACCGAGTCCACGCGGCTCATCTGGCCCGCGCCGACGCCCAGCACGCGCGTGCCCTTGGCGATGACGATGGCGTTGGACTTGACATGCTTGGTGACCTTGTTGGCGAAGGTCAGCCCGGCGAGCTCCTCGGATGTCGGCGCGCGGCGCGTGACGCACTTCGCATGGCCCGCATCCACGCCCTCCAGATCGCGGCCCTGCAGCAGGAAGCCCCCGACGAGCTTCTTGACCTCGATGTCGCGCGGGTCGCGGCTGTCCGGCCCGAAGGGACCGCACTCCAGCAGGCGCACATTCTTCCCCCACTTGGGCTTCTCCACGAGCAGGCGCAGCGCGGCTTCGTCGAAGGACGGCGCGATGATTGCCTCGACGAAGCGGTTCCCGCTGACGAGGTATTCGGCGCTCGCCATATCTAAGGGCCGGGTGAAGGCCAGAACGGATCCGAAGGCCGAGAGCGGATCACCCGCCCAAGCCTGCTCCAGCGCCAGGGCGATGGTCGCGGCGCTGGCAGCCCCGCAGGGATTGTTGTGCTTGATGACGCACACGAAGGGCTCGCGGAACTCCTTGGCGAGCGCGAGCGCGGCGTCGAGATCGACGAGGTTGTTGTACGAGAGCTGCTTGCCGTTGAGCACCTTGGAGCTCGCGACGCTCGGCTCCATGCTGCCGCTCTGGCGGTAGACGGCGGCCGTCTGGTGCGGGTTCTCCCCGGAGCGCAGCTCCTCGAGTTTCACTCCGGCGAGCGAGAAGCTCTGCGGGTAGGCCTGCCTGGCCTTGCCGTCGCGCAGCTCCGCATCGAAGAGCCAGCGCGAGATGGCCGCATCGTATCGCGCCGTGAGCCCGAAAGCCTTGACGGCGAGTTCGCGGCGGAAGTCATCCGAAAGACCGCCGCCGTTGCGCTCCATTTCCTCGATCACGCGTCCGTAGTCCGAAGGATCGGTCACGATGCCGACATGGCGGTGGTTCTTCGCCGCGGAGCGGACCATCGAGGGTCCGCCGATGTCGATGTTCTCGATGGCATGCTCCCGCGTGCAGTCGGCCTTCGCGACCGTGGCCTCGAAGGGATACAGGTTGACGCACACCAGATCGATGCCGGCGATATGATGCTCCTGCATCGAGGCGACGTGCTTCTCATCGTCGCGCAGCGCCAGAATCCCTCCGTGGATCTTGGGGTGCAGCGTCTTGACGCGGCCGT
>SYGM01000096.1 GCA_005799545.1 Planctomycetia bacterium | reverse complement strand
TGGTGCTGGGACCTGATCCACACGCCGCACCTCGAGCACAAGCTCTGTCCGCCGGCACCGCCCGATCCGCGCACGGAAGAGGCCTGGGAGCTCGCGGCCGTCCCGCGGCGCATCCCCCGAGCAGTGCGACCGCCATGCTTTCAGAGCATCGAGCGCAGCCCGCGCACCCCCAAGCCTGCGGCACTGCGCGATCCGGAGGCGCGAGCGCTGCTCTTGCACACGTTCCTTCACCATGAGCTGCAGGCAGCGGAGCTGTTCGCATGGGCCGTGCTCGCATTCCCAGAAACTCCGCGCGCGTTTCGCAGTGGCCTGATCCGGCTGTGCCTCGAAGAGCTGCAGCATCTCGCGCTCTATCGCGCCCGCCTCGCAAGCCTCGGGCATCACGCCGGCGACTTCCCGATTCGCGACTGGTTCTGGGAGCGCGTGGCCACCTGTGAGACGCCGGCGGCCTTCGTTGCGCTGCAGGGTCTCGGTCTCGAAGGTGCCAACCTCGAGCACAGCGCGCGCTTCGCCGCCCAGTTTCGCGCAGCGGGAGATTCCGACAGCGCGGCGGTGCTTGAGCAGGTCGAGCGTGAGGAAATCGGCCACGTGGCTTTCGCCGTGCAGTGGTTTGAGCGGCTCACCGGCGCTCCGCTGGAGTACCAACGCTGGCGCGAGGCCCTGCCCAAGCCGCTCTCGCCTGCTGTTCTTCAGGGCAAGCCGATCAACCGCAAGGCGCGCTTGCGTGCAGGTCTCGACGAGCAGTTCCTGCAGTGTCTGGAGGCGGAGCCTTCGACGGCCATCCGGCGCGAGGCGTGAGCGTGCGCGGTGCCGCAGGGCGTGTCTGGGTGCTCAACCTCGATGCGGAGAGCGAGCTTTCGGCAACGCACAGCTACGCGCCGACGCAGCATCTGCGCACCATCGTGCAGCGCGAGCGTCAACGCTTGATCGGCACGCTGGTGGGACCGAACGATGTCGTGCTCGACGAGGAGCGGATCGAGCGCGGGGATCCGCTGCCGGAGCGGATTCGCGGCTGGCCGGGCCTCGCCTGGTGCCCGACACCGCGCGCGTTGGCGCTGTTGCGTCGCGTGGGGGCCGTGCCCGTGCTCACGCCCGGACTGGAGCTGCTGCGCACGATCAACGCACGACCCTTCGCCGCCCGCCTGCGCAGTGAGCACGCTCCCGGCAGCTTCGAGAAGCACTGCGCGACAGACATGGAGCAGGCGCTCGCGCTGCTGGCTCGGCCCGCGGAGTCCGGCTGGCTCGTGCGTCGCGAGTTCGGAGCGGCGGGACGCGGTCGTCGCCGGTTGCACAGCGGCAGACCGGGTGCCGACGAACTGGTCTGGCTGCAGGCCAGCCTGCGACAAGGGCCGCTGATCATCGAGCCTTGGGTCGCTATCGAGCGCGAGTACACGCGCTCCGCCTGGGTGCGGCGCGACGGCTCGGTGCTGATCTCGGAACCTTGCGCGCAGACCACGACGGAACACGGAGCGTGGGTGGACACCGAACGCATCCACGCCGATGCAATCACGCGCGCAGACGATGAGGCGCTGGAAGCAATGACCGAGCGCGTCGCCCGGGCGCTGAGCGTCGCGGGTTATCACGGCCCGTTCGGCATCGACGCGTACCGCCACCGCCTGCCGCAAGGCGGCGCAACGGTCCTCAACCCGCTCAGCGAAATCAACGCGCGCTTCACGATGGACTGGGCCACCGCGATGGCTCGCGATCCGCGCACGGGCGTTGCTCTCGATGAACTGCACCGCCTGAGTGCGGAGCCTGTGATAGAAGAGACAACATGAATCGACTCGTCCCGCTGCTTCTGTGCGCGCTGAGCGCCGGCGCCTTCGCTGACATACGGCTGCCCGCCCTGTTTTCGGACCACATGGTGCTCCAGCGCGAGAGCACCATCGCGTTCTGGGGCTGGGCCGATCCCGGCGAGGAAGTCAGCATCGAGAGCACAGCCTTCCAGAGCGCTGCGAAGACCACCGCGGATGCGGGCGGACGCTTCGAATTCCGGCTGCCGACAGGTCCCGCCGGAGGTCCGCACATCGTGCGTCTCAGCGGCAGGAACAGCGTCGAGCTGCAGGATGTGCTGCTGGGCGAGGTGTGGATCGCGAGCGGACAGTCGAACATGGAGTGGCCGATCGGTCCCCAGAGCTATTCGCCTGGCATTCTCGAGTGGCAGCGCGAGGTCGAGCGCGCCGACACGCCGCTGATCCGCGAGTTCGAAGTCATCAACGCGGTCGCCGCGGCACCGGTGGCCGACTGCAAGGGTGTCTGGCGAGTGGCCTCGCCGCAGACGGCCGGTGATTTCTCGGCCGTCGGCTACTTCCACGCGCGTCAACTGTCCGAAACGCTGGGCGTTCCGGTCGGCATCCTCGCCACCAACTGGGGCGGCACGCGCGTGGAAGCGTGGTGCAGCAAGGAAGTGTTGCGCTCTCTGAAGAGCTGCAAGGATGAGCTGGACTGGATCGAGAAGCTGGGCGCGGATCCCGAAGGCGAGCAGGCCAAGGCTGCGCGCGCCTGGCGCGAAGGCTTCGAGAATGCCGTGGCGAAGTCATTCCCGTCGCTGGCAGCGCGCGCAGCGGATGCACGTCCTGCCCTGCCCGCCGACGCGCGCAAGCTGCATGTTCCGGGCGAATGGAAAGGTGAATGGGCGGCGTTCGACGGCTTCATGATGCTGTGGCGCAACGTGGAAGTCCCGGCTTCGTGGGAAGGGCGCGCGCTGCGTCTGGAGCTCGGGCCGATCGATGACATCGACACAACCTGGTTCGGCGAGGTGAAGGTCAGCGCAGCCGAGGCCGACGGCATGTGGGCGACGCCGCGCCGTTACATCGTGCCGGCGAGTGTCGTGCGTGCCGGTGCTCTGACGCTGTGCGTGCGCGTGCTCGACACCGGCGGTGGTGGCGGCCTCGTCGGGCGGCCCGAGGAGCTGCGCATCTACCCCGAAGGCGAAGAATCGGCCGCCATCCCGCTCGCGGGCGACTGGTCGATGCTTGCCGGTGCCCGCATGAGCGAGCTTCCGGCCTGGCCGTCCGTGCCCGCACTGCACGCCAATAGCGCCAGCGCGCTCTTCAACGCCATGATCGCGCCGCTGACTCCTTTCACCGTCCGCGGGGCGCTCTGGTATCAGGGCGAATCCAATCGCGGTTCGACGACCTACGCCTCGCACGTCGCGTCGATGGTCGAGGACTGGCGCGCGCGTTTTGACTGCGGGCCGTTCGCGTTCTACTTCGTGCAGATCGCGCCCTATGACTATCGCGACTCCGGTGAGTTGACGGCACGGCTGCGCGAGCAGCAGGACCGCACACGTGCGCTGCTGCCCAACAGCGCCATGGTCGTCACGATGGATGTGGGTGACCCCGCCGACATCCACCCGCTGCGCAAGCAGATCGTCGGCCGGCGCTTGGCGGATCTCGCACTCCAACGGATCCACGGCATCGAGCGCGTGGTTGACTCGCCAGAGTATCTGTCCGTCAGTTACTCCAAGGGCCGTGCGCTGCTCTATCTGTCGCACGCGGCCGGCCTGCGTTCGGAAGGCGAACCCGCCTTGTTCCAGATCGCCGGCAGCGATCGGCTCTTTGTCCCGGCCAAGGCCCGCATCATCGGGGATACCATCGAGCTCTGGAGCGAGCAGGTGGCCGAACCCAAGGCCGTGCGCTACGGCTGGTGCGAGGCCTGCGAAGGCAATGTCTGGAACGGAGCCGGCCTTCCGCTGGCCCCGTTCCGAACCGATCGCGACTAGTCCATGTGCGCGACGACGCGCTCGTCACCCATCTGCAGCGAGACCTGGATCTGCTTGGGCGTGAAGAAGCGGTCGATGAAGCGCGCGAAGAAGACCTGATACACGCGCAGGACGCCCTTGGTGCTGAGGCGATAGACGAAGTCCGTGATCGTCCAGTAGCGCGGCCCGCTGAGCCCCTGTGCGCTGGAGTAGATCTGGGCCTGCTCGGCAACCATCCACTCCGAGTACAGCATGTACAGGATCAGATAGGGCTTGGCCATGACCTTGGACTTGATCAGGCGCGGCGCGAGCTTCATCAGCCAGGGGAAGCGCACGATCAGCGGGAACAGCTTGTGCAGGTTCTCGACCTCGTGCTTATTCTCGAGGTGGATCGATGTCGTGCGGTTGAACTTGACCGGGAAGTCGTCGTAGCCCGCCACCGAGTAACCCATGTCCTTCGCCATCTCGGCGATCTCGAACTCGGGATAGGGCTGCATCAGGGAGACCAGCGGGTGGTCGACCTTGCACTCGATGTTGAGCTTGACGGTCTCGAACTCGTCCTCGATCGTGCCGCCGGGGCCGCCGAGCATGTTGAGTGAGCCGAGGCGGATGCCGTACTTCTTGATCCAGCCCGCAGCGTCGGTCAGCTGCTGACGCGTGGTGTGCTTCTTGAACACGGCGTTGCGCACGTAGTCGCTGGCCGCCTCGAAGGCGATGCGCGCATAGACGCAGCCAGCCTTCTTGAGCAGCTCGATGTGGCGCTCCGTGGTCATGTTGGCCATCAGGATCACGTCGAAGGGCAGCCCCACTTCCTTGGGGAAGCGCTCGGCGAACTCCTCAAGCCAGTCGTTGCGCAGGTTGAAGATGTCGTCGACGAAGTGGACGAACTTCAGGTTGTATTTCTTGCGAACCTCGTTAATCTCGGCAATCACGTGGCTCACGGAGCGCTTGCGAACGTACTCGGAGTTGCGCGCGCCGTAGACCTTCTTCTTCCAGGCGTGGTGGAAGCAGAACGAGCAGGGCATCGGGCAGCCGCGCTGCGTCACGAAGACCTTGCGGTCGGTGTTGCGGTAGATCGGGCCAGCCTCGTAGATCACATCGCGGTCCGGGAAGCCCAGATCCTCGAGGTTCTTCGTCAGCTCGCGCACCTCGTTCTTGTGGATCGTGCCGTCCTTCGCCTTGAACCAGAAGTTCTGGCAGTCGAGGTAGGGCTTTCCGTCGCGCATGCGGTTGAGCAGTTCGACGATCGCGCCCTCACCCTCGCCGCGGCAGATCGAGTCCACGCCGTCAGTGTTGATGTACTCCGGCGTAAAGGTCGGATGCGGGCCGCCGAACACGGTCAGCACGTCGGGGAGCACCGCCTTCACCTTGCGAGCCAGGTCGGCGTAGTACAGGTGCATGCCGGTCGTCACCGAGAAGCAGACGACATCGGGGTTGTAGGCCTTGAGCTTCTCCACCCACTCCTTGTCCGGAATGAAGAGGGCCTTGGACTCGTGTCCGGCATCCTTGATGGCCCGGGACAGGTACATGATCCCGAGCATTTCCTGGGGCAGATACTCTTCTAGAAACAGGACCTTCATGGCGGTTCGTAGGGAGTATATCGGTCCTTTTCCGATCGCTGTCGGGGCAAAGCTGCCTGCTGCTTAGGACTTATGGGCGGGCGCAGGCCGGGGCCTGGAAAGAGCTTCCGGCCCCCCCACCCGTGGTGGTCGATCAGCGAACCACCCGATAGATGGCCCATGCAGGGCGTTTGACCAGTCGTTCCTGTGCTTCTATCCACTCATCGCCCCCGGTGTAGGGCCACTCGTAGCGCCGATCCCACTGCACCTGGAACCAACGCACGCGCACGATCTGCAGCCCGAGCACTCGGCGGAACTCGACATCCTCGAGCAGGCGCCGGTAGTGCTCCTCCGGCGTTTCGTAACGCACGCGCAGCAGGCCGAAGCTGGAGTGTGTGGCCGGCCTGCTGCGCGTGAAGAGGTAGCCCGCCGGAAACTGGTGCGCGAAGAGAATCGGCTTGGTTTCATCAACGCACGCACGCAGGTCGCCGCGCAGACCATCGAGGTAGCCGCGCTTGTCCTTCGATGTCCACAGGCCTTTGAACGGGCCTTCCGTGAAACGCTCGTTGAAGCGCGTGAAGAGGTCCTCGTTGTAGGGTTGACGCTGCGCGAGGATCAGCAGGGCGCTGCCCGTCAGCGCGGGCAATGCGCCCCAATGGTTCTTGGCTGCTCGACCAAGCCAAAACAGCGTCAACATCGCAGCGGGCCAGCCCCCGAACGCACCGTTGACCAGTCCGTTTCCGCTGGTCCATGCGGCCACAAACAGTGCGGCGATCGCGGGCCAGAAAAGTCCGCGGGTGAGTTCCTGCTCCGGCTGGATCGCGAGGACCAGAGCACTGCCGATCAGCGCGACCAGTGTGGTAAAGCACACCGATGTGGCCCAGCGCTGGTCCGCAAAGCACAACAGCAGCACCAGCACTGCGGCGAGCGCCGTGACGATGCCGCGCGAGCGCTGTGAGAAGCGCCAGGCAAGCACCAGCAATCCCAGCGCCACACCCAGCCAGAGCGGCTGCGGAATCACCTGCCAGACCTGTCCCAGCACCTCGAATACGTGTTCGCTCCAGGTGCGTCCACGCTCCCAGTACTCGGCGGTGTAGTTCAGCGTCTGCGGCTCGATGCGCGCCAGATCGCGCACGAAGGGCAGCGCTCCGATCAGGCCGCCGACGCAGTACCCCAGCCAAGCCCGCCGCGCTTCCCCGCGCAGGTTGATCAGCAGGAAAATCACGCAAGGCAAGGCGTAGGTCGGCAGCGCAATGCACGCCAGCGCATGACACAGGCCTGAGCCCATCCAGCCGAAACGCGCAAGCTCGCCGCGCTTGGCGAGGATCGCTAGGTACAAGCCCGCGGCGAAACCGCCTGAAGCGCAGGTGTTGTAGCTCGGCGCAGGCAGACCGATCGGGACGAGAATCAGCGGAAACAGCGCGATGACAAAGGCCAGCGCAGAGCTCGTGTGCGCACGCAGCACGCGCCAGCCGAGGTACACCAGCCCCAGATTGCCCGCGAACCACAGCATCCGGAGTGCCAGCAGCAGACCGCTTGTGTCACCGACCAGACTCGTGTAAAGCCAGACAAAGGGCCTCGTCAGCAGCGCCGCAGTCTGTACAGGGTTGATCTCGTCGACAAAGGGCGTGTCCCCGAGTACGAAGCGCCATGCCATGGCGGCATAGAAGGCCTCGTCCATGAAGTCCGCCCCGAGGAACATCCGGGCGAAGGTGACGAGAATGGCAAGCAGTCCGAAGGCCCACAGACCCCGCTCAAGAAGGCCATGCCCGAACAGGGCCTGCCTGAACATGCACCGCGCGGGCGCGCGCGCACTCAGTGGCTCACCGGCGCGCATTCACGAGCCGCTGGAGCGCGGCTTCGACCTCCGAGAAGGTCTTGGTGCGATCAAACTCGCCCCTGCGGCGGAGTCCGCCCTCCACCATGCGTTGACGCAGCTCGGGCGACTGCAGGTAGCGCTCGATCGCATGCTGCAGTCCGGCGATATCGTCCGGCTGGACGCCCAGACCGGTTTCGCCTTCGATCACCACCTCGGGATTGCCGCACACGGCGCTGGCGACGATCGGCGTTCCCAACGCCTGCACCTCCAGCAGCGTGTGCGAGAGACCCTCGTACTCGCTGTTGAGCACGAACACATCGGCCGCGCGGATGTACTGCGGGATCAGGCGATGCGGGACATTCCCGAGAAAGTGCGCCCTGTGGGCCACGCCCAGACGCTGTGCGAGCTCCCGCCAGGGCTGCTCCATGTCTCCGTCGCCGGCGATCAGCAGATGCACGTCGTCCGGGAGCAGCGCCAGCGCCTCGAGGATCACGTCCACGCGCTTCCACACCATCAGGCGGCAGATCGTGAGCAGATAGCGCCGCGAAGGTTCGAGGCCGAGCTCTCTGCGGGCCTCCTGCGGCGTCATGCGGAGCGAGTCCGGATCAGGCCCGTGATACGCGTTGAACACGCGCTGGACCTTGTCGCCGGGAACCGCGTAGTTGCGCACGAGGATCTGCCGCAGGAATTCCGAGCAAGAGATGATGTGGTCGCTCCACTTCCACCAGCGGCGCTGCAGGAAGCGCGTCAGACGCACCTTCCAGCCGTAACGGCGCGTCTGGAACACGTTGATGTCATCCCCGCCGCACCAGCCGTAGCGATGCGAAATCTCCCACGCGCCGTCGACCATGATGCGGATCATCACGGGCTTGCCGCGCAGCTTCGCCGCCAGCACATGCAGAAGCGCGAGATGCTCGTTGACATAGACGACATCGGCCTTGCCGGCCTCGCGCAAGACCGCGAAGAAGGCCCTGAGATAGCGCAGCGGCAGCGGCCCGCGCGGAATCGCGACCACCGCAAAGGGATGGCCCTTGGGTTCCTTTTCGGCGCAGAAGGCCACAACGCGAACTTCATGTCCGCGTTCGAGCAGAAAACGGGCTAGGCTGGGCACATAGACGGCGGGACCGCCCAGATCGGGCGGAAACACCGGCGAGGTGATCAGCACCTTCATCCCCGCGACTTCGCTCAGGCCTTGGTGCCGGCGGGTTGGCCTGCGCTCTGAGACTGGGCCCGCTCCTCGGCGATCTTGTTCATGCGTTCCAGCGTGATGTCGCCAGTTGGATACTCGCCGGTGAAGCACGCATTGCAGAACTTCTCGACCTTCGGGTTGCCGGCTCGTCCGGCCTCGTTCATCGCCTCGCGCTTGAGGTAGACGAGATGGTCCACACCCAGCGCCTTGGCGATGGCGTCGTTGTCGCGGCCGGTGGCGATGAACTCCGTCTTGGTCGCCATGTCGATGCCGTAGGGGCAGGGTGCGATCAACGGCGGAGAGGTCGAGGCGAAGTACACGCTCTTCGCGCCCGCCTCGCGGGCCATGCGCACGATCCGGGCGGCCGTGTTTCCGCGCACGATCGAGTCATCCACCAGCACCACGTGCTTGCCTTCGAACTCGAGCGGGATCGGATTGAGCTTGCGCCGGATCGATGTCTGGCGGCTGGACTGGCTGGGCATGATGAACGTGAGACCGATGTAGCGGTTCTTCACGAACCCCTCGCGGTAGGGAACGCCCAGCTCCATCGCCATGGCAAGCGCGGCATCGCGCGAACTGTCAGGGATCGGGATCACGACATCCGGCAGCGGCGCCTTTTCGGCTAGCCACTGGCGCGCGATGGCCTCGCCGAAGCGGCGGCGCGTCTTGTACACGGAGATGTCATCGATCATCGAGTCCGGTCGCGCGAAGTAGACCAGCTCGAAGATGCAGGGACGGTGCGGCTTGCTCGTCAGCTTGCGGCGCAGGATCCTGCGGTCGGTTCCGACGAACACGGCCTCGCCTGCCTGAAGATCGAAGCTGCGCCGATAGCCATTGACGTCGAGCACGGTCGATTCGGAAGCGCAGGCGAACCAGGGCCCTTCCTCGGTGGTCTTTTCGCCGAAGACGCAGGGCTTGATGCCGTAGGGATCGCGGAAGGCGACCATGCCGACATCCGGAAGAACCGCGACCACGGAGTACGCACCCTTCACGTCACGGTACACGCGTTCGACGGCCGAGAACACGTCCTCGGCGTCCACTAGGTGACCCGGCCGCATGCGCTCGTTGAGCGCGGTGGCAAAGGCGTACAGGATCACCTCGACGTCGCAGGAAGAGTTGAGTCGCGTTCCGCTGTTCTTGAAGTGCTTCTCGTGCAGCTCGACGAAGTTGGTGACGTTGCCGTTGTGGGCCATCGCCACGCCGACCGGGAAGGTCAGATGAAAGGGCTGGGCATCGTCCTTGCTGCCGCGTCCGACGGTGGGGTAGCGCACGTGGCCGACGCCCAGGTGTCCGCGCAGGCGCGGCATGTTCTTCTCGTTGAAGATCTCGAGCACCAGCCCGAGGCCCTTCTTCACGTGGAAGGAGTCGGTGAAGGTGATGATCCCCGCGGCGTCCTGGCCGCGGTGCTGCACCGCCAGCAGACCCTCGTAGATCTCCCCGGCCACATCCGTGCCGTCAGGACCGTAGATACCGATAAATCCACACATGCAGGCTGGCCTTCCTCGCGTCCGGATGCCCACCGGAGCAAGCCGAGAGGATAGGGCCTGAACAGGGGTGCGACAAGCGCGCGCAGCCCGATGTGTTGCGCGCGCCGCGGGTCAGGCCAGGATCTCGGTAGCCACGCTGCCGTGCACGTCCGTCAGTCTGAAATCGCGACCGGCGTAGTTGTAGGTCAGGCGCTCGTGATCGAGCCCCAGCAGGTGCAGGATCGTCGCGTGCCAGTCGTGAATCGACATGCGGCCCTCGACCGCTTCGATCCCGTTCTCGTCGGTGGCGCCGTAGGAGAAACCGCCCTTGGCCCCGCCGCCGGCCATCCAGGTCGTGTAACCCTTGTGGTTGTGATCGCGGCCGTCGCCGTTCTGCGCGTACGGGGTCCGACCGAACTCGCCGCCCCAGATCACCAGCGTGTCCTTGAGCAGGCCCGTGCGCTCCAGATCGGCAAGCAGCGCGGCGATTGGCTGATCCACCTTGCGCGCAGACTCGGCAAGGTCGCTGCGCAGGTTGCGATGGTGGTCCCAGCCGCCCTGCGTCACTTCGATGAAGCGCACACCCGATTGCGCCAGATGGCGAGCCATGAGGCACTGGCGGGCAAATCCGTCCGTGTCCTCGCCGCCGATGCCATAGGCATCGAGCACCTCGCGCCGCTCCTTGGACAGATCGATCACGTCCGGCAGCTCCGACTGCATCCGGAAGGCCAGCTCATAGCTCTGGACGACGCTCTCGAGCTCGTCGTTCTCGCGCTGGTGGCGCGCCTGCTCCTTGTGCAGCTTCTCGAGCAGATCCAGCTGCGCTCGCTGGCTGCGCTCGTCGAGCCTGCGGTTGGCGATGTTTGCCACAGCCTCGCCGCCGCCGCGCTGGGCCCGCGCAGTGTTGCGGATCGGCAGACCCTGATACGTTGCAGGCAGGAAGGCGCTGCCATGAGCCTGCGCGCCGCCGCGGCCGGGGTTGATGGAGACGTAACCGGGCAGGTTCTGATTGAGCGTGCCCAGACCGTAGAGCGTCCACGCGCCCAGCGAAGGTCGCACGAACTGGAACGATCCGGTATGCGCTTTCAGCACCGCCTGCGGGTGCGCCGGCACATCCGTCTGCATGCCGCGCAGCAGGCAGAGCTTGTCGGCATGCTTCTGAAGGTTGGGGAACAGCGAGCTGATCCACAGGCCCGACTGCCCGCACTGCGAGAACTCCCACGGGCTCGCCAGCAGCTTCGCGCCCTGGCGCAGCTGTCCGGACACGGTCTGGCCGTCGTGCTTCTTCAGCAGCGGCTTGTAGTCGAACGTGTCGACGTGCGATGGAGCGCCGTCCATGTTGAGCAGGATCACGCGCTTGGCCCGCGCCGGATGGTGAGGATTGCGCGGAGCGAGCGGGTTGCCGGTCGGCTCCTGACCAAGCAATGCAGCGCGGGTCTCTTCCGCAAGCAGGGCGTTGAGAGCAAGCGCTCCGAAACCCATAGACAGGAGCTTCAGCGCCGAGCGACGCGAGCAGTTCGATTCGTGGGAGGGATGCATGGTTTCGCTCTCAACCAAGGAAACGGAATTCCGCACAGGCAAACAGCGTCTGCACGAAGGAGGACCAGACCAGTACGCGCGGATCCCTGCTGTTGGAAACCGGTTCAGGCAGGCCCGCTCCGCGGCGTCGTGTACGGCCCTGTGCACCGCTCTTCTCCGGGGCCGCGGACTGTTGCCTGAGATAGCTCTCGACCGCGCGCTGCTCACCCTCGGTGGGCTTGCGACCGAGAGCCAGCTCGAACGCCCGCTGGATTCGCAGCGATTCATCGGGGACTTCGCGGATCAGGCGTTCCGCGAAGGCGTCCGCGCTCGCCATCACGTCGGGATCGTTCATCAGGAACAGCGCCTGCGTGGCGACGTGCGTTTCGTCGCGATCTCCCGTGACGAACGAAGGATCCGCACCGTCGAAGACGCTCAGCGCCTCGGGCAGCCGGTCGCGCAGGATCGGCAGATAGATCGAACGGATGGGCCGCTCCGCGCTCACGGCATCGAGAATCAGCTCGTTGCGCATCGGGCCTTCGAGGTAGCCTGCCCCGGAACCCACGGGCGCGTCCTGCAGGCGTCCCGCCACGGCGAGGATCGAGTCGCGGATCACTTCCGCCTCGAGCCGGCGTTCCGGATAGCGCCACAGCGTCAAGAGATCCGGATCCTTGGCTGCGTGGGCGGCATCGTGAACGGCGGCCAGTCGATAGGCGTGGCTCAGCACCAGCTCGCGCACCAGACGCTTGGTCGACCAGCCCTGCTGCATGAACTGCAACGCCAGGTGATCGAGCAGCTCCGGGTGCGTCGGCATCTGACCGCTGTGACCGAAGTTGTCCGGGGTCGTGACCAGCCCCGTGCCGAACAGGTGCAGCCAGACGCGGTTGACCCAGACGCGTGCCGTCAACGGATTCTCCGGCGAGACCACCCAGCGCGCCAGTTCCGCGCGGCCGCTCCCCGCGGCGATCTTCGGCGAGCCCTGCGGCGTCAGCACCTGCGGGAATCCGCGCGGCGCGATGTCACCGGGCTTGTCCAGCTCGCCCCGGTTGAGCACCGCGATGTCGCGCGGAGCGCCTTCGCGCACTCCCATGGCGAGTCGATTGCTCTCCAGCGCGTTGCCCTGGGCGTCAAAGCGCGCCAGCAACTCTTCAAGCAGCTCGCGCTGCTGAATCTGCGCGCGGCGCACCACGTTGGCGATCGGGTCGGCCTTGCCGTCCGCACCCGTTCGCGGCGCTTCCGTTCGTTCCTCGCGGCGCTCCAGCTGGTCGATGATGCGCTGCACGATGGCACGCGTCGCCACCGGCATCGTCGGACCGTTGGGCAGCTTGGCCTCTTCCGCGATCTCGATCAGCTTGCTCGGGTAGTCATTGCCGTTGCTGCGGTGCGTGCCGTACAGCGTTTCCGTGCTGAGGAAGATGCCGGCCAGCGCGTAGTAATCCTTGGTCGGAATGGGATCGAACTTGTGGTCGTGGCAGCGGGCGCAGCTGACCGTCATTCCGAGGATGCCCTGAGAAAATGCATCGATCTGTTCGTCGGCGACATCGAGCATGAACTGGCGCCGATCACGCGTATTGTGGCTCTTCGTGCCGAGCGCGAGGTAGCCCGTGGCGATGTCGAACTCCGCGCGCTGGTCGGCATTGGCAGCCTGCAGCAGATCGCCCGCGAGCTGCTCCTCAACGAAGCGGTTGTAGGGCTTGTCCTCACGGAACGACTGGATCACGTAGTCGCGATAGCGCCAGGCGTGGGGGTAGAGGATGTTGGTCTCCTTGCCGCTGGATTCACCGTAGCGGGCAACGTCGAGCCAGTGTCGTCCCCAGCGCTCGCCGTAGGCCGGCGAGGCCAGCAGGCGGTCCACCGCGGCCGCGTAAGCGCCTGTCGAGTTGTCACGCTCGAAGGCCGCAAGCTCTTCCGGCGTCGGCGGCAGGCCCGTGAGATCCAGAGTCACCCGGCGCAGCCACGTGCGCTTGTCCGCATCGCCGACGGGCGACACGCCCAGCTCCTTCATCGCGTCGAAGAGGAAGCGGTCCGTGTCGCTCCATGACCACTTGTCGTTGTCATGGCGCGGAATTTCCGGCTGCACCGGCGGGCGGAACGACCAGAACTCGCGCGCTTTGGCGTAGTCCATCGGTGCGTACTCGGTCGCGGGAGCGGCAGCCGGCTCGCTGGTCTTGACCGAAGGCGTCCATGGAGCGCCCATTTCGACCCAACGCTCCAGATCGCGCACGGCATCTTTCGAGAGCGCCTGCTTGGGGGGCATCGCAAAGTCGGCGTCCTCGTAACGCACCGCCTTGATCAGCAGGCTCGCTTCCACATCGCCGGGCACGATCACGGGGCCGCTGCTGCCGCCGGCGAGCAGCGCCCCACGCGAGTCGAGGCGCAGGCCGCCTTTGATCTTGCCGCTCTCCGTACTGTGGCAGGAGTAGCAGTTCTGTATCAGCAGGGGACGGATGCGGCTCTCGAAGAAGTCGAGTCCTTCCTGCGTGGCGGCCGGTTCGTTGGCGGGCGCATCGTTGCCTGACGGGGCCGTTTCTTTGCCGGCGGGCAGGTCCTTGGCGCTGAGGAAGCCGTCCCCGTCCCGATCCATGCGCCGAAACGCGACCGCCCGCCCTGCGAACTCGGTCCGGCTGATGCGACCGTCGAGGTCCTTGTCCAGGCGGCGCAGCAGTGCATCAAAGGCCTGCCGTCCATCCTGAAGGGGTTGGGCCAGCGTGGCGAGCAGAAGCAGGGCGTGTGAAAGCATGAGAAAGTGAGAATAGTTATCGGCGCCAGCCCCTCGCCAGCGCAACCGCTCACCCCACAAAACACTCCCGCAGGGAGCGGGTTCCGACTGCGAGTAGAATATCAGCCATGCCCGGTGCCCCCTCCCGTCCGCCCTCGATCCCGATGCAGCGCCTGCAGCGGGCCGACAAGTGGCTGGGATGGCTGGTCTGCCTGTGTCTGCAGCCCCTGCGCTGGCTGCGCGGCAGCCCCTCGCCCTCCGGCCCGAGGGATGCGGACCTCGAACGGGTGCTGATGATCAAGTTCTGGGGCATCGGCAGCCTCGTCCTGCTGACGCCCGCCGTGCGCGCGCTGCGCAAGCGCCATCCCCGGGCACGCCTGACCTTGTTGACTCTGCGCGAGAACGAAGCCTTCGCGCGCGGACTCGAGGTCTTCGATGAAGTGCTGGTGCTCGATGTGCGTGCACGACCGGGGCCGGTGGGCTGGACCCGCGTGCTCGCCCGCATCGTGCAGCTCCTGTTCGTGCTGCGTCGCGCGCGCTTTCAGGCCGTGTACGACTTCGAGTTCTTCACCCGCTTCTCCGCCTTCGTGAGCTTTGCGACAGGTGCACAGACCAGCACCGGCTTTGACGAACCCAGCGTCTGGCGCGGGCAGTTGCATCCCGTACGCGTGCCGTTCAACCGTTACTGGCATGTCTCGCGCAACTTCCGCGCGCTTGCGGGCGGTGAAGACGGCGAGGACATCCGTCCGACGGACATCGGAGCCTTCCGGGTCGCCGACAGGGACCTTGCAAGCCTGCGAGCCAAGCTGCTCGCGCGCGGCGTCCGCATCGACCGTCCTTACGTGGTGTTGAATCCCAACGCCGGACAGCTCTCGCTGGAGCGTCGCTGGCCGCGCGAGAGCTTCGCGGCTCTGGCGCGCGCCCTTGTCGAGCAGGACGAGACGCTCGTGTTCCTGATCGGCTCGCCTGCCGAGCGCGAGTATGTCGCTCCGATCGCAGCCTGGACTGCGGATCTGGGCTCGCTGTGCGTCGATCTATCGGGCGAGCTGAGCCTCGGCGAGCTGGCGGCGCTGCTCGAACGCGCGGGCACGGTCGTGAGCAATGACAGCGGCCCGATGCACATCGCGGCGAGCCTGCGCGCGCCCGTGGTGGGCCTGTTCGGTCCTGAAACACCGGTGCTGTATGCGCCGATCGGCGTGCGCGCGCGCCACCTCTGGCGCCCGCCGGTCTGCAGCCCCTGCATCAACGTGCACGAAAACAAGGTCGCCAACTGTGTGCGCGGCCGGCCGGAGTGTCTCACCAACCTCAGCGTCGATGAGGTGCTGGAGGAAGCGCGGCTCGCGCTGTGGGACGGTGTCCTGCGCCCGGCGCCGCGCGCCATCCCCCTGCGTCCCGCGGCGGCCGCGGAGAGCCTGCCGGCGCGCGCGGGTGAGGTGCGCACATGAAGGTGCTGCTGCTCAACCCGCCGGGCAATCGCATCTACATCCGCGACTACTTCTGCTCCAAGACCACGAAGTCGAACTACCTGTTTCACCCGGTGGATCTCGTGGCGCTGTCAGGGACGCTCGCAGAGCGCCATCAGGTGGCGGTGCTCGACTGCATGGCCGAGCGGCTGGACACGGGCGCCTGCGAAGCGCGCATCGACGCCTTCGATCCCGAGGTGATCGTGAGCCTCGTCGGCTCGGTTTCGTGGAACGAGGATCGCGACTTTCTCAGCCGTCAGCGCGGCTTCGGCAGACGCATCATCGTGATCGGAGATGTGCTGCACGAGCGCAGCGAAGAGCGTCTGCTGCAGGAGCCCTGGATCGAAGCCGCTCTGCACGACTTCTCCAACGCCGACATCCTGCACCATCTCGACAACCAGCTTTCCGCGGTGCTCGAGATGACGCTGCGCGACGAGCAGGGCCGGCCAATGCGCGTGCGCCGGGGCGAACGCAAGGGCAGCTTCCGCATTCCGCGACCGCGGCACGAGCTGTTTCCATCCCGGGGTTATCACTTCTCCTTTGCCCGCACGGCGCCCTTTGCCACCGTGCTGACGGACTACGGCTGTCCCTATCCCTGCACGTTTTGCGTGATCGGGACGCTGGGCTTCAAGACCCGTCCGGTCGCGGATGTGCTCGAAGAGCTCGATGAACTGCGCAGCCGAGGCGTGAAGGAGGTGTTCTTCATGGACCAGACCTTCGGCGTCGTGCGCAAGCGAGCATTGGAGCTGTGCGCGGCGTTCGAAGCCCGCGGCGATCTGTCCTGGACCGCCTTCACGCGCCCCGACACCGCCGATGACGAGCTGCTGTCCGCCATGCGCAGGGCGGGCTGCCATACCGTCATCATGGGCGTGGAGAGCGCCAGCGACGAAGTGCTCGCTGCCTATAAGAAGGGCTATCGCGCGGATGTCGTGCGCGAAGGCTTCGCGCGCGTGCGCAGACACGGTCTGCGCACCGTCGGCACTTTCATCATCGGACTGCCCGAGGAAGACGAGGCATCGCTGCGCCGGACGCTGGAGCTGGCTCTGGAACTCGACCTCGACTTCATGAGCCTCAACATGGCCGTTCCGCGCTTCGGCACGCCATTCCGGGCCCGCGCCGTCGAGCTGGGGCTCGCTGACCCGTCGGATCTGGTCATGGATCAGGGCGGCGCGGACGCCTTCCTGCCCACGCGCACGCTCAACCGGGAAACGATGCTCGCGCTGAAGAAGTCGATGGTGCGGCGCTTCTACCTGCGGCCGGGCTATCTCTGGAGGCGCCTGCGTTCGGTGCGCAACCTTCAGGAGCTGCGGGGTCAGGTTCGCGAAGGATTGGCACTGATCACGCGCAATCTCTGAGGGTGGCCGCTATCTTGCGCTCCCGCGAGCGAAGATGCGTCGGAACCTGAGCCTGTGTCTGTTCTTGCTGCTGCTGGTGCGAGCCACGCTCGTGCTGTGTCTTGCGGACGTTTTCTACTACGGCGAGGAGTTCGCGAAGGCCGTGAGCGGCAAGGCCGTGCTCGATGGCATCCCGCTGGACTACTTCGTTCGCAACTACGGCATGCACGAGGGCGGCGGCTTCGTGGTCGCCCACCTGCGCGCGCTGTTCTTCATTCCTTTCGGCGAGACACTGCTGGCGAGCAAGCTGGCGGCGCTCACCTCGTCGGTGCTACTGCTGCTGGTGATGTGGCGCTTCGTTCGCGAGCACATCGGCGAGCGCGCTGCCTTCGTGGCCGGACTGCTGGTGGCGATCGCGCCGGATTCCGCGCTGCGCTTCTCACTCCTGTGCCTGGGAACGCACTTTGAAGCGCTGATCTGGGTGACTCTGATCCTCGATGGCGCGCTGCGTGTGGCCCGGGATCGTGAAGCCGCCACCCGCAGCGCGCTGCAGCTGGGCCTTGCCGCCGGGTTCGGTCTCTATTCCTCGCTGCAGACCGTTCCCGCCAGCGCCGCGGCACTCCTCTGGGTGCTCTGGGCACGCAGGAGCACGCTCGCGCGGCGCGAGCTCCTGATGGGAATGGGCGGGTTCGCCCTGGGAGCGCTGCCTTTGTGGCTGGCCCTGGGACAGCTGGGCCTCGCGGCGCTGCGTCCGGTTCAGCTCGATTCCGCCGGGGGCAACCTCGCCGACGGTCCGCGCGGACTGCTGCAGGCATGGCTCGACTTCAGCGTGTTCGACTGGGTCAGCGTGGGTCTTGCACTGCTGGGACTTCTCTGCGGCCTGCGCCGATGGCCCGCGCTGCGGCTGGCAGCGCTGTACGGTGCGCTGTTCCTCGCGTCCTATCTGCTGAGCGGCCTGGCGAGCGAGTACCTGTATTGGATGTACTTCCTGCGGCTCTCGGCGCTGTGGTGGCTGGGCGTTCTTGGAATCGCCGCGCTCCACCAGCTGGCGGGCGAACGCGGCAATGCGCCGCGTCTGCTGAATCTCGCCGCCCTGGCGCTCGTGTTCGGCGGCAACCTGCTCGATTTTTCGCGGCTGGCCCAGGACGGCCGCACAGGTGCGCTCGGTTCCAACTGGGATGTCCTGACCCACACCAAGACCGTCGAGTACGACATCTACTTCGACAAGCTGTTTGCAAGGATGCCTGGGGGGGATGCGCACAAGCTGCTGGTCGCGCGCGCCTTCGACGAGGATGAGCGCCTGACGCTTCCCGCGGCAGCGACGGCTCTCGCGGCACAAGGACGACCGCTCGAGGAACTGCTCGCGAAGCTGCAGGCCAACCTCGGTCCGGATCAGGCTGCGGCGCTGCGCGGTCTCGGCCTCGCCGTGGTGCCGGCCTTCGGACACGATCTCGTCGGTGGCTTCGCGCGGATCCAGGCGCTGAATCCAAGCCTACATCAACCGCTGGCGGAAGCCGCCGGGCGCGTGGCGCTCGGTCTCAAGTTCGACGAGACGAAGCTGAGGCGCGCGATCGCCTTTGAGGCTCCCGAGGAGCTGCGCGATGCGTTCCTGCGCGGGCTGGGAATGAGGCTCTATCGCTTGCACCGCTGGCGCGATGACCGCGCATCGGCATTCCTCGCCACGCTCAACCCTGAGGATCGCGAACCGCTGGAAGCCGGCTGGCGTGAAGCCCGCGCACTGTACCGCATTCCCTAGCCGGAGCCTGTCTCAGCGCCTGCGGTTGGGATACAGTCCGCGCATGCGGTTGGAAAGCAGGTGGGCGATCTCACCGAGCACCCGGAAGTAGCTGGAGAAGCGCACCGTTCCCCCGCCGACGTGCCCGCAGCGCACGGCAACCTCGCTGGTCTTCCACCCAAGGCGCTTGGCGAGGAACAAAAGCTCGAAGTCGAAGCCGAAGCCGTTGATGCGCTGGCTGGCGGTCAGCTCGCGCGCGACATCCGTGCGATAGAGCTTGAAGCCGCACTGCGTGTCGTGAAAACCCGAGACCACGAATAGTGCGATCAGCGACTGGCCGATGCCGCCGAGGAACTTGCGCAGCGGCGGATAGCGCAGCTCGCCGCCCGGTGCGCGTTTGGATCCGATCACGATCTCTGATTCATGGGCGCGGGCCCACAGCTTCTCGAACTCCTCGATCGGAATCGAAAGGTCGGCGTCCGCGAACAGCACCCATGGCATGCGCGCTTCGCGCACGCCGGTCCGGATTGCCGCGCCCTTGCCGCTGCGGCGTGCATGCTGGATGACGCGCACCCGATCAGCGAACCGCGAGCGGATCACTTCCGCCGTCCCGTCATCCGAACCGTCGTCCACGACCAGCACCTCGAAGTTGTCGAGCTGCTCAGCTCCCCAGGCAAGCAGGCGCTCGAGAGTCGAGCCGATGCGGCGTGACTCGTTGAAGGCCGGGACGAGGATGGTGAGTTCGCGTTTCACGAAACGGGGCGGGAAGTCTAGCGCAATCGGTGCTCGATCCAGTGGATCACTTCTCGACCTGCGGCATGGGGGTCACTGGAGCAGAACGTGACCGCGTATTTTTTTCCGCGCTCCGTGTGGTGGTAAAGCGGGTCGTAGTGCCGTTCGAGCAGCGTGCGCGCGACCTCGTCGACATCGCCGGCCCGCAAACGCGCCGATAGCCCGCGCTCGGGTTCGGGCAGCGCCAGACGCGACTCCAGTCGATCGAGCGCTTCGGCGAGCTGCGGCAGGTGCTGCGGTGCGGCCAGATAATCCTCGCGCAGAATGCGCAGGCGCTCCTCCACCGGCGCCTCGAGCCCCAGCGCGGTGCCGGACTCCAGCGCCAGAAACACATTCGCCGGGATGATGCGATCACCCACCTTGCGACTCTCGCCCTCCATCACGACGCACGGTCCGCGCAGTGCCGACAGTCGCTGTGCTAGCTGGCTTTCAAAGCGCTTCTGCGAGACCGGCTCAAGCCCGACCGCGCCCAGCATGGAGCTGCGGTGGCCCGCGAGCGCTTCCAGATCCAGTATCCAACCGGGCCGTTGCGCTTCGATCGCGCGCAGCACCAGGGTCTTGCCCACACCCGTCAGTCCGCGAAGCACGAACACCGGCTGCGGCTGCCAGCGTGCGATGTGCTCCACCATGACGGTGCGCCAGGCTCGATAGCCGCCTTCGAGAACAACGGTTCGTCTCAGACCCAGTGACTGCAGCAGGGCCGCCACGCTGCGGGATCTCAGTCCGCCCCGCCAGCAGTGCAGCACGATTGGGTTGGCTGGCGGCTGTGGAAGGCGCTGCATTGCGAGCCGAGCCTCCATGGCGGCCATGCCCTGCCGCGTAAGGTCTTCGAAGATGGCCACCGGATCCGCAGCCGGAACCGGCTCCCCGGCAGCACTGCAGATCTTGCGTACCAGCTCGGCAAGGCGCCCCCGTACGAGCTCCAGTCCGCGCCGGAACGCTTCGTCGGGGGACTGGCTCTTGTAGAGCAGCCCGATCAGGGCGCGCTCCTCATCCTCGAAGAGCGGAACATTGAGGGAGCCGGGCACCTGATCCTCCCGAAACTCTTCGGGACTGCGCAGGTCGATCACCACCCGCTGGTGCAGTGCGAGCAGCGAGCGGGCATCCACGCCCGGCACGCAGCGCTGCAGCACCGATTCTTCCTGGTCTGATCCGCTCATCGACGAGCGAACGATAGGGTGGACGGGCTTGAAATGCGAACGCGCAGGCGTGCTAGCGTTCGTTAGGACCGCGCCGTGGACCGTAGCGGCGTTCAGGGCCGCCCGGAGTCCGCTTGCGCAACTCCTGCTCGAACTGTTCCCTGGGTAGCGCCTTCAGACGAGCGGCTTCTTCACCACTCAGCCGTCCCTCAGCCACCAGCGCCTGCAGCAGTCGTTCGCGCACGCGCTCCCGCACGCGCTCCGCGCGCTCAGCGGGTTCAAGATCCGCGAAGTCGAGGATGTCACCCGGCCTCGGGTGCCATGCGTCGCGCAGGCGGTGCATGCGCTGGTGCTCCTGCTCATCGCGGGGACCGGCGCCATCGCGGGTGAACTCGGGGCGCTTGCCATCGCCGCGTTCGCCGCGGGGACGCTCCGTCCCGCGTTCAGGACCGCGTTCAGGCCCCTCCCAGCGACGCTCGGGGCCGCCGCGCGGCATGTGCGAGCGGAAGTGCTCGCGAGTCGCCTCCAGAAAGGCCTTGGGTTCCAGAGCCTGCAGCTCAGCCCAGCGCTCGGCGCTGACGCCCGCCGGCAGCCCGCGCTCCCGCACGAATCCCTCCACGAGGCTCTTCTTCGCCTCAAGATAGATCTGCTGGCGCTGCTCTGGGTTCGCGTTGCGCATGCGCTCGACGATCTCCGGCGGCAGACGTTCCTTCATGCGCGAGCCGATGCCATGAAACATCTCGCGCATCAGTTCGCGCTTGCGTTCGACGCTGAGCGCATTCCAGCGCTGACGCTGCTCGGGGGTTAGCGTTGCTTCGATGCGCTGCTGCATCGCTTCCAGTGCGCGCGCATTGTCGAGGATCGCGCTGCGCTCCTCGGGACGCATCTGCTGAAAACGATCCCAGCGCTCGCGCAGGCGCTGGTGATCCTCGGGCGACATCGAGGCCCAGCGTTCGCGCAGCTGCTGCATGCGTTCAGGGTCGATGCGCTGGAAAGCGAGACCCGCCGCGCACAGAACGGTCAAAACGCTCATCACGATCACGAAGCGGTTGGATGCAAGGATGCGCAGCATGCTGCTTCAGCCCTTCTTGGGCTGACCTCCTTGTTCCGTGGCGCCCTCCGCTCCGAGATCGAGCAGGTATTCGTCTTCGGCCGGCAGCGTCGAAAGCAGCACTTCCAGATCGCCGCCCTGCAGCAGCTCCCACTCCTCCAGCAACAGCAGGTTCTCGAGCAGTGCCGGATCCGGCTGATCCTGCATCGCAACCATCGGGGACGGCTGCGGATTGCGCGGATAGTAGGCGTAGACGCCCAGCAGCAAGGCCAGCAGCGCGGCCGCCGCCATCCAGCGCCAGCGCAGCAGCACGCCGCGCGTGCCAGTGCTTGCGCGCGTGCGATTCTTGACGCGCTCCGCAAGACCCACCGGTATTTCCACCGGACGCGCGAGCTCCAGCAGTACATCCAGATCGCGCACAGGCTGCGGATTGCGGCGGGCCAGGGCGCGTTCTTCCGCCAGGTGCGCCAGCACGCGTCCGGCCAGACCGGGCCGTGCCGATTCGGGTCGATCGAGCTCCAGCAGCGCATCGAGCTCCGCCTGCGCACCGGCGGGTCGCGACAGGCGCGCCAGCACGCGCTGCGCCAGCCCCGGAGGAAGCTTGGGATTCGGCAGGCTCGAGAGCAGCGCCTCGAGCGCCTCCTCGGCGGACAGGAGTTCGCGGCAATCGAGGCACCCGTGCAGATGGCGATGCCACAGCAGATCACGCAGCGGGGCGCCGCTGCGCTCGGCATGGTTCTCCAGCGAGTGCTGCAGCTCGCGACGGAAGGCTGCGCATTCGAGGTTCATGCGAGCTCCTCTTTGAGGAAAGGCGCCAGACGCTCGCGCAAGGTCTCGCGCGCCCGGTGAATCAGGGATTTGACCGCCTTCTCGCTGGAGCCGAGCACGCCGGCGATCTCGGCATAGGGCAGTTCCTCGTACTTGGCGAGGATCAGCGCCATGCGCTGGTTCTCGGGCAGCGACGCTATCGCCGAACGCACGGCGCGCACAACATCGTCCTGTTCAAGGCTTTCGAATGGAGCGCTCGCGCGGTCGTCGGCAAGCTCAGCCAGCTGCTCGCCATCCTCGTCGCCGTGCCGGCCGTGCAGCGAGCCTTCTGCACGCTGAATCACGCGCTGCGTGTGGTTGACGGCCAGATTGAAGACGATGCGGTAGAGGAAGGTGGAGAACCGCGCGCTCGGTTCGTAGCGGTCTCGATTGCGCAGCAGCCGGAGGAACACCTCCTGAACCAGATCCTCTCGATTGTCGCGCGGCCCCAGAAATCGGGTCAGCAAGGCATAGACCTGCGGCGAGTAGCGTTCCACGAGACGGTCAAAGGCCGCTTCGTCACCCGCCTTCCAGGCGAGCATCCAGCGCACCCCCTCGTCATCGTCAAACGACTGTTCCATGCACGTATTCCGATCTTAACCCCGCCCCCGGGTGGGGGTTCCGGGCCTTCTGAGGAGCTTGCGCGCGCGGTCCCGTACGGCCCTCCGGGGCACGCCCTTGAGGCTCAGCGGGAAAGCACTTGCAGGGTCGACGGGGCGCCCAGCGGTCTCCAGCGGGAGAGCGGCCAGACGACACGGGTGGGATGGCCGAGGATCTGCCCCAGAGGGGTTGGGCCCCATTCCCGGCCGTCCCGGCTCATGGCCGAGTTGTCACCCAGCAGAAGACACTCGCCCAGACCCAGCCGCAGCGCCCCTGTGCGCGCGAACTCGCCGCGCTCGGTGTAGTACAGATCGCGTTGCAGGCACAGGTTTTGCAGCTTAAGCGTGCCGGAGCGCACCCACATTCGCACACGCGGCAGCATGTGCCTTCCGGCTGCGATCACATCGCGCGGGTCGAGCCGGTTCTCCACGTACGCCACGACCTTCGCTTCGCGTTCGTCGATGCGCATGACCAGCGTGTCATCGAGATTGACCAGTCGCAGCCGCTTCGCGCCGCTCACGCTCTCCGAAGCCAGCACGCCTTCGCCTTCGCGGATCAGCTCGCAGCGCAAGCCCGCTTCATCCGGTCGCAGCTCGACGCGAAACAGATCGCCGAGCTCCGTGAGTTCGAAGCCCGCGCTCGCGCCAGGAGACAAATCGAACTCCACATCGAGCAGGAGATCGTTGACGCTCTGCTTACCGCGCAGGAGGCCTGCCTCGTCGTCAAAACCGTCATCGTGCACGTCTTCGCGCAGCAGCAGCCGCGCAGCTTCGTTCGAGTTCGCCGTCAGCTGCGCGCCTTTGTCCGCGCGCTCCAGAGAGCCCGGTTGTTCGACGTGAAAGGCATCCACCCACGCGCCCGGACGCGGATCGAGCACCGTGATCGGCGCCGGTCTGGGCTGGGAGATTCCCAGCCGTCTACCGTCGATCACGAGATCTCCGCTCACGATCTGCACGCGCTCGTTCTCCAGCGCCACGGCACGCTTCACCACGGGACGCTGCTCACCGGGGCGCATCGCGACGACGAGGTCAAAGCGCTGCGGACGGAAGGTCCCGTAGTGGACGAGCACGCGTTCACCGCCTTCTCGCGAGCCCATGATCAACGGCTCCATCGAGCCCGAATCGACCCGATAGACATCGAACACGAAGTGCTTCAGGAGCAAGGAAGCGGCCAGCACCGCGGCCGCAAACCAAAGCGCGAGCCGCAGCCGCGCGCTCATTCGCCGATCTGTGTTCCGACCGTTCGTGCAGCGGCCGCACGCGCGCCGACGGGCCGCTCGGCACCGCCCGCGCCCGACAGGCTGATCTGCCTGCGCAGGAAGGCCCCGTGCAGCGCCCGCACTGCGCGCTCCAGATCCTGAGCACGCACCAGGAAGGCCTGACTGCGCTCGCGGCTGCCGGTATGTGCTTCGTAGATTTCCACGCCGCAGTCCGCGAGCACGCTCTGCGCGCGCGCCCCCACTTGCGCATCGTGGTTGGCTTCGCGGCCGATCAAGGCCACCAGCGCGAACTCCGATTCCTGACGGGCGCGCGGACCCAGAGCCGCGACCGCTCGCTCGAGATTGGTGCTTGGCGCCACGAGCACGCTGATGCGGTCATGCCCCATGCGCACCGGGCCGCACTCGATGCGCTGATCCGCCAGCGCGCCGAAGAAGGTCGCCGTGTAGACACTGCGATCGCCGCCGGCGGGAATGGTAAGCATGAGCCTCGTCACGCGCTTGCGCGCCGCGATGCCCACGACACCATGCTCGCCTGAGCGCTCTTCGATCAGCGTGCCCTCGGCTTCGGGATGGTTGACATCGAGCACGCGCACGAGCACCCCGCCGCGCTTGGCGGGCGCGAGCGCCGCCGCATGCAGGATCTCGGCGCCGTGGAAGGCGTATTCCGCAGCTTCGTCGAAGCCCAGTCGGTCGATCACCCGCGCATCGGGGACCAGCTTGGGATCCGCGGTCATCATGCCGCCAACGGTCTTCCACAGATGCAGCTCGCCGGCACCGACCGCCTCGGCGATCAGGGCGGCAGTCAGGTCGGAACCGTTGCGTCCAAGTGTCGTCAGGTTTCCGGCGCGATCCTTGCCCACGAAACCCGTGACCACCGGCACGCCCGTGACCTCTTCGAGCGATTCCTTGACGCCGGTCAGCGACTCGAGGCTGGGTGCGGCGTTGCCGAAGTTGGAGTCGGTGAACAGACCCAGATCAAAGGCGTCGACGGGTGTCGCGTGAATGCCGCGCGAGCGCAGCGCGTGGGCCACAACCCGAGCACTCATGCGTTCGCCGTAGGACAACGCCAGATCGCGCTCTTCGGGGCTGAATCGCCAGCGCGCGCGGATGCCTTCGAGCAGCACGAACAGCTCGGTGAAGTGACGATCGAGCAGGTCGGAATCCAGTCCGAGCTGGCGTAGGAGCGTGCGGTGGCGGATGCGCACCCGATCACCCTCGATCAGGCCCTGCGCGGCGGCCCGCACGACCGTGTCGAGCAGCTCGGTGACACCCTGATGGGCGCTGACCACCACGACCGGGCGCTTGCCGCCGTGGTCGCGGATCAGATCACAGGCGTGTTCGACCGCGGGACCGTCGGCCAGACCGGCCCCTCCGAACTTGAGCACTCGCTCGAAATGCATCCTCTTAATGTAGCTCACCTGACCTGATTGGAAACAGCACTAACAGGGAGTTAACGCGCCGCCTCGCGCAGCGTGGCCTGAGAGGGTGCCATCAACCAGATCACGACGATGCAGACCAACGGCAGACCGATCGCCCACCAGGGCGCTCCGAGCAGCAGGCTCACCGTTCCGAGCAGACCGACGCCTTCCACCATCGCGGCGCTGATGATCGTCATCGACAAGATGGGAGGAGCGACTAGGCCTTTCTCTGCATTCGTCTTGACGGCTGCCGCCTGCTGCTGGATGACCGCCCGGAATCGCGCTCGCACGAGGAACAGCGGAACGAGCAGCATCACCGCGAACCCGTGCGCTGCATAGGCGACCATCGCGCCTACCGTCGTGTCCGGCTCGACATGGCCGGCCAAGCGCAGGAAGCACACCAGACTCAGGAAAAGGGTGAGGCCCGCCCCGAGGGCGATCACGATCAAGCGTGCGGCGCGCAAGGCGATGGGTCGGGGAGGCGTCGCGGGCGTGTAGGGAAACCAGACGAACATGGCCCGAGTCTAGAGGGCGGCGCGCCCGCCCTCCATGCCTTACAATCTTTCCCCCGCTATGCAGCAAGACGACCTGATCCACGACTGGAACGTTCCCGACAACAAGGGCTCGAAGAAGATCCAATTCGACGACGAGACCCTGCGCGACGGTCTCCAGAGCCCCTCGGCGCGCGATCCCGAGCTCGATCAGAAGATCCGGCTGATCCATCTGATGGACCGGCTGGGAATCGACACCGCCGACGTGGGCCTGCCCGGAGCCGGAGCTCGGGCGCGCGAGCACATCACGGCGCTGGTTCGCGAGATGAAGCATCTCAAGATCACGCCCAACGTCGCCTGCCGCACGGTGATCACCGACATCGCGCCCGTGGTCGATGTCGTGCAGGCGACCGGTGTGCCCGTCGAGGTCTGCGCCTTCATCGGCTCCTCTCCGATCCGCCAGTACGCCGAGGGCTGGGAGATGTCCCAGATGCTCAAGCTCTCACGGGAAGCGGTGGAGTTCTCGGTCAAGCAGGGTCTGCCGACGATGTTCGTCACCGAGGACACGACGCGCGCCAAGCCCGAGGACGTGCGCGCCCTGTACACCACGGCGATCGAGGCTGGCGCCAAGCGCATCTGCGTCTGCGACACCTGCGGCCACGCCACGCCCAGCGGCGTGCGCGCGCTGATCCGCTTCGTGAAGGGCATCGTCGACGAACTCAAGGTCGATGTCGGCATCGACTGGCACGGACACCGCGACCGCGGTCTGGGTCTCGCCAACTCACTGGCCGCGATCGAAGCGGGCGCAACGCGCGTGCATGCCACGGCGCTGGGCGTCGGCGAGCGCGCTGGCAACACCGAGATGGACCTTCTGCTCGTCAACCTCAAGCTCGCCGGCCTGATCGACAACGATCTGTCGAGCCTGGGCGATTATGTGCACCTTGCGGGCGAAGCGGTGGGCCTTCCGATTCCCGCGAACTACTCGGTTTTCGGCAAGGATGCCTTCGAAACGGGCACCGGCGTGCACGCCGCCGCAGTGATCAAAGCCTTCAAGAAGGGCGACCACTGGCTCGCCAACCGGGTCTACTCGGGCGTTCCGGCCGATCTCGTGGGTCTGGAACAGGTCATTGCGGTCGGACCGATGAGCGGCAAGAGCAACGTCACCTACTACCTCGAGAAACGAGGCTTCCATCCCAACGAGGAACAGGTTCAGAAGGTGCTCGATCTCGCCAAGCGCACTCCGCGCCTGCTGCACGAGGATGAAATCCTGAGCGCCGCGGGCCTGGGTGCCTGATAGGGCTACAGACGATCCGAGCACTGGCGCAGAACTTGATGCGCGACCTTGCTCGGGTTGTAGCCCGCCGTGATGCGGGCCAGCGGTTTCCCGAAACGGTCGCAGATCGTCGGCAGCTCGTCGCTGATCGCGTGCCGGACGAAGCGGATGTAGAGCAGCACCAGCGCGATCTCCGCTCGTGCCACCCACGGCTCCAGGGCGGCCACGTCCGGTGTCTGTTCACGGGTCAGCGGCCAGTGCACCCGCGCCGAGCGCAGTTCCGTCTCCAGATTCTCGCGGTGGTGCTCACGCGGGTCGCCGCCCACCACGAGCACTTCGCGGGCGCGCAGCAGCTCCCGCAGTTGTTCCAGCTCGCTCAAGGGTACAGGGGCCTTGGTCTTGGGTGGTCTGACCTGACTGGCGGTCTGTTCGAGGAGCCGACGCAGGTGCACCCAGTTGGTCGGCAGCTGCCTCAGCGCCAACGGACCCCGAGCCTCGGCGAGCGCCGCCCAGAGCAGTCGCCATTCAGGTCGCGGGGACTGCTCCAGGAGCGTGGACACCTGTTCCACCACCTGTTCCCAGTCCTGCTCCGCACCGGGCTGAGCAAGGGCGAGTTCCTCCAGCTTCCTCAGTTGGAAGCGCAGACGGTTCAGACGGGAAGCGACGTCAGACACGCCTGAAACCTACCCCGCCCGCAGGGGGGTCACTGGCCGGCGGTCTGCTCTGCGGATTCCTTGGCAGCAGCGTCGCGAGGGGCAGGACGGCCGTGCTTGGCAACCCAGGCGTTGTTGTATTGGCAGGTCCAGCACTTGTGGTAGCTGCCGCGCTGCCGATCCTGGCACTGACCGGAGGTGATCTTGTGGGCGAACAGGGCATGGTGCCCATCGACGGGGGTCGGGCACATCTGCAAGCCGGAATCTTCGTTCGCCATGCGGGGGTCCTCGGGATCCTGTGCGGGAGGTTGGGGCGGTCATTTTGCCCCACCCCCTCCCCAGCCACAAGCCGGGATGCCGCGAGGTCACAGGGATGCAGAACTTGAGCCTAACCCTTTCGCTGCTCTGTACTTACGACGCCCGGACAGCACCGCGAACGGGTCCGCTTTCACAAACCCTTTTCTTATAGGGAGTTAGGGAGAATTCTCAGGCCCGCAGGGCTGCCTGGAGCTGCCGCAGCGTGCGTTCCGCCATCGCCGCGCCGCGGTGGCTGTCCCGGGAGAGTTCCACGGCCGCCATGCCGACGAAACCGATCCCGACCAACGCCCGCAGGGTGGCGGGCAGGTCCAGCTCGCCCTCCCCGAAGGGCCTGTGTTCGTGCACGCCGCCGCGGATGTCGTCGAGGTGGCAGTGTTCCAGGTAGGGAGCCAGGTTCCGGATCTGGGCTTCCACCGGCAGGTCGCCGGTCACGAGGCAGTGTCCGACATCGAGCGTCAGGCCCAGTTCCCTGCCCCGCTCGCCGAGGCGCTCGCGGAGCTCGAGATAGCCTGCCGGCCGTTCGATGAACATGCCGGGCTCGGGCTCGAAGCACACCCGAACCGAGCGGGCGCGCGCATGGTCGAGCACCTCGACCAGACCGGCGACGAGTCTGTCCATCAGTTGCTCGCGCGTGGTCCTTCCGGGACCTTCGGGCTCCAGACCCGCCCAGATCGAGACTTTGGGTGCGCAGAGCTCGACCGCAAGGTCGATCGAGCGCTTGAGGAAGTCGATACGGCGTTCGCGCTGCACTGCGGAGTCTTCGAGCAGGCTGGGACGGTGCTTGCGACGGGGATCAAGGAGGTAGCGCGAGCCGGTCTCGACGACCAGCGACAAGTCGTGCGACCGTGCAAGCTCGCGCACGGTGCGCACTTCCTCCGCGCGCAGGTTGTACAGATCGAGCGCCCCGACGTCCGGTGTCAGCGCCACTCCGCGGTAGCCCAGCTCGGCCAGCAGCGGCAGAGCGTCACTCAGTCGATGGTGCGCAAGCCCGTTGGTGTTGTAGCCCAGTCGCATGCCGTCCGCGTTCAGGCTGCGGGCTTGTCCTTGGGTGCAGGGCTGCTGCCCGTGTTGCCGTCGACATCCCCAGTGCCCGTGGCCTCCGTGGTCGTGGCCCCCGAGGTATTGGGCTCAGTGGTATTGGGCTCAGTGGCCGCAGCAGGCTCGCTCACCTTCCAGCTCGGGGGCGGCTGGGCTGCATCGAGCTCCGGATCCGGAGCGCCGCGGGCGACGGTGCCCGTGAGCGGATCTTCGGCGCTCGCCTGCCGCGTCTCGATCGGCTCGTGGAGCTTGGGATCGATCGATTCCTTGGCTTCGTTGAACCGTTGTTCGACCTTCTGCTTCGCCGCCATCGCCAGCTCGCTGACCGACAGGTCGTGGCGCACGCTTTCGAAGGTGCGCTGCAGCTTGCGGACCTCGTGATCCATGCCTGTCTCCTGCTTGATGTCCTGCAGCGAGCGACGGAACTTCGCGATCTGTGCGCCGGCCTGCGCAGCCACCTCGGGCAGCCGCTTGCCGAAAAACAGCACCGATGCGACGCCGATCAGCACCAGCTCACTGAAACCAAGATCTTCGAACAGCAGAAACACGGGCCGGCCATTCTAGCGCATGAGCTCGCGGGCTTGGACCGACACTCCGCGCGTGGAACGGGTTTTCGGGGCCTTTGCAGGCTGCTGATGCGCGGTTCACTCGCTGCGCCCGAGCCAGCGATCGATCAGGCCGAGACTGGACGCCCTGTAGGCCAGATTGGGCAGGAAGCTCACGCCGAAGCTGGAACCCTCGCCGGCCTGGAATCCGAAGTCGATTTCCACGACGAAGTCGTGTCCCAGCCGCCGGACCGTGAACTTGTTGTCCAGTCCCCGGTCATCGCTCAGCGAGAGCGTCTGCGAAGCTTCCAGCTCCCACTTGCGCGTGGCCTTGAAGCGCAGGGCGGCCGATGCGGCCTCATAGAGCGGCTGCATCGCAGCGTCACGGCCCTGGTGGTAGCCGAACTCGACGCCCAGCGTCTCGACGGGACGGAAGCCGAGGTAGGTGCGCGAGTAGACCGTGTCGCCGCTCTCGAGATCGAAGCGCATGTCATGGGTCATGCCGACCGGCACTTCCGCCACGAACGTCAGGAAGTCTCCCAGCATCGCCAGCGGCAGCAGTCCGTCCGGCCGCGTCTCCTGTCCCGATCCGTGCACAAGCAGCAGGTCGAGATCCAGACGCTGCTTCGTGCGAGGATGCCACCAACGCGCCCGCAGGCCTGCATCGACGAAGAAACCCGTCTGCGAGTCTTCCACCGAGTCCAGATAGAAGGGATCCCCGCCGCTGGTGAGCTCCGTCAAGTCGCCGTGCACGCCCAGCCGCGGTGTCAGGGTCGAAATGGTACCGCCTTCGTACGTGCGCCACAGTGCCGTCGAGAGCTCGGCTCCCGCCTTGGCCACCACGCGTGCGCTGGCGCCATCCTCGGCGGCAGCTTCGCTCCACGCCGTGCCTCGTCCGCTGATGAACGGTGTCAGCTGCAGCGCGGACTTGCCCAGAGACATCGGCATTTCCAAGCGGTGCTCCGTGTCGGTGCGCACGACATCGCGATCGCCCAGACCGTCCGGGAAAGGCGGATAGTAGGCCGGATTGCCATTGCGGCGCTGGTAATAACCAGCCTGCGCGTAGCCGGTGTAGAGCACTTCATTGCGGCCCAGCCAGCCGATCGGCATGCGTCCCTGGAACCACATGCCGCTGGGCAGTTCCGCGATGTCCGTGCGATCCTCGAGCAGCACCTTCGCGCTGGCGGCCCAGTAGGTGTCATGGATCGCGTTGCGGTAGTGGACATAGTTGTCCTTCTGCTCGTACCTCAGGTAGTCCTTCTGGAAGAACTCCGATTGGACGCCTGGATCGGTCTGGTAGCTGAAGGCGAGATCGACCCACTCGGTGGGTCCGTAGAAGCGCCGTCCGCGCATGCGGAACCACTGGCGGAGGAAGTCGCGGTCATCTTCGGGCACGCGAACCAGGCCGCGGTCCTCGTTGCCGTCCGGAATGACGCTGTAGTCCAGGTCCAGCCGCAGCGTGTCGCGGATCGTGAACTCCAGGCCTCCACCCAGCAGCAAGCCGCGCGATCCGAGGTAGCCGACGTCGAACTTCCAGCGCCCGTCGAGCTCCGTGACCGGAATGTTGAGCGCTCCTGCAAAGACGCGACCAACGCCGAAGCCGATCGTGCCGAGCGCCAGATTGACGGTTGCGCGGACGGACGCGCCGAACTGCGAGCTGTTGCCGGCGAAGAAATTGGTCAGGAAGAAGGGATTGCCCTTCTCGTCAGTGGGCGTGTTGATCGTCGGTAGCGGAACGGCGGCGCCTTCGCGGCCGAAGCGCAGCGCGTTGTTGCGCGCTTCGAAGCTCCAGCCCTTGCCGCCGGAGCTCGGCTGGATGCGCAGGCGGCCCGTTTCGATCATGTAGTGCGGTTCGTCGAACTCGCAGGAGGTGATCACCGCGCGGTCGGCTGACACCGAACCGTCACTGCGCACACGCATCCAGTCGGCCTTCGCGCGCACCTTTTGCGGAAGCCCGCGGCCACGGAAGGGCAAGTCGATGATCACATCGGCTTCCTGGAGCCAGCCCGCTTCCTGGCGCAGGTCCAGATAGAAGGCGGCGGCGCGGGCACGCCGCAGGCTCTTGCGGGGATCACGCGCTTCCCGCTCGACGAGCTCAACTTCGCCTTCGAGATAGAACTCGCTGACGATGCGTGCCAGGGGATCGCGGCGCAGCTGTTCGAAATTCTTGCGCCAGTCATCCGATGTGCGCTCCGCGGGCGGTGCTTCGGGAAGATCTACATGCAGCTCGGCGCCGCTGACCTCGCGCTTGATCGCTCCGCCGCCGCTCTGCCGCCACTCCTCACGGTCGATCCAGAAGAGCGACCAGTTGGCCGTGACTTCGCGCAGTCCGTGCTTCATGCGCGGATTGCGCAGCACCAGAATGGTCGTGTCCTGATCCTCGAAGGGTTGCAGCGAGTCGTATTCGACGCTCCAGGCGGCGGCGTTGCGCTGATCGCGCGCGCGGATCTGACCGCGTCCCGTGGCGAGCATCAGCTTCTCAGGGTCGTACTCGATCCAGGGCGATTCCCAGATCGTCCCCGGATCGCTGATGCGAGCCGGCAGACCGTCCAGGCGAAGACGGTTGTTTGTTCCGACCAGATGCTCGCCGGTCAACAGCAGGTCTTCGCCGAGCTGAACGCGCACATCGCCGTGAGCCTCGGCTGCTTCGAGGCCCTGCGGAGCGCCTTCCCTGCGTTCGAAGTTGCCGGCGAGATCGATCGTGCCGGCGTCGATCACCCAGCGCGTGCCGGTGCGTGTGCGTCCCAGCGCGTGTGCGCTGCCGTGCATCTGGACCTTCTGTCCGTCGATGCGCAGCTTCTCGCTGGCAAGCTCCACAAGCATCGCTTCGTCATCACTGCCCTTGGATTCCAGCAGAGCGATGTTGGCGTTCTGCGCTTCCAGTGACTTCTCGTCGAAGAGGATCCAGTCCGCATCGAGTTGATAGGGCAACTTGCCGCCTAGGCGGCTGCCGACCGCGCGCACGCGACCGCCTTCGCGCGCGCGGATGCTGCCGGTCTTGTTCGTATCGAGATCGAAAACCTCGCCGGAGAGGCTCAGCTCACCCTGCGGACCCATCCATTCCGCCGACACATTGCCCTCGGCGTGCACCTGCCCGCGCTCGAAGGCCGGCGCCTCGGTCTGTTTGCTGCCCTTGGCCCACTGCTGAGCCTCCGGCGTCTGCGTGAGGCGTCCCTGCAGGTCAAGCAGCTGGCAGCTCAATGCCATCGTCTGTGCGCTGGACTCGCTGCGGGCCCGGATGGAACGTTCCGCGCGTAGATGAAAATTGCGCGACTCCGCGAGCGGCACGGTGCCGTCGGGCAGACGCTCGACGAGCAGGTATTCGCTGTCGATGCGGTGGTAGGCATCGATGGCGGCGATGGTGGCGAACACGGATCCAGTGGCTTCCACGCTGTGTTCGCGGGCCTGAATCTCCACGGCCTGCGCCGTCGCCTGAATCGCGCCCGTGTTGGGATCGAGCGCTTCCCAGTGCGCCGGATTGTTCGCCGTGCCGTGCAGCGCGTGATCGCGCGGACCGCGTGCCACCGCGCGATTGGCCTTGCCGCGGCCGGTGCGATTCTCGAAACGCACGTCACCTTCCGCTTCGAAGGTCTGGGCCTTGGGGTCGAGGTCGCGCACGAGCTGCGCGTCCGCCCGGAAGCGTTCCACCCCCTGTTCGCGGCGTACGGTGACGCCCCGAGCCAGGGGCAGCGTGAGATAGCCGCCGATCGAACGTATCTCGAGACCGTCACTGGCATCCACGCGGATTTCCTCGGTGCCCGGCAGGCGCAGCACGGCTTGCGTGGCTCCGCTGGCGATCGCGCCTGCGATCTCTCCGCGCGAATCCGCCAGCGCGTAGCGCAGATCGAGCGAACCGGTGTAGATCTCGCTGCCCTTCCAGTTGGCCGATGCGCCGCCGATGGCTTCTATTCGGCCGGTCTTCGAGATGCGGTCGATGTTGCCGATCAGTCGCTCGTCAGCCGAGAGCGTGAAACCGATTTCCTCGATCTCGACGCGCGCCGGACCCTCGAGTTCCATGCGGTTGGATCCCGTGAAATCAAGGTCCAGTGGCCCATTACCGCGGATCCGCGCGCGCGCACTGGCCATCTCCGGTTTGTCCTTGGGAGCATAGCTGCCGAGCTCCACGACTCCGAATGGACTGCCTGTCAGCACCGCCTTGGTGAGACGTGTAGCTTCGCCGAACACGAAGGAGGCGGCCTGCGATTCAAAGCGGCCCGCCGGATCGATCAGCACTACGTTGCCGCCGAGTGCGGCTCTCACGAGGAAGCCCTGCGTGTCGACACCCAGCAGCGCTTCGTCGGCCTGAAAGGCCTGTTCTCCGCTCTGACCGCGCACGTTGCCGCGCGCGTTGGCATCGACGATCACGAAGCGTCCCTCCGGCGTGCGGTAGCCGACAAAGTGCAGATCGCGACCTTCGAGCTCCAGGCGTGTCGCATTGGGACGCTCGAGTTCGAGACGTGAGCCGCCGCTGACCGTGAGCTGCAGTGCATCGCTGTCCTCGGGTGCTTGCGCGGGCGGTGTCGCACGCTCCAGCAGCAGCACGCCCTCGCCGGTCGCGCTCAGGATCGCCTTGGCCCCCTGCTCCAGCTCCAGCTCCACGCGGCCCTCGCGCAGCAGCTTGAGCTTCTGTTCCGTCCATGAGGCCTCGAGTCCGTTCGAGCGCGACTCCAGACCGCGACCGATGATTTGCACGCGGTCGGGCGTGTCGATGTCGTTGGTCTTCGGTCGCCAGCCGAGCTGCGGCATGCGCAACGTCAGCGGTGCGATCGCGCCGCCTTCCAGAATCGTGAGCTCCGCATTGGAGAAGTGCACCTTCTCGTCCTCGGCGAGCAAAGGTTTCTCCCCCGTCATCGACAAGCGCATGCGCGTGCTGGGCGACTTGAGACGCATCCGCAAGCGGCCGCTGACTGGGTCGTGCAGGGCGAGATCGAGGCTCTTGGCTTCGTAGGCATCGCCTTCGAGGAAGTCGACGTCGACGGCCTTGAGAGCGTACTCCGTCCGCAGGGTATCGCCTTCGCCGGCGCGCTTGATGATCTCGAGCGCGCCATCAAGGTGCAGTGCTGCGCCCTTCTGACCGCCCATCGGCAGCTCGGTGAACCGCTCGGGCACCGGTGCTTCTTCGCGCGCCTGTTCAAGGCGGGCGCGCTCCGCGCGTTCATCCTTGCGCAGATACAGCAGCGCGGCCAAACCAGCGCCGAAGAACAGCAAGAAGAGCAGCAGCCGCTTCAACCCAGACTCCGCTCCACGATCGCATCCCACTCGCCGCGCGCGCCGAGCAGCGCTTCCGCCACCTCGCGCACGGCGCCCTGGCCGCCGGCGGCCTTCGTGACGATCTGAGCACGCTGACGCACCTCAGCCACCGCATTGGCAGGTGCGGCAAACACGCCGACGGTGCCCAGTTGGCACAGATCAGGCAGATCATCGCCCATCACCAGCGTTTCCGAAGGAGCCACGCCGAGCCGCTGCTGGATCTCCTTCAGGCAGGCACGCTTGTCCTTGACGCGTTCGTGGTACTCGTTCACGCCCAGTTCCGCAGCCCGGTCGCGCGTGGCTGCACAACCCCGGCCGGTGATCCAGGCGATGGTCAGGCCTGCCTTGCGCAGCCATTCGATCGCGATGCCGTCCTGAACATGGAATGAGGGGTGTTCGTCGGCGCGGCCGCCGGGTCCGTACGTGATGCGACCGTCGGTCATCACGCCGTCGACGTCGAGGCTCACCAGACGGATTCGGCCGAGCCTCGAACGCAGCTTCTGCTGCTTCGATAGCGGTCTGGAGGTGCGTTTTTGCTTGCGTACGGCCACGGTGTGCTCAGAGGCGTACCTCGAGCAGATCCTGAATGTCGATCAGTCCCACCGCGCGCCCTTGCTCGTCGATCACCGCGATCTGGTCGATGTGGAACTGCGTCATCATGCGCATGGCCTCTTCCACCAGCTGTTCGGGCCGCACACTCTTGGGGTTCTTGCCCATGCGCTCGCGCACCTTGGTGTCGCGATCGATGCTGGAGTGCGATTCGAGCAGTCGCGCCAGGTCGCCATGCGTGAAGATGCCGGTCAGCCTGCCGTCCTGCTCCACGACCAGCGCCGCGCCGGGCCGGCCGGGGGTCCGGTTCATGACTAGAATCGTCTCGCCGAGCGTTGCTTCAGCATTCACCAGCGGCAGCTCCGCTCCCGAGCGCATCACTTCCGCCACTCGCATCAGCTTGCGGCCGAGCATGCCGCCGGGATGATAGAGCGCGTATTCCTCGCGACCGAAGCGGCGATCCTGCGACACGACCATCGCCAGCGCGTCGCCCAGCGCCATCATGGCGGAAGTGCTGGCGGTGGGCGCCAGCTTGAGCGGGCAGGCTTCCTCGATTTCCCCGAGCTCGAGCACGCAGTCCGACAGTCGAGCGAGCGTTGACTTGCGGCCGGCCGTGATGGCGATCACCTGAACGCCCAGCCGGCGCGCGGGCGCTGCCATCTGATTCGTCTCGGCCGATTCGCCGGAATTGGAGAGCGCCAGCAGCAGATCATGGGAGCGGATCCGCCCGAGATCCCCGTGCAGGGCTTCGGTGGGATGCAGGAACAGGGAGGGCGTGCCGGTGCTCGCGAAGGTGGCGGAGAGCTTCTGGCCCACCAGACCGGCCTTGCCCACCCCTGTGACCACCAAGTGACCCCGGCAAGCCAGGATCAGGTCGACCGCCTTGAGGAAGTCAGGGCCCAGACGGCTCTCCAGGCCTGCAATGGTGCGGGCCTCGAGGCGCAGCACCTCGGCTGCGCGTTCCAGTCGTTCGCTAGCGTTGCTCAAGGCGCAGCCCGTTCCCAAGTCCCCCTTGCCTCACCCCATCGAGCGGAGAAACCCGTTGTCTCCCGCGCACCCTTTGGCAGCGCGGATTCTAGGGCTCCGGCTTTCGCCCGATCAAGGAAAGCGGCGCCTCGTTGCGCTAGACTCAGCGGACAACCGTGATGCGTCGCTTGAGCCAACTGACTGCACCCTTGCAACGGGTGAATCATCTCGCCGCGGAAGGGGCTCCGTGGATGGTCGCGGTCCCGGCCCTCGTGCCCGCCGCCTCGGTCGACATCGGCTGGGTCGGGCTGATTCTTTCGCTCGTTCTGCTCGTGATCTGCCTCAGTGTTCACGAAGCCGCCCACGCCTACATGGCGTGGAAATGCGGCGACTCGACGGGCAAGGATCTGGGGCGGATGACGCTCAACCCGATCCCCCACATCGACCCGTTCATGACGGTGATCCTGCCGGGGGCGCTGTTCCTCCTGACCAACGGGGCCATGATCTTCGGCGGCGCCAAGCCCGTGCCGGTCAACTTCCACCGACTGCGCAGCCCTTGGCGCGACATGAGCTTCGTGGCGCTGGCCGGGCCCTTCTCCAACCTGCTGCTGGCCTGCCTGTTCTTCGCCGCAGCGCACTTCTTCGAGCGGACGGGCCTGTACAACGGCGCGGCGGAGTCGGTGTACCAGCGCCGCTTCGACCTGCTGCCGGTCGTGCTGCACGGGGCCGTGGCCTTCAACCTGCTGCTGACCGTCTTCAATCTCGTGCCGATCCCGCCCCTCGACGGTTCGCGGGTGATGGCCTACGTGCTGCCCTCCAGCCTGCGGCCGGCGTATCTCTCCCTGGAGAGCTTCGGCCTGATCATCGTGTTCCTGCTGTTCTATGTGGACAGCTTCCAGTACTTCATCCGCAGCACGATGCGGTCTCTGGAGGTGCTGGTGCAGAACTTCGTGACCCTGGGAGGCCTGTGGTGAGCGCGACCCCCTTCACGATCCGGCTGGAGCGGGTTTTCCAGGGCCCGATGGACCTGCTGCTGCATCTGGTGCGCGAGCAAGAAGTCGAGATCCACGAGATCGAGATCAGCCGGGTCATCGACGGCTATCTGGAGTACGTGCGCAACCTGCGCGACCTGGACATCGAGGTTGCCGGCGATTTCCTCGTGATGGCCGCGACCCTGATGTCGATCAAGTCGCGCTCGCTGCTGCCCAGCGAAGAAATCGATCTGCAGAAGGAACTCGACCCGCGCGATGAGCTGATCCAGCGCCTGATCGAGTACCGCCGCTTCAAGGAAGCCTCGGACGAGCTCGGCGAGCGCTACGAGATCCGCAGCCGCTCCTTCCCGCGCGGCAACCTTGGTGCCGAGGAACCCAGCGTCGAACCTGAATTGGATCTGGGCGAGCTGACCTCCTGGGATCTGCTGGCGGCGTTCTCGCGCCTGATGCGCGAGACACTGGGCAATCGGCCTCACCAGGTCCTGCGCGATTCCAGGCCGCTGCGTTTCTATGTCCGGACGCTGGCGCACACGCTGCGCGATCGCCCTGGCATGAGCCTGCGCGAGTTGGTGCTCTCGATCGACAAGGAGCCCTCGCGCGAGTCTCTGATCGGTTCGTTCTGCGCGCTGCTCGAGCTGGCCAAGCTGGGCCTCATCACGGTCGCGCAGACGCAGGTGCAGGGCGAGATCGAGGTCTGCCTGCGGCCCGAACACGCCGAAGATGTCGACGCGGTGGTCGAGAACAGCGTGCTCGATGATGAGCAGCCGCCTCCGAGCCCAGAGGCCGCGCCGAGCCCTTCTGTCGATCCGCAGGCATCCGCCCCCGCCGCCCCGGACGAACAACCTGCGTGAACAGGACTGGAACTTTTCCTCTCCGCGACCCATATTCTCCGCCTTCGACCCCCCTGGCCCCCTTATCTCTCCGCGCACGATCATGAGCAACGCAATGGATGTGACCGACAACAACTGGGATGCCGCCGTTCTCGCGAGCCCGATTCCGGTGCTCGTCGATTTCTGGGCGGAGTGGTGCGGCCCCTGCAAGGCCATGTCCCCGGCCGTCGAGAAGCTCAGCGAGGAGTTCAAGGGCAAGCTCAAGGTCGTGAAGATCAACACCTCGGACAATTCCGAAGTGCCGTCGCGCTACGGCATCCAGAGCATCCCGACCTTCATGGTCATCAAGAACGGTCAGGTCGTGCACCAGTTCGTCGGCTCGATGCCCTACGACCGCTTCAAGGCGCAGGTTGCTCCGCTGCTCTGAGCAAGCGACAGTCCCACGCGAACCGGCAACCGGCCCTTGCGCCGGTTGCTTCGTTTTCGGACTCTGCTGCTCGTGCGCGTCGCCTTTCTCGGATCCCCGCCCTTTGCCGTGCCGATCTTCGAGCGGCTGCTTGCGAGTTCGCACACGGTCACTCTGCTGGTGACGCAACCCGATCGGCCGCGCGGGCGCGGCATGAAGGTCGAACTCTCGCCGCTGGTCGCGTTGGCCCGCTCCCGCGGGATCGCCGTGCTACAGCCGGAGACAACGCGTACGCCCGAGTTCGTGACGAGCCTGCGCGCGGCCGCGCCCGAGGTCCTGCTGGTTGCAAGCTACGGTGAGATCCTGCGACAGGAAGTTCTCGATCTCGCACCGCACGGCGCGCTGAATGTGCACGGCTCGCTGCTGCCCCGCTGGCGTGGCGCCGCGCCCATTCAGGCCGCGATCCTCGCGGGCGATGCCCTGACCGGCGTTTCGATCCAGCGCATGGTTAAGAAGCTCGATGCCGGTGATGTGCTGTTGGAGCGGCGCACGCCGATCGGAGCGGACGAGACGAGCGGCGATCTGTTCACCCGCCTGAGTGAGCTTGGAGCCGAAGCGGCTCTCGAGGCTCTCGATCTGCTGGAGAGCGGCAAGGCGCGCTTCACTCCGCAGGACGAAGCGCTGGTCACCCATGTCGGCAAGCTGGACAAGGCTCAAGGTCGCATCGACTGGTCGCGCTCCGCGATCGAGATCGAACGCATGGTGCGCGGACTCAACCCCTGGCCGCTGGCGCGTTGCGCCGACGGCAAGGGCGGCGAGCTTTCCATCCTGCGCGCGCGCGTCCACGACAAAGCGGTCGCAGCCGTTGGCACGGTGCGGCTTGTCGACGGCTGCGTGCTGGTCGGATGCGGCGCAGGCACTCTGGAACTGATCGAGATCAAGCCCGCGGGCAAGGGCGCGATGAAGGCCGGTGACTGGTGGCGCGGCGCTCGCCTGCCTGAAGGTGCTTCGCTGTCCTTGCCATGAACCGCCGAGTGCTCATCACGGGTGCTTCTTCGGGGATCGGCGCGGCCACGGCACGGCTGCTGGCTTCGCGTGGATATTCCGTCGCGCTGCTCGCGCGCCGCGAGGACCGTCTGCAACGGCTGGCGGAGGAGCTGCGGAAGGCGGGCGCGCCGGATCCGATGGTGTTGGCCTGCGATCTTGCGCGTCCGGCGACGCTCGAGCCGTGCATCGAGCGCCTGCAGCGCGACTGGGGAGCACTGGATCTGCTCGTCAACAACGCCGGCGTCGGCTATCGCGCGCGGGTGGAAGAGCTCGAAGACGCGAAGCTTGAGCATCTGTTCCGCGTCAATGTGCTCGGCTCGATGCACGCCTGTCGACTGACCCTGCCGCTTCTGCGCAAAGGCGACGCGCCAGGTGTCGTGCTCGTCGCTTCCGTCGTCGGGCGGCGCGGAATCCCGGGACAGTCGGCATATTCCGCTAGCAAGGCGGCTCTGGTCTCGTTCGGCGAAGCACTGCGCATCGAGTGGGCACGCGACAACATCGCCGTTTCCATCCTCGAGCCGGCGTTGACGGCCACGGGCTTCTTCGAGGCCCAAGAAAACCCGGCGGGACTGGCAGCGCCGGATCTTTCGCGCGCCAGCGGGCCCGAAGAAGTAGCACAGGCTGTCTGGATGCTGGATCGCCATCCGCGCCCTGAACTCTCGATGCGCTGGAAGTGGCGCGTGCTTGGAATGCTCTCCATTCTGGCTCCGCGCCTTTCCGATCGCATGCTCGCGAGACGGCTGGGCGAACGGTGGATCGCTCCACAGCGCTGATGATCAGTGTTGTTCTTCGGGCGGCTGCAGCTCATTGAGCACCGCAGCGTCGCCCTGATCGAAGATCGAACCCCAATCGCCACCCTCATGCTCGCCGTTAGCACTGGGCAACGGCGCGGCAGGCTGAACTTCGAGATGTTCGCTGATCCAATGACGATTCGTGTTCACCGTGCCGACCACCGGCAGCACCGTCAGGTCCGTCATCGCGGCCAGCTGGCCGAGCACCTCGGCAGGCACCATGGCAGGCATCGCGATCGAGAGCACCTGACCGTGCTTGGCGATAGGCACCAGGCAGTTCTCGATCAGGAAGTCCTTGTCGATGCCTTCCGCCGCCTTCATGTCCACCTGCAGCAAATCCACAGGCAGGAACGGCAGACCGAAGATCTCGCACACCACGCGCGCCAGTTCCCAGTCCGCAACCAGGTTCGCCGAGACGAGAGCTTCGGTGAACGGCCGCTTGGAGTGTGTCGAGAACTGCGCGGCTTCCTTGAGCGCGCGAGGATCGACGAGCTGTCGATCGGCCAGAGCCTGCGATAGGCGGGTGTTGTCGAGGCGCTGGTGGGTCTTCACGGGGGACGGAGTTCTTATCGGAATCTCCTGTCCCCTGCCTGATGGAGAGCGCGTGGAATTTTTTTCCGTACTCGGTCAGATGTCGAGGTTGGTGACCTCGGAAGCGTATTGCTCGATGTACTGGCGGCGCGGATCGACCTCGTCACTCATCAAGATCTCGAAGATCTGATCGGCGGTGATCGCGTCTTCAAGCTTGACCTGATAGAGCTGGCGCTTGGACGGATCCATCGTGGACTCCCAGAGCTGCTCGGGATCCATCTCACCGAGACCTTTGTAACGCTGGATGTCGACATCGGACTGCGCCGCGGCGCGCACGGCTGCCGCCAGCTCGATCAGACCGCGGGTCTCGACCGGATCCTTGGCGCCGCTGATCACGAAGTGGCCGCCGCCCCGGAACGAGAGCCCCTTGGACTCCAGATCCTGCAGCAGCAGGGCCAGATCCTCCGAGTGCGACAGATGCGTCACAACGGCGTGCGCGTCTTCGCGTGTGAAGCTGACGTTGGGAGCGTTGTATACGCGCAGCTCCTCGCCGCGCAGCTTGTTCTTGATCAGCTCGAGCATGTCATCGAGCTCGCTCTTGCGATCGAAGAAGTGGTGCTTTCCCTCGATGCGCGCATAGTGCTTGGGGAAGCGTTGTCCGTCAAAGGATTCGATCGCACGCGCAAGCGGAACGTGAGCCCAGTGCGGCGCGGCCACCGCCAGCAGATCTTCCAGCTTGCGGAGACTTTCGGCGATGCTGCGCAGCGACGGCCCGGCCCAAGTCTTCTTCGCGGTGCGGTCCTCGACCTGGATCGACTCGACGCCGCGATCGATCAGGTACTGACGCAAGTCGGCGTCCGTGGTGATGTACCGCTCGTCATTCCGGATGCGGATCTTGTACAGCGGCGGTTGCGCGATGTAGAGGCGGCCGGCTTCCACCAGCACTCGCATGTGCCTGAAGAAGAAGGTCAGCAGCAGCGTGCG
>SYGM01000095.1 GCA_005799545.1 Planctomycetia bacterium | reverse complement strand
GATGGGCGTCGAGATCCAGACACCGTTCCCGCGCATGTCGTGGAACGAGGCGATGAACCGCTTCGGCATCGACAAGCCGGACCTGCGTTTCGGCATGGAGCTGGTCGACATCGCGGGCTGGGCCGCGCAGTGCGAGTTCGGCGTCTTCAAGGACGCGCTCAGCGGCGGCGGCCGCGTGATGGGCCTCGTCGTGCCCGCGGCGCACGCGCTCTCTCGCAAGGATGTCGAAGGCCTGGAAGCCCAGGCCAAGGCCTCCGGCGCCAAGGGATTGGCCTGGTGGAAGGCGGGCAAGGAAGGCGGCGTCGGTCCGCTGGCGCGCTTCTGCGCGGGCGAGCAGGCCGAGCGCCTGATGCAGGCGTTGCAGGCAGCTGAAGGTGACACATGCCTGTTCATGGCCGGCAAGGAAAGCCTCGTCTGGCGCGTGCTGGGCGAGCTGCGCAACCATCTCGGCAAGCGCTTCGGTCTGGCGAGCGGCGGCTGGCGCTTCCTGTGGGTGACAAGCTTCCCGATGTTCGAGTACGACGAGCAGGCGGGCCGCTGGTTCTCTGCGCACCACCCCTTCACGGCTCCGGTGGACTGGTCGCTCGGGGGCTACACGGGCGGCGAAAAGGCCGATCTCTCCAAGCTCGAGAGCCGCGCCTACGATCTGGTCATGAACGGCTGGGAACTGGGCTCCGGCTCGGTGCGGATCCACCGCTCGGACGTGCAGCAGAAGATCTTTGAGATCCTCGGGATCGGAGCTGAGGAACAGCAACAGAAGTTCGGCTTCCTGCTCGAAGCGCTCTCGTTCGGTGCCCCGCCGCACGCCGGCTTCGCCGTGGGTCTGGACCGTCTGACGGCCCTGTCGCTGGGCATGGACAACATCCGCGAGATGCTGGCCTTCCCCAAGACCACCTCGGCCTCCGACCTGATGTGCCAAGCGCCCTCCGAGGTCGCCCCGGAGCAGCTGACCGAGGTCCACATCCGCACCGCCCTGCCGCCTAGCGCCCGCTGAGCGGGGCGGGTATTCTCTTCTCGCTGGGGGAGCTTGCCCCCGGATTCCCCATCAGTAGCCAAGGAGCCGAGTGACCACCGAATACCGCGTAAACCGACAGATCCGCATCCCTGAAGTCCGCTTGATCGACGACAAGGGTGAGCAGGTCGGCATCGTTCCCACCATGGAGGCGATGAAGCGCGCGGAAGAGGTAGGGCTGGATCTCGTCGAGGTGTCGCCGACGGCGAAGCCTCCGGTCTGCCGCATCCTCGACTTCGGCAAGTTCAAGTACGCGCAGCGCAAGAAGGAAAAGGGCACGCACGCGCGCGCCAGCCAGCTGAAGGAGCTGCGCGTGCGTCCGGCGATCGACAAGCACGATCTGGAGTACCGCCTCGATGCAGGCCGCAAGTTCCTCGAGCAGGGACACAAGGTGCAGGTCGTCTGCATCTTCCGTGGTCGCCAGATGGCGCACCCCGAGCACGGCTATCAGGTCATGGATCAGGTTCGCGACGCGCTCGCGGACATCAGCAAGGTCGAGATGCCGCCCAAGCTGATGGGCAAGCGCATGACCATGCTGCTCGCGCACAAGTAGCGCGCCGTGGGAGTCCCCGCGGTGCCGCGCTGGCTCGTTCCGCTTACTCTCGCGCTCCTTTTTGCGGGGATGGCGGCGTGGACGTGGAATCAGTGGGGCGACGCGCAGGTCGACTACGGCGGCGAGGTCTACACCGCCTGGCGCCTGTCCGAAGGCGCCGTGCTGTACCGCGATGTGGCTTACTTCACGGGTCCGCTCTCGCCCTATCTCAACGCTCTGGTGCTCTCCTTCGGCGGCGGCATTTTCGGCCTGCAGCTGTTTCATCTCCTGCTCGCGGCCTCAAGCGCCGCACTGATCCACGCGCTCCTGGGCCGCATCGGCGGAAAGTGGTCCGCGGCCGCGGGGACGGCCGTGTTTCTGCTGCTGTTCTGTTTTGCGCGCTTTGAGTTCCTGGGCAACTCCAACTACATCGCGCCCTATTCGCACGAGACGGCGCACGCCTTGCCGCTGTGCCTCGCCGGTCTGCTGCTGCTGGAGCGCTGGCGGGAATCGCGCCGCTCGTCGACGCTCGTGTGCGCCGGGCTCGCACTCGGTGCGGTGCTGCTCACCAAGCTCGAATACACGCTGGCGCTTGGTGCAGCGGCGGTTTTTTTTCTCGCCGCGGCACGCGCGGGCCGTGCGGATTGGCTGCGTTTTTCCGCCGGCGCGCTGGGGGTGGTGGGGCTTGCCTTCGGACTCCTGCTGAGTGCGCTGCCGGCCGATGAAGCGCTGCGCGGCGTGCTCGGTGCGTCGAACTACGTCTTCGATTCGAGCATCACCGACAATCCCTTCTACCGCGGGGTGAGGGGCACGGACTACCCGCGCGAGAACCTGCAGCTGATGGGAACGATCGCCGCCGCACAGCTGGCTGCGCTGGGCCTGTTGATGCTGCTGGCGCGCCGGGTGCGCCTGCCGGCGCTACTCCTGTTCTGCCTGGGGGCGAGCGCGTACTGGCTCGTGCCGCTGCAGGCGCCCGCCTGGCTGCAGCTGGCACGGCCCTGGCCGCTGTATGCGCTGCTTGCCGCCGCGCTGTGGGGCTGGCGCGCCTGGCGGCGGCCCGAACTCGCCTTGCAGGCGGCCTTCGCGCTGTTTGCGCTGGCGATGCTCGCCAAGATGTTGCTCTACGCGCGACTGCAGATGTACGGCTTCGCGCTGGCACTGCCTGCGACGCTGCTCGTGGTGTGCGCACTGTGCGACTGGATCCCGCGCTGGCGCATGTCCGACACTGCGACTGCAGCGCGCGTGCGCGCCGCAGGACTCGGGCTCTTCGCGGCGCTTGCCTTGGGGCATCTGCGCATCCAGGCGCAGTATCTCTCCGCGCCGCAGGTGGCGGTGGGCGAGGGCCGCGATCGTCTGCAGTGCGACACGATGCGCGGGCCGGTGCTCGAGAGCGTGCGGCGGGAGCTCGCCGCCAAGCTGCGCCCGGGTGAGCGGCTGGCGGTGCTGCCCGAGGGCGTGATGCTCAACTACTGGCTGCGCGCCGAGACGCCCGCGCGCTACATCAACTACATGCCGCCGGAGCTCTCGATGTTCGGCGAGGAGCGCATGGTCGCACAGCTGCGCGCCGCGCGCCCCGAGGCGATCGTGCTGCTGCACAAGCCGACTGCCGAATACGGCGTGCCGTGGTTCGGCAAGGACTACGGACGAGTCTTCTCTGCGTGGATCGAGGCGGAATACCGACCCGGCACTCTGCATGGAGAGCCGCCGCTCAGGGCCGGCACGCGCTTCGGCGCCGGCGTGCTCTGGCGCAAGGACCTAGTCCGCTGAGCGCGAGCGGCTCGTCACCGCGCGCACCTGTTCGGGCAGATTCGCCCGGATGCACTCTGCCAGCAGCCGGTGATCGCTGCCGCGCGGATGCGTTCCGCGCCAGCACAGGCCCAGCCGGCGCGCGGGCGCAGGATTCGCAAACGGGATCGCCTGCACGGCGCGCAGCTCGGTCACGAGCGAGAGTGCCGGCACCAGCGTCGTGCCCATGCCCGCCGCGACCATCTGGCGCAGTGTCTCGATGCTCGTGGCGCGGAAGTCGCCGGTGCCGCCCTCGCTGCGAGCGCCGTTGCGGGCGCACAGCGACAGGGCCTGCTCGCGAAAGCAGTGCCCCTCATCGAGCAGCAGCACTGTCTCTTCGGCCAGATCCGCTTCGCGCACCTGCTTGCGCCCGGCGAGCGCGTGTTCGCGCGGCACGAGCAGCCAGAACGGCTCATCAAACAGCGGCTGTGTCACCAGCCCCGCACCGGCGGGCAGCGCCAGCACCCCGCAGTCGATGCGGTGTTCCTCGAGTTCCAGCAGGATTTCGCTGGTCTTGATCTCGCGGTAGACCAGCCGCAGCTTGGGAAAGCGCTTCTCGAGCGGCTTGGCGATCAGGGGCAGCAGATAGGGGGCCAGCGTGGGGATCACGCCCAGTCGCAAGGTTCCTGAAAGAGGCTCATGCTGGCCGCGCGCCAGCTCGAGCAGCCGCTGCGTTCCCTCCAGAATCGACTGCGCCTCTCGCGCGAGCTCTTCGCCGACAGGTGTGGGGCGCACTCCCTTGGGACTGCGCTCGAACAGCGTCGCGCCCAGCGTGCGCTCGAGCTTCATGATCTGGGCGGAGAGCGTCGGCTGGGTCACATGGCAACTCTCCGCGGCGCGTCCGAAGTGCCTCGTCTGGGCCAGCGCCACCAAGTAGCGCAGTTCGGTCAACGTGATTGCGGAGAAGTCGATGGCCATGCCGGCGCTAGACGCTCGTGATCCCGTGACGGATCGCGAACTTCGTCAGCTCCTGCAGTGTGCGCACTCCGAGCTTGGCCATCAAGCGGCTGCGGAAGGCGTGCACGGTCTTGTCGGACAGGCCCAGCCGCGCGGCCGTCTGCTTGGTCGAAAGTCCGCTGGCGAGCAGCTCCAGCACCTGGCGCTCGCGCGGAGTCAGGTCGGCCGTGGGGGCCTCGACCTTGCTGACATCGCCCAGCGTCGGCGAGGTGTAGTTCTTGCCCGCTTCGATCTCATCGAGCGCCTTGAGCAGCTCCTGGAACGCACTCGATTTGGGCACATAGCCGCGCGCGCCCTCGCGCAGAGCCTCGGCAACGAACTCCGGATCGGAGTGCATCGAGAGCATCAGCACCGCCGGGTGCGGCTGGGGCAGCGTCTTGATGCGGCGCAGCACCTCGATGCCGCTGAGCTTGGGCATCGCGATGTCGAGCAGCACCACATCAGGCTTCTGCTTCTGGATCAGATCCAGTCCCGCCGCGCCGTCGGCGGCTTCACCGACCACGCTGTGACGGGGAGCAGCGGACAGACACATGCGCAGGCCTTCACGGACGATCTGGTGGTCATCGACAATCGCGATCTTCATGGCTGGTTTGGTTCCTCTATCGAACTCTTTCGCCGGCGGCTGGCCTTGGATCCAAAATTGGCAATTCCAGCTCGATACGCGTCAATCCGGGCCGGCTCTCGGCCCGCAGCCGCCCGCCCAGCGCCGCCAGCCGCTCCCGCACGCTGAACAGGCCGAAACGCCCGCCCTCGGGCGCTGGACCCTCCAGCAGGGCCGGATCGAAGCCGTGGCCGTCGTCCTCGACGGTGACGCGCAAGCTCGTGTCCCCTGCGGTGAACAAGAGGCGCACTCGTGCGGCCTCGGCGTGCTTGATTACGTTCATCAGCAGCTCGCGCGTCGAGCGGTACAGCAGCACTCGGCTCGCCTCATCGGGCTCACGGCTCTCGCCCGTCTCTTCCCACTGGCCCTCGAAGCCGTACTCCTGCGCCAGCCGCCGCAGCAGCGAGCGCAGCGCCGGCCGCAGGCCCAGCTCGTGCAGCGTCGGAGGCGAGAGATCGTAGGTCAGGCTCTGCGTGCGCCGGATCGCGCGCTTGAGCGTCTCCAGCAGCGAGTCGAGCTCGCGCTCACGCGCCTCGCCGGAGAGCGAATGGGAGCGTTCGAGCATCAGGCGTGCGACGGCGAGGTCCTGACCGATGCCGTCGTGCAGCTCCAGCGCCAGATCGCGGCGGTTGCGCTCCTCGGTGACCGTCAGCTCGGTCGCCAGGCGCTGCAGGTCGTCGCGGTGGCGCAGGAGACTGCGCTCGGCTTCGCGCCGTTGCGTCACGTTGCGCAGCAGCGCCACCACGCGGTCTTCTCCCAGCGGCGCGACGCGCAGCTCGTAGGCCAGATAGCGCCCCTCGCGCGCAAGCTCATACTCCAGTGCTTCGATGCGCGTCGAGGCGATCACGCGGGGCACGCTCTCCGCGAGCCGGCGGGTGGCCGCTTCCGGGAGCAGGTCGCGCAGGTCCGCGCCGAGCAGGCGCAGCGGCGCCGCATCGAGGACCTCCTGCGCAGGTCCGTGGTAGTCGAGCACGATCAGGCGCGCCGAGAGGGTCAGAATCAGATCGGGCAGGGCGCTCAGCAGCGCGCCGGTGCGCGTCTCGCTGGCCTTCAGCTGGCGCAGCTCGTAGCGCGCCTCGCTGACATCGCTGACCCAGATCAGCAGCTCGCCCGCCGAGGCGGGCACGATGCGCCCCTCGAACTCGCGGATCGCATCGCCGGCGGGCAGCTGGTGCGACAGCGAGCGCATCCGTCCGCTGCTGCGGACCTCGGCAATGGCCGCCTGCACGTGCTCGCGCAGAGGCGAGGGCAGCAGCTCACCGGGTGAGCGGCCGCGCAAGGAATCCAGCACCAGACTCAAGGAGGGGTCGCCGCCGGAGAGATCGAGCAGGCGGTCCTCGCTGTCGAGCCGGAAGAAGACATCTCCGCTGACGGGCAGGCGCGCAGGTTCGCTCATGATGTGGATGCTAGGACTTCGTCTGGCCCCGTGTCACGGATCCGGAGGTTTGTCACAACCGCGCTGGATCCTCGGACCGGATGATGGTGTCGCCCATGGGCCTGAATCAGCGCCGGGCCATCCTCTCTGCACTCGCAATGCACCGGAGAGGCACACGATGCCGGCCGCTCCGCCCGCCGCCGTGTCGGCCGCTGTGCTGATCGTCAGTCTCTATCGCGTCGATCGCAACACTCGAATGGGATTCCAGGCATCTTCACGCGATGCTTTCCGTGACCGAAAAGCACCACGCAACCACAAAGACACACCTCAAGGAACCACACATGCTCACCGTTGGCGACCGCATCCCTGACTTCTCCCTCTCTGCCTGCGTCGGACTCGAATCCGGCAAGGAATTCGCGACCATTCAGCACACTTCTTATCCGGGCAAGTGGCTCCTGCTCTACAGCTGGCCGATGGACTTCACCTTCGATTGCCCGACCGAAATCGCTGAGTTTGAAAAGCGCCGCGCCGATTTCGAGGATCGCGACTGCCAGATCCTGGGCTTCAGCACCGACACGCACTTCGTGCACCTTGCCTGGCGCAAGCAGCACCCCGATCTCAAGGAGCTGGGCTATCCGATGCTGGCGGACACCAGGCGCGAGCTGTCGAGCGCGCTCGGCGTGCTGCACAAGCAGGAAGGCGTGCCGCTGCGCGCGAGCTTCCTCGTCGATCCACAAGGTGTCATCCGCTGGGTCGGCGTGTACGACCTCTCGGTCGGCCGCAGCGTCGACGAGACCCTGCGCGTGCTCGATGCGCTGCAGACCGGCGAGTTGTGCCCGTGCAACTGGAAGGCGGGTCAGGCGACCCTCAAGGTGTGACCATGGGCGCGCTCAACGAACTGCTGCAGACATTGCCCGAGGAGGCGAAGGATCTGCGGCTCAATCTGCAGTCGCTGCTCGCCGATGGAGCGCTGTCGCGCGAGCAGCGCCTCGGCACGGCGCTCGCCTGCGCATATGCCGTGCGCTCGCCGCAGCTGGCGCGCGCGCTGCTCGCCGAGCACAGTGCCGAACATAGTGCCGAACATAGTGCCGGGCTCTCGCCCGCCTGGCAGAGCGACGCACGCGCGGCGGCGGCGCTGATGGGCATGAACAATGTCTTCTATCGCTTCCGGCATCTGGTGGGCAAAGAGAGCTACGCCAGCCTGCCTGCGCGCCTGCGCATGAACCGCATGGCGGCGGTGCAGACAACCAAGCTCGACTTCGAGCTCATGTCGCTGGCCGTCAGCGCGATCGGAGGTTGCGGCGTGTGCGTCGCAAGCCACGAGCGGGCGCTGATCGAAGGCGGCCTGAGCGATGCGCAGGTGCTGGAGGCGGTACGCCTGGCGGCGGTCGTGCAGGGGCTGGGGACGGCCCTGACGATGGCCCTGGCGATGGACTGAGCCAGCCACGCTGACCCTCCTTCCGGTCCCGGAAGGCGGCTGGCGGGGGGGGAGGGGGCTTGCTCTCCACCCCCCCGAGCGCGTAGTATCTTCCCCCTCCAAGCGCCGGGGCACCCCTCCGGCCCCCTGCAGCGGTGGCGGCATGCCAGCGAACAGGGCATCGAAAACCATCCTTCGAGGAAGTCCCATGCCCAAGCAGAAGCAAGGCAAGACCAAGCACAAGACCCGCGGCGCGGTGAAGAAGCGCTTCAAGGTCACGAAGACCGGTAAGGTCATGTCCAGCAAGCCCGGCCGCGGCCACATGCACGCGACCTACAACGGCGAAACCGGCCGCAACCTGCGCCGCAAGCTGATTCTCAACAAGACCTGGAGCGACCTCGTTCGCCCCATGCTGGAGGGCTGATACACCATGGTACGCGTGACGATCGGCGCACCGCGCCGCCAAAAGAAGAACCGTTACTTCAAGCAGGCCAAGGGTTTCTGGGGCGGCCGCTCCACGCTCTGGCGCACCGTGCGCGAGACGCTGTTGCGCGCCTGGGCCTACGGCACCCGTGACCGCCGGCACAAGAAGCGCATCTTCCGTCGCCTGTGGATCGTCCGCGTCAACGCGGCGGCCCGCGCGCGCGGCATGACCTACGCGCAGTTCATCGACGGCCTCAAGAAGGCCAAGATCGACCTCAACCGCAAGCAGCTGAGCGAGATGGCGATCCACGATCCCAAGGGCTTCGACGCCCTGGTCGCGGAAGCCCGCTCCGCCCGCAAGTAAGCGGATTGCGGACCGGCTCGCCGCCGATCTACAGGACGACTCTCACCGCTGGGTGCTGCTGCAAGGCCGCACCCAGCTTCAGTCTCATGGCTTCGTCGGCGACGGTCAGCGTGACGCGGATCGAGGTGTAGCGGCCGGTGGCGCTGGTGCGGGTGACCTCCAGCTCGTGCTCCAGCCCCAGCAGCGTGGCCTCGATGTGGCCTCTCAGCAGGGCCTCACCCTGACCGATGATCTGCCAAGTCCACGAACAGGGGTAGTCGATCTCCGGGCGCTGCGCATCCATGACGGGGCGAACAGCCTAGCACTGCCCACCCTTGAGTTCCGAAAGCCAGTTCGGTTTCATCCTGAATGCCATGAGCGATTCCACCCCCAGTTTCGAGAGCGTGCTCGCCGCCGTGCGCGCGGCGGGCGATGCCGCCAGCCTGCGTGCGCTCGAGCGCGAGCAGTTGGGCAAGGAAGGCCCGATTGCGGCCTTGCTGGCCTCGATCCCCACGCTCCCTCCTGAGAGCCGCAAGGAAGCCGGTCAGCGGGCCAACCGCATGAAGAGCGAGCTCGCCGCGGCCGTCGCCGAGCGGCTGCAGCAGCTGGAGGAGGCGCAGCTGGCCGCCGAGCGCTCGGGCGCGGGCTTCGATGCCACGCTGCCTGCAGCGCGCGTCGAGCGCGGCAGCCTGCACCCGCTGACGCAGGTCACGCGCGAGCTGGAGGATCTGTTCACCTCGATGGGCTACACCGTGCTCGACGGGCCGGAGGTCGAACTCGACTGGTACAACTTCGAGGCGCTCAACATTCCGCGTGATCACCCCGCGCGCGACATGCAGGACACCTTCCGCTGCGATCCGGCGGGCAATGTGGTGCTGCGCCCGCACACTTCGCCGGTGCAGGTGCGCGCGATGGAGCGCATGCGTCCGCCCTTCCGCGCGATCGCGCCGGGCAAGGTTTTCCGTCAGGAGAGCACGGATGCCAGCCACGAGCACACCTTCCACCAGATGGAAGGACTGGTCGTCGGCAAGGACATCTCGGTGGGGCACCTGATCGGCGCGATGAAGACGCTGCTGCGCGGCGTGTTCGGCCGCGAGATCGAGATCCGGCTGCGTCCGGGCTATTTCCCCTTCGTGGAGCCGGGTTTCGAGCTTGATGCGCGCTGCCCGTTCTGCAAGAGCGGCTGCCGCGTGTGCAAGCAGTCGACCTGGATCGAGCTTCTGCCCTGCGGCATGGTGCATCCCAATGTGCTGCGCGCGGGCAACATCGATCCGGCCGAATGGAGCGGTTTCGCCTTCGGTCTGGGCCTCTCACGCCTCGTGATGCTGCGCCATGGCATCGACGATGTGCGTCACCTTCTGTCCGGCGATGTGCGCTTCCTGGAGCAGTTCCGATGAAAATCTCCTATCGCTGGCTGGGACGCCATGTCGATCTCAGCGGCATCAGCCCGCAGCGCGTGGTCGAGGACCTGACGCTGTCGACCTGCGAGGTCGAGTCGCTGACCCCGTTCCTGCCGCATCTGGCGAACATCGTGGTCGGTCATGTGCTGACGCGTGCCAAGCATCCGGATGCGGACAAGCTCTCGGTGTGCAGCGTCGATTGCGGCGAGGGCACCGCGCGCCAGATCGTGTGCGGTGCGCCGAATGTCGACGCCGGCCAGATGGTCGCCGTCGCGCTGCCCGGCGTGGAACTGCCCGGCGACTTCCGCATCAAGAAGTCGAAGATCCGCGGCGTCGAGTCGGACGGCATGATCTGCTCCGAGCGCGAGCTGGGGCTGGGCGATGAGCACAACGGCATCTGGGTGCTGCCGGAAACGCTCAAGCCCGGCGCGAAGCTGGCCGACGCGATGGATCTTTCCGACTGGGTGATCGAGATCGACAACAAGTCGCTGACGCACCGTCCGGATCTGTGGGGGCACCGCGGTTTCGCCGCGGAAATCGCCGCCATGCACCTGCGGCCGCTCAAGCCGCTCGAAACCAGTCTGCCGCCGACGGGCAACGGGCCCACCGTGCCCGTCCGCATCGAATCGCAGGCCTGCACGCGCTATCTCGCGCTGCGCCTCGAGGGCGTGCAGGCGCGGCGCTCGCCGGATTGGCTGCGTGCGCTGCTGTTCGCCGTCGATCAGCGTCCGATCGATCTGCTGGTCGATCTGTCGAACTTCGTGATGCTCGATCTGGGCCAGCCCAACCATGTCTTCGATGCAACCCGGCTCGATGCGAGTGGCATCACCGTGCGCAATGCCCGAGCCGAGGAACGCTTCCGCACGCTGGATGGCGTGGAGCGCCGACTGGAGCCGAGCGACCTGCTGATCGCTTCGGGTGACAAGGCCGTGGCTCTGGCGGGCATCATGGGGGGCGAGGACTCCAAGGTCGAGGCCGGTACGCAGTCGCTGCTGCTGGAGGTCGCGAGCTTCCACTTCGCCACCGTGCGTCGCACGGCGGCGCGCTTGGCGCTGCGCACGGACTCCTCGACGCGTTTTGAGAAGAACCTCGATCCCACGCTGCCGCTGCGCGCGGCAGGGCACTACGTGCGTCTGCTGGCGCAACTGGAGCCGGGCCTGCGTCTGCCCGCACCGCTCTGCGATGCTGGCGAGTGGAAGGACCCCGCGCGCGTGATCGAGCTCTCCTGCGAGCGCGTGCGCTCGCTGCTGGGCGTCGAGCTCGCCGATGTGCACATCGCGGACATCCTGATGCGGCTGGGTTTCGGCGTGAAGGGCTCGAGCGGCACGCTGTACGTCAGCGTGCCGAGCGCACGCGCCACCAAGGACATCGGAATCGACTCCGATCTGATCGAGGAAGTGGGCCGCATCCATCGCTACGGCAACATCCCCGAGGCCCGCATCACGGCTCCGATCGCACCGCCGCCGCGGGATGAGGGCTGGCAGCGCCGCATGCTCGTGCGCACGCTTCAGGATCGCCTCGCCGGCGCCGCGCGCTTCCACGAGACGCTCTCGTATTCGTTCGTCTCGGACGCGATCCTCGCGGAACTGGGTGCGACCGAGGAGCGGCATGTCGCCGTGATCAATCCGATCGCCGAGGGCTTCTCGAAGATCCGCCGCCATGTCATGCCTTCGCTGCTCGCCACGCTGGCGCACAACCGCCGCATGGCGGGCGAGGTCCGCCTGTTCGAGATCGGGAAGGGCTATCAGCCGGAGTACTCGAGCACGCGCGGCGAGCCGCGCGAGGTGCACGAGCTGTCGCTGGTGTGGGCCGGTCCTGTGCCTGCGAAGGGCGCGCGCTTCGATGCCGGACGCTTCTCGCAGCTGCAGGGCGTGCTGGAGGATCTCGTGCGCGCAACCGGTCGCCAGTCGCTCAGCTGGTCGGCACCCGATCCCGCCAGCCTGCCCAGCTGGGCCCACCCCGGGCGCGCGCTGGTCGGTCGCGCCGGCGAGGGCGATGCGCTGGTGACCTTGGCGGCGCTTGAGCCGCGTCTCGCGGCTCGTCTTGGCCTCAAGGATGAACTCGCCAGCGATGTGGCGCTGGCGGAGCTGAGCCTCGATGTGCTGCTCGGCGCGGAAGCGGCGGGCCCGCGCTACCGTCCGCTGCCGGTCTTCCCTGCGGTCAAGGTCGATGTGGCCGTCGCGGCACCGCGCGAGCGCAGCGCCGGCGAGCTTGCGGCCGTGCTGACGCGCGCAGGCAAGGGACTGGTTCGCGATCTGGAGCTTTTCGACCTGTACGAAGGCGAAAAGCTCGGAGCGGGCCGGCGTTCGCATGCCTGGCACGTGACGCTGGTCTCCGACGAGCGCACGCTCGGCGAAGAGGACATTGGAAAGTTTTTCCAGCGCGCGGAACGCGAGTTCACGCAGCTGGGCGCCGAGCTGCGCAAGGGCTGAGCCCGCGCGCCGCCCCGGCGGAAATTGCGTGATACGGTTTTACGGATAGGTCTGTTCCTGTTTCCCCTCAAACGCCGGGGCAGCCTTCCGCTGCCCCATGTCACGCACCCCATTCCTCGGATTGATCTGCATCTTCGCCGCGTTGGCGGGCTGTGGCAAGAATTCCGGCTCCACCGGAGGCGGTTCGACCGCTGTCCCGGGCGAGCTGGCGCTGCTCATCACGGACGCTCCCTTCCCGCACGACGCGATCGCGTCCGCGCACATCAGCATCGACAGGATTTCCATCGATCGCGGCCTGGAGCAGGGCGACACCACGCGCATCGTCCTGCATGACGGCGCCCCGCTTGGGTTCGAGCTGACCAGCCTGCGCAACGGTGCCATCGGCGAGGTGCTGCGCACGCCGGTGCCGAGCGGGGACTACTTCCGGCTGTTCCTCAACTTCTCGAGCGTGGAACTGGCACTGGAGGATGGCCGCGTGTTTCGCAGCAGCGATGGCAGCCTGCAGGTGCCCGAGCTGGGACCGGAGGGTTTCGTGGTTCCGCTCGACACCGTGCTGCGTGTGCCCGAAGGCGATTGGGCGCGACTCCTGCTCGACATCGACCTCACGCGCTCGTTTCAGCCGTTGGATGGCGCCTTTGAAGACGCGACCGCCTTCAGCTTTCAGCCGGTGATCTACGCCATCATGCCGGGTCAGTCAGCCGAGGTGCGCGGCGTGGTTGCGCGCCGCGATTCGCAGGGTGGCATGCATCCGGTTGACCGTGCGACGATCTTCTTCCTGCCGATCGGCGTCAAGGACCTCGATCAGGCGGTCGCCTCGACCGCCTCGGATGCGGACGGCGGCTACTGTCAGCTCGGACTTCCGCCGGGGGCCTACCGGGTTTTCGCCATCAAGGGCACGCGCCAGACATGGTTGGAGACCGCCCGCATCAGCGCCGGCAACTATGCGGCCGTCGATCTCACCTTCGACTGAGGCGGGCACATGTCTCGCCTCCATCGCAGCGCTCTGCTTGCGCTCGTGTTGCTGATCGCGGTCAGTCTCTGGTTGCTCGCGCGTCAGCAGACGAATGCAGGCGCGGCGGCTGAGGAAATCAGCTTGGCGGACGGCGGTTCGGCCCGCACGCTGACCGAGTCGCGTGCTGCAGCTCCGCTGGTGTTGCCGGTGTCGGAATCGGAGAGCGAGCGCAGCTCAGAAGGAACCATCGAGGAGTCTGCGCGCATCGTGCTGACCCCGGCGCAGACGCTGGCGGCCTGCCTTGCGGAACTGGAGCGGGCCTTCGATGCGAACTACACGCCGCGCGCCTTCGATGCGCAGCTGGCATCGGTCGTGGCGCGGCACGGACTGGCTCGGGATGCGGCAGTGCAGGCCGAGCTGTGCGCGCGTCTGGAGGCACCCGCCACAGACACGGCCGGCGTCGTGCGGCTGCTGGCCTTGGCACGCGGAGCCCAGCTCTCCGGCGCACGCGGCGCGCTGGCACTGGTGAGCGCGCGCCAGCGGGCCTGGAGTGCGGCCGAAGGCGCTCTGGATCGCGGTGCACAGCGCCAGGAAGCCCTGCGCGGGCTGGCGGCTCTGGGGGGCATCAAGGAGGTCACGCGCCTCTATCAATTACTCGCGGAAGCTCCGGAGGCCGATGAAGCTCCGCTGCGAACGGCGCTGGCGAGCGTGCGTGATGGCAGCGCATTGGCTCAGTGTCTTGAGCGCAGCCTGCAGCTCGGCGAGCAGCGTAAGGCTCTGTTGATCTGGGGGGCGGCGGAGGAATCCGTGGCTCGGGAAACGGCTTCCGGCGATGCGACGCGGGTCCGTGCGCTTCAGGCGCGTCTGCGCGGCGCGTTGACGCAGACCATGGAGCAGCGCCAGCGCGTACCGGTCCTGGCGGAGCGGGCGCTGGCCATCAGTCATTTGCTCGATCCGCAGCAGGCTCGCGAGCAGGCGCGCCGCTGGCTGGGGGATGCCGAGCTGTCACCCGAGCTGCGCCGACAGGCGCAGGATGCCCTGAAGGGCGGCTCGGACGTACTGGAGCGGCTCGAGCAGGCTCTGGTGGATCCGCAGGCCGGCGACGAGGCGCGCCTGCTTGCCATCGAGGGTGCCATGCACCAACGCATGCCGCCTGCCTTGCGGGCCACGGTACGCGCTTCCTTGCGCGATCTGTCGCAGCAATCGGGCGCGCAGGGTCGGCGAGCCCTGCATGCCCTCGCCACCCTGCAGGATCCGGCTGATCTGGAATTGCTGCGCTCGATCGCGCGCGATGGGACGGACCCGCTGGCCCGGGCTGCGGCGCGCAACGCGCTCAACCGGGCAGAAAGCGAATGGAAACGCGAGGACCTGTAAGCAGGCCCGCGGAGATCGTACACTCCACTACGAGCCAGAGATGAAGATCGTCCTCGTCAACCCGCCCAGCCCGCCGGAGTTCCGCGTCAGCCGCGGACTGATGGGGGGCTTTGGAATGGCGGTCAACCCGGGACTGCTCTATCCGCCGATCGAGCTGGCGCACGTTGCGAGCGTGCTGATCGAGGCGGGTCACGAAGTCGTGATCCACGACTCGGATGCGCTTGCACTCGATGTCGCCGGCGCACAGGCCGCGATCCTCGCCGAGCAGCCGCAGCTGGTCTGCGTGGATTCCTCGAGCACCTCGCTGGATCAGGATCTCGCGCTGTGCCGCGGCGTTCGCCAGGCGCTCTCGATTCCTGTGGCGATTCTGGGCTCGCAGGTGACGTACACGCCCGGCGAGATCTTCCAGAACGACAGCGTCGACGTCGTCGTGCGCGGCGAGCCGGAGTACACCGTGCGCGAGATCGCGGAGCGCATTGCGCAAGGTCGCAATCTCGAGGGCGTCGCAGGCACCAGCTGGCGCAAGGCAACCGGCGAGGTCGTGCACGAGGCGGAGCGCGAGAAGATCGCGGATCTCGATGCGCTGCCGCTGCCCGCGCGTCAGCTGCTCGACAATCAGCGCTACCGCTTCCCGGGCATCGAGGGCGCGGTCACGACCGTCAAGAGCTCGCGCGGCTGCCCGCTCAACTGCAGCTTCTGCGGCTACACGTTGGCGCAGGGGCTGCGCTTCCGCTTCCGCAGCCCCGAACACGTCCTGCGCGAGCTGGTCGACCTGTACCGCAACCATGGACTTACGCAGGTCGTTTTTCGCGATCCGATCTTCACGACGCGCAAGGACCGCGTCATGGCGATCTGCGACGGCATCCTGCGCGAGAAGCTGCCGCTCAAGTGGCAGTGCGAAACTGCCGTGAAGACGCTGGATCCGGAGCTGATCGCCCGCATGGCTCAGGCCGGCTGCACGCACATCTCGCTGGGCGTCGAGTCCGGCAATGTCGAGATCCAGAAGAAGCACTGCGGCTCGAAGCTGCTCGATGGCCGCAAGGAACTCGATCTCGAACGCTGCGTTGAGGTCTTTGACGCCTGCCGCAGGCACGGCATCGAAACGCGGGCCTTCTGCATGGTCGGGTTCCCGGAGGAAACTCCGGCGATGGTCGAGGACACGTTCCGGCTGGTCGAGCGGCTCGATCCCGATCAGGTGCAGTTCTGCGCCGTGACGGCCTATCCCGGCACGCCGCTGTACAAGCTGCTGCACGGCTCGCGCGAGTTCGACTATGCCTCGATGACGGGATTCCAGGCGCTGGAAGGCAACGAGCACATGAGCGCCGCGCAGATTCAGGACAAGATCCGCGAGGGTTACCGGCGCTTTTACCGGCGTCCGCGCCGACTGCTGCGCGAGATGCGCTCGCCGCTGCGCTTTGCAGGTCGCGTGCTGCGGTACCTGACGCTGTTCAAGCAGCGCGCGTAGCCAAGGCGTGTGGCGTTCGCCGAAGGCCTTTCGTAACCTGATCGGCACCTCCCATGCGCTGCCTCCACGGCCTCCTGCTGCTGCTGCTGACGCTGCTCAATTGCGCCTGCCACTCGCAGCCCCGTGTGCCCGTTCCGCTGGAGCTGCCGCCGCTGCTTGCGCAGCGCAGCGCGCACTGGGGCAGTGCGCTCAGCGGCGCGGTAGCCGGAGCCGGCGAGCCTCAGGCGAACGCCGCGGCCATTGCGCCTGCGGAGGTCCCCACGCTGCTGTGGGAAGTTCTGGCTCTGGAGCGGTGGCCGGCCGAGTGGCCGCAGGCCCCGCTGGAGCGCGAAGCCGGGCTGGTGATCGAAGCCGGCGAGGATCAGCTGCTGCTGCCCGTCAGCCGGCTGGGCACTCGCGTTTGGCGCACGCAGGAGGGCAGTTTCGACGCAGCGGTCACGGGCCGCACGCGAGAGCTGCATCGCGAGCGCAGTGCGCTGCCGGGCGGGGCCACGCAGCTGCTGGAGCTTGTGCCCAAGGCGCAGACCGGCTCGCTGCTCGGTGATCTTGCGCGCCCGCGCAGCCTCGAGGTCGCCGTGTCGCGCGAGAGCTCCGGCACGCTGCGGGTGCTGTTCCGCGTGGAAGGCCAGGTCTTCCATGTGCCGCATGAGCTCGAGGATCTGCTGCCGGGTGATGATGATGAGCCGAACTCCTCTGCCGCCGTGCAGGGGATGCGCGAGTGGATCGGCCTGCGCGAGCCGCTGCAGCAGGCCGAGCAGGGCATGAGCGTCCTGATGCGTTCGCCGTTTGACGGCGAGGCCAATGCGCTGCTGGTGCGCATCCGCATCCAGCCCGGTGATGCGACTCCTGAGCACCTGCAGGCGGTCGCCGAGGCGCGCGAGCGACTGTCGGCGCGCGCGGCCGAGCAGGCCGAGCGCGTGCGCACGCGCGAAGAGCTGGAGGCGCGGCGGCAGGGCATCGAGCGCGCGCTGCGGGCCGTGGCGCGCGCGCAGAATCATCGCGCCGCGCTGTCGTTTGTCGCCACCAGTTCCGGTGCTCCGCTGGCGGGCGAACTCGCGGCAGCGCTGTCCGAGCCGGAGCTCAATCGCCTTCTGGAAGCGCTCGCCGCAGCCGGCGATCCTTCCCGGCTCGCGCTGGAGGATGCCAGCCTGGGCTGGACGTTGGAGCGTGTTGCGCTGGAATTCGTGCTGTCTCAGGCCGACGAAGAGGGGCTGCGCGGCATCTGGCTGGCGCGCATGAGCATACGCGTGGGCGCGCTGGCGGGGTCGGTGGAGGATGTGCGCGATCTGATGCAGTCGAGTCCCACGCTGGCTGTCTTCGAGGAGCGGCTGCTCGCCGAGAACACGATCGCGCTCGAGGACCATTCCGCCGCCGTGCGCGTGCGGGCCTTCGACTGGCTGCAGGTGCGCAAGGCCGCACCGTCCGCCTTTGATCCGCTCGCCAGCGAAGAGGTGCGCGAGGACCGCATCGAGGCGCTGGAGGAGATGCAATCGGGAGCCGCACAGGAATTCCCGGAGGAGCGGCCGTGACCCGTCGCCGTCTCCTGCGAGTCGGTGTGTGGACGCTGGCGGTGCTGCTGTCCCTGCGGCTGCTGCTGGCCTTGCTGCTGATTCCGCTGGCGGGCCGCGTGGTCGGCACGCGCGGTCTGGAACTGCGAGTCCATGACCATGCCTTGAGTCTGTGGAAAGGCGAGCTGACGCTCGACAGCGTCGAACTGCGCGCGCGCGATGAGCGCGGCGCTCCCCGCGGAGCGCCGATCCTCGAGCTCGATTGGCTGCGTCTGGATCTTTCCATGACGGCGCTCTTGCGCGGAGAACGGGTCATTGAGCGCGCGGAGCTTGACGGGCTGCGGATCGAAGCGGAACGCGATGATGCGGGCAGGCTCAACTGGGCGCGGCATCTTGCGGCCCCGGCCGATGCCGGGTCAGCGGACCTGCAACCGGCGGATCTCCGGCAAGCCGGCGCGGCCAATCTGACCGAAAAACTGGCCTTCGATCTGCCGGTGGAGATCGAGGAACTGCGCGTGGGCGGCGTGGTGGTGCACTGGATCGATCGAGCGCGCAGCACGCCTCTGGATGCGCAGCTGGAGCTGGAAATCTCCGCGACGGCGCTCGGCAGCCGCTCGCGCGCCGGAGCATTCCGCGTGCTGCTGCACAGTCCGCAGCTGCTGGAGTCCTTCCGCGCGGAAGGCACTCTCTTTGCCGCTGGACGCAAGCTGGAAGGGGAGCTGGAACTCGCGCTGGAGCGACTCGATCTGATTGCGCTCGCGCCTGAGCTTGAGGAACTGGGTGTTCACATCGCCGGTGAATCGCTCTCCTCGCGCCTGCAGGCGCGCGTGGCCCTGGCGCCGGAGCGTGCCGATGCCGCAGCGGGTGAGCTCGAGCTCGTCGAATGGACTGCGGAACGCAAGGGGCTGCCGCTGGTGGATGTGCGTGGCGTGCGCCTCGCGATCGAGTCGCTCGAGCCCACGCGGCTCGTGATCGGCTCGGCCAGCGTTGAATCCGCCAGCGTGACGCTCTTGCCCGAGACGCAGCACAAGACCGGTCAACTGCTGCCCGCGCACGCGCCCGTGCCCTGCGTGCTCGATGGGCTGGAGCTGGGACGAGTGGAGCTGGCGTCGCCGCTGCCCGCGCAGGCAAGTTCGCTCTCCGTGCGATTCCATGTGCCCGGCGTATTGGCCGGCGGCCATCTGCGCGCCGAGCTGCGCACGCAGCCGGAGTCGCTGCAGCTTGGCTGGCAGGCGGGCCTCGAGGGAGTACGTCCCGCGGCGATCGAGAGCGTGCTGGCCGAGTATGGCTGGCGCTCGCGGCTGGATGCGGGCCGGCTGGAGTGCAGCGGCTCGCTGGAGAAGAACACGGCGGGAGTGAGTGTCGCGATCGATCGACTGCAATGGTCCGATGGCGAACCGCTGTGGGTGGTGGAGGGCTTGCGCACGCGGCTCGACAGCGGGTCTGGGCTGGAACTTGCCGCGCACGAGCTCGCGGCCTTGAGCGGTTCGCTCGAGATTCTCGAGGACGGTCGCGTGCGCACGGCCGGCATGGAATCGCTGCATCCGCTCCTGCCGCCCATCCCCGGTGGTCTGGCGCTGCAGCCGCAGCTGCGCGCACTCGCTGCACGTCAGCAGGCGAGCGGCTGGTCCGTGCAGGGCGAAGCGTTGCTGCCGCCCTTGTTCGGGCGCAGCGGGCTGGCGCTCGAGCATTCGTCGCAGACCGGCCGGTGGAGCGGGCGTGCAAGCATGGATGCGCTCGATCTGCGCCCGCTCGCGCCGCTGCTGGCGAAAGCCGGGCTGGAACCGACGCTGGCCGCAGGTGCGCTGGCCTGTGAGTTTTCCGCGGAGCCACAGGGCGAACGCTGGGATCTGGAACTGCGCCAGGCTGCGCTGGAGTCCGCCGGCGTGCGCCTGCTGGGCTGCGAGACACTCGCGCTGCGCGGGCAGGAGCTGCGCGTGGAAGGGTTGTTCGCGCGCCTCGGCCGCGATGCTCAGGGCCGCTTCGAGCTGCCGGGCCTGTTGTGGCAGCCGGTTGTGCCGCCCCCGGCTGAGCCTGCAGCGACACCTGCAGCTGTGCAGGCGAGTCAGACCCCTCAGGGCCTGCTGCCGACTCTGCCGGCCCTGCCGCCGGGCCTGCCCGATGCCCTGAGTGTCGCGGCGCGCATCGACTGGAACGATCAGCTGCGCGGTGTGGCGTTGCCGCTGGAATTCCGGCTGAAGGTGACGGAGCTCGAGCAGCTGGCGCAGAACGGAACCCAACTGAAGCTGGAGCTGGGTGTCGAACCAGGACAGCTTCCGCTGGAACTGAATGCGCGCGCGGTGGTGCAGCCGCAGGCACTGCGCGGCGAATTGCGGCTCGCGCTCAACGGCTGGAATCCGCGCGTCCTGCAACCCTACCTGCCGCCGGAGTGGAAGCTGATCGAGGGCGCGCATGCGCTGCGCGGTCGATTCGAGTGGGACATCGCCAACCGCAGCGAGGGCGGCGCGAGGCTTGCCTGTGCGGCACGCGAGCTCTCGTGGTCGGTCGGCTCCGAGCGCTGGCTGGAGTGCGAGGCTCTGGAGTTGGGCTTCGAGCGCATCGATCCGCAGCAGGCCGTGGTCGTGCCGGCCGGGCTGCGCCTTGGCGGCGGCGATGTTCTGCTGCGGCGCTTCGCCGATGGTCGCGTGGCCGCGCTGGGGCTTGAATCCTCCGCGCCGCTGCTCGATGCGGGCACGGCGCAGGACACGCGCCTCGCGCTGGCGCTGGAACGTCTGCAGCCACAGAACGCCGACAAGCTGCGCTCGGAGCGCCTGCGCGCAGATCTGGCGCTGCCCGGTTGGATCGAGAAGCTGCAGTGCGACATGAGCGCCGCCGAACTCGGGCCGCGCTCCTGGAACTTCGGCCTGGGCCTTGCGGTGAAGGGGCTGCACGCTCAAGCACTGATTGCGGGCCTGCCCGGTGTTCCCGATGTGCTGCGTGCCGAACGTGCCGAAGGCGGTTCGCTGGCAATGGCCTTGGAAGCGCGCGTGGCGTGGAGTCGACCGATGCAGGGCAGCTTCGCGCTGCGCGGATTGGAACTGCGCGCCCCGGATGGCGTGCTGCTGGCGGGCCTCGACGCGCTGGAGTGCAATGCGATCCGCTGGTATCCCGAGGCGAGGCGCGGCAGCGCCGGGGAACTCCGCGTGCGCACGCCGCACCTGTCGGTGCTGCGAGATGCGCAGGGTCTGGAGATCGCGGGCGTGCGCCTGCTGTCGAGCGAGGTCGCGCCAGCTCTTCCGCCAGCTCTTCCGGCAGTCTCTGCTCCCTCCGGAGCGGCACCGTCAGCTGCAGCAACGGCTCCCGCAACGGCCGTGGATTTCGGGCTGCGCCACATCGACATCGAGGGACTTGACTTCGAATACCTCGACACCACGGGCAGCGAACCGACGCGCCTGCGCATGGAAGCGCTCGACTTCGAGGTGGGCCGATTCAGCACCCGCACGATCGCCTCCGGCAAGAGCATCAGCTTCCACGGCTCGCTGCGCGGAGGGAAGCTCCCGTTGCCCAAGGTGCACCGCTCCGGCTCGCTGTTGGCGCTGCTCGCCCATGCCGGCGGCAGGCTGCTGCGGGGTGGATCCAAGGAAACGGTGGAGCTTGAGGAGCGCACATGGCTTGAAGAACTCGAAATGCGCGGCCGGCTCGCGCTTCAGCCGGAACTCAAGGGCTGGGTGCAGGCGCATATCGTGGCGTTGGAATTGCTCGGCCTGCGCGCGCTTGCGCGCGAGAAGGGCATCGAGATCGGCGATGGCACGCTCGACAACACGCTGATGGTCCGTCTGCGCGGGCGCGAGGGCATCGCGCTCAAGAACGACAGCGTCTTCACCAACCTGAGCCTCTCCGAACCTGCGGGCGGTCCCATCGCGAGCCTGCTGCGGCTGCCTGCGCCGCTCGACACGGTGCTGTTCCTGCTCAAGAACGATGCCGACGAGCATCGCATCCCGATCCGGGTCAACCTGGGGCCGGAGGGCTTGGGCACCGGGGAGGTCACTTCCGCCGCCGTCAGCGCCACGGCCTCGGTGCTGACCCAGGCGGTCGCCAGCTCTCCGCTGCGCCTCTTGGGCGGCGTCACCTCGCTGCTGGGCGTGGCGGGGGAACCGCCACTGGAAGCGCTCAACCTCGCCTTCGAGCCGGGCAGCGTGGAACTCTCCAAAGCCTCCCAGCATAGCCTGCAGTCGTTCCTGCGGCGCCATGCCGGTGACGAGCGGCGGCGCATCGTGCTGCAGAGCCTGCTGGGGCGCATCGATGTGCGGCTGGCCGAAGAGCGCGCCAATCCGCCGGCGGAGGATGCACTCGCGCTCTCGCAGCGTCTGCGCCAGCGTCGTGCGGAGATTCTGCACGAGCGTTCGGAGCTGCTGACGCGCATTCGCGTCGACCTCGCCACCGGCGATCTCGCCGAGGCTGCGCAGGCCCGCGAAGCGCTGACGGTGCTCGATGTCGAGCTGGGCGGCGTGGAGATCGGCCTTGATCAGCTGCACCAGCGCTTCGATTCCGGCGACGAGCGGCGCGTCGAGACGCGCACCAAGCGCTTCTGCCTCAGTCTTTCGCGGGAGCGGGCCGCGCGGCTGCGCCAGCAGTTCTACGAAGCCGGCGTCAGCCCCGAGCGGGTGGAGCTGCGGCCGGTCAAGCTGGAGCTGGTCGCCGACGATGGCGCGGGCAGTGTGCGGGTCGAGCTGCGCAAGCGCAACGGCTAGCAGCCTCCTGTTCGCGCGCGGTGGGCAGCAAGCCGCCCGATCGCTAGGCTCATGAGCACCATGAGCGGCATCGAAAATGTCCTGCACGAGAACCGTCAGTTCCCTCCGCCGGCGGCCTTCACGGCCAAGGCGCGCATCGCGCGTGAGGAGGACTACCAGCGCATGTACCGCGAGTCGATCGACAGGCCCGAAGCCTTCTGGGGTCGCATCGCGCGCGAGCTGCCCTGGATGCAGCCCTTCACGCAGGTGCTCGATTGGTCGCAGGCTCCGTTCGCCCGGTGGTTCATCGGCGGCAAACTGAATGTCAGCGCAGTCTGCGTCGATCGCCATGCCCTCTCGGCGCGCGCCAAGAAGCCGGCGCTGATCTTCGAAGGCGAGCCGGGCGACACGCGCACGCTCAGCTACGAGGAGCTCCATGTCGAGGTCTGCCGCTTCGCCAATGCGCTCAAGAACCGCGGCGTGAAGAAGGGCGATCGCGTCGCGATCTACATGCCGATGATCCCCGATGCGGCCATCGCCATGCTGGCCT
>SYGM01000094.1 GCA_005799545.1 Planctomycetia bacterium | reverse complement strand
CCGATGCCCGGAGAGGCGCCGGGCGTGTTGATCATGGTGACGATCGGCAGGCGCAGCTTCTCAGCAAGGCGCATCTTGCGCAGCGCCTTGCGGTAGCCCTCAGGATGCGCGCAGCCGAAGTTATAGGCCATGCGCTCCTTGGTGGTGCGGCCCTTGCGCTGCGCGATCAGCATGAAGCGCGTATCGCCCAGCCGTGCGAACCCCGTCGCGATCGCGCGGTCCTCGCCGAAGACCTTGTCGCCGTGCAGCTCCCAGAACTCGTCGAGCCCCTTGTCGATATAGTCCGCTGCCACCGGGCGGTCGTTGTGGCGCGCCACATTGACCCGGTCCCAGGGCGAGAGGTCCGAGTAGACCTCGCGGGTGGTGGTCTCGACGCGCGCCTTGAGGGCGGCGATCTCACCGCCCAGGTCGAGGTTGGTCCGGCGGGCGAGATCCTCCAATTCCGCCAGCTGGGCCTCCAGCTCGCGGATCGGCCGTTCGAAGGCCATGCCGGGGGGAGTGTTGTCGTTGCGGCTCTTTTGGGTGTCGCTCACGGTCGGGAGAGCCTAGCGCGGCCGAGTCCCGCAGGGAACAGGTCAGCTCCCCCCCGCCGCTGCGGAGTCCGCCTCCGATCCCCAACTTCCTAGCAACCACCCCCTCGCCTTCCTACTCTGGAGGCAAACATGGCCTCCACCACCTTGAGCAGCGCTACCCCCCACAAGCTGTCCCTGCCCAACGCCTGGCGCATCGAAGTCTTCCGCGCGGAGCACCAGGCCGACCCCGAAGGCATGAGCGCGCTCTCCGCGATCCGCGAGCTGGCGATCGGCACCATCGAGCGGGTGCGGGTGGGACGCGGATTCCTGCTCTCACCGGAGCTGTCGCGCGCGGAAGTGGAGACGATCACGCGCGAGTGCTTGAGCGATGCGGTGCTCGACGTGGCGCGCATCAGCGCACCGCGCACGCAGCCCGAGACGCGCACGGCCCGCGCGCGCGTTCTGATCGCACGCAAGCCCGGTGTCATGGATCCCGTCGCGCTGACGATCCACCGCACGCTGCGCAAGACGGGCCTGCTGCCGCGCGAGAAGGAGGCCGGCTTCCACTGCTCGACCTTCCGCGTCTACGAGATCGAAGGCGAGCGCGATGAGGCGCTGCTGCACCAGATCGGCGCGCGCTGCTTGGGCAACGAGACGATCGACGATGTCGCCGTCAACGCCGAGGGTCTGCACTTCGAGCGCGTTGCGGCCAGCGCCCGGCATGCGCGCGTCGAAGTGCCGCTGTGCTCCGCCGGCGACGCGCGCCTGATGGAACTGTCGCGCGAAGGCGGGCTGTCGCTCAACCTGCTGGAGATGCAGACCATCCAGGCGCACTACCGCGCGCAGGGCCGCGAGCCCAGCGCCTGCGAGCTGGAGACGATCGCGCAGACCTGGTCGGAGCACTGCAAGCACAAGACCTTCACCGGCGAAGTCGAGATCGACGGCCGGCGCATCGACAACCTGCTGAAGCGCACCATCAAGGCCGCGACGCTGGAGCTCGACAAGCCCTGGTGCGTCAGCGTGTTCCACGACAATGCAGGCATCATCGAGTTCGATGCGGGCTTCGATGTGTGCTTCAAGGTCGAGACGCACAACCACCCCAGCGCCATCGATCCCTACGGCGGCGCGGGCACCGGTGTCGGCGGCGTGATCCGCGACATCCTCGGCGTGGGACTCGGCGCGCGTCCGATCGCCAACACCGACGCCTTCTTCGTGGGACCGGCGGATCTGCCGCGCGAAAAGCTGCCCAAGGGCTGCATGCACCCCCGCCGCATCCTGCGCGGAGTGGTGGCCGGCGTGCGCGACTACGGCAACCGCATGGGCATCCCGACCGTCTCGGGCGGCGTGTGGTTCCACGAGGGCTACATCGCCAACCCGCTGGTCTACTGCGGCACGGTGGGTCTGATGCCGCACGCGGCCGCAACCAAGTCCGTGCAGCCCGGCGATGCGATCGTCGTCGCCGGCGGACGCACGGGCCGCGATGGCATCCACGGCGCAACCTTCAGCTCGGCCGAGCTGCACGAGGAGTCCGAGCAGCTGTCCTCCTCGGCCGTGCAGATCGGTGACGCGATCACCGAGAAGCGCGTGCTCGATGCGCTGCTGCAGGCACGCGACCGCGGACTCTACCGCGCGATCACCGACTGCGGCGCAGGCGGTCTGTCGAGCGCCGTGGGCGAGATGAGCGCCGAGTGCGGCGCCGAAGTCGACCTCGAGCAGGTCCCGCTGAAGTACCCCGGGCTCTCGCCCGAGGAAATCTGGATCAGCGAAGCGCAGGAGCGCATGGTGCTCGCGGTGCCGCAGGCGACGCTCGATGCGCTGCTGGCGGTGTTCGCGGCGGAGGATGTCGAGGCCACGGTGATCGGCCGCTTCACTTCCAGCGGCCGATTGCAGCTGCGCGCGCAGGGTCTGCTGGTCGGCGACATGGACCTGCACTTCCTGCACGAAGGCACGCCCAAGCCGGTGCGCAAGGCGACCTATCAGCCCGCAAATCAGGACGATCCGGGCTGCACGGCTCCGCGCGCGGGCCATGCGCGCACGCTGTGCGCGCTGCTCGGCTCGCCCGACATCGCCAGCAAAGAGTGGATCGTGCGCCAGTACGACCACGAAGTGCAGGGCATGTCCGTGCTCAAGCCCTTCGTCGGCGTCGCGATGGACGGTCCGGGCGATGCCGCCGTGCTGCAGCCGCTGGCCCACTCGGCCAAGGGCATCGCGATCGGCTGCGGCGCCTCGCCCCGCTACGGCCTGATCGATGCCGGCGCGATGGCGGAAGCCGTGATCGACGAGGCGCTGCGCAACGTGGTGGCCGTCGGCGGCGATCCCGCGCGCACGGCGATCCTCGACAACTTCTCCTGGGGCAACTGCGACAAGCCCGACCGGCTCGGCGCGCTCGTGCACGCCTCGGAAGGCTGCTACCGCGCGGCGAAGGCTTACCAGACGCCGTTCATCTCCGGCAAGGACAGCCTCAACAACGAGTACCGCGTCGGCGACACCTCGATCCCCATCCCCCCCACGCTGTTCGTCTCGGCGCTGTCGATCGTTCCGGCAGTGGGTCGCGCCACCAGCATGGACCTCAAGCGCGCAGGCTCGCGCCTCTACCTCGTGGGCCGCACGCGCGACTGCTTCGGCGGCTCGCACTACTACGAGCACGAGGGCCTGCGCGGCGGGCGCGTGCCGCGGCCGGATCTCGCCGAGGCGCCGCGCCTGTTCGCCGCCCTGCACGGCGCTCTGGCCCAGGGCCTGGCGCTGTCCTGCCACGACCTGTCCGAGGGCGGTCTGGCGGTTGCCGCCGCAGAGATGGCGTTCGCCGGCGGGCTGGGTGCCGAGCTGGATCTGGCGCGCGTCAGCTACGAACCGCGCGGAAAATCGGCCTCACCCGTTGATCCCGACAGCGCGCGTCTGTATTCCGAGTCCTGTTCCCGCCTGCTGGTCGAGGTGCCCGAGGGGTCGGCTGCTTCGTTCGAGCGCGCGCTTGCCGGACTGCCCTGTGCAGCCGTGGGCCGCGTGATCGGCGAAAGCCGCCTGATCGTGCGCTCCACGCAAGGCACGGAGCTGTTCAGCGTGTCGCTCGCGGAGCTTTCCAAGGCCCACAAGAGCAGCTTCCAGGGATGAGATCATGAGCCAGACAAAAGCCCTTGTACTGCGGACAGCAGGCATCAACTGCGATGGTGAGACCGTGCGCGCGCTGCAGACAGCGGGCGCTGCGGTGGAACTGACGCACCTCGACCGCGTGCTCGCCGAGCCCGCGCGTCTGGAGAGCTCCTCGCTGCTCGTGATTCCCGGCGGGTTCAGCTACGGCGATGACATCAGCGCGGGCCGCGTGCTCGGGCTGGAGCTGCGCCGCTCGCTGCTCGGCGCCGTGCGGCGCTTCGTGGCCCGCGGCGGCCATGTTCTGGGCGTGTGCAACGGCTTCCAGGTGTTGGTGGAGTCCGGCCTGTTCGAGGCCGATCTGTCGCGCGAGAGCAGTGAGCCGCTGCCTCCGCGCAACATCTCGCTGACCAACAACCTATCCAACCGCTTCGAGTGCCGCTGGGTGCACATGCGCGGCTCCGCCTGCGCCGCCGAGTGGATCGAAGACGGCTGGACGATGCCCGTGCCGGTGGCGCACGGCGAGGGACGCTTCGTCGTGCGCGATGAGGCCACGCTCGAGCGCCTGATCCAGCGCCGCCAGATCGCGTGGCGCTACTGCGATGCAGGCGGTGCGATCGCCGGCGAGTACCCCGCCAATCCCAACGGCGCGGTGCACGCCATCGCGGGCATCTGCGATCCGACCGGTCGCGTGCTCGGCCTGATGCCGCACCCCGAGCGCAACATCACGCCGCACAACCATCCGAACTGGACGCGCATGCCGCCCCGCTCCGAAGGCGAGGGTCTGCGCTTCTACCGACGCCTGGTCGAGGCCGCGAGCCACGCCCATGCGTAAGCCATCCATCCAATCTCCATTCACATCACCTCGACTCTGACTCCATGCGCACTCCGCTTTCCATCGCTCTCCTTGCCTTCACCCTCCTGCCCGGCTGCGTCGTCGCCGCAGGCGCCCT
>SYGM01000010.1 GCA_005799545.1 Planctomycetia bacterium | reverse complement strand
GCACCAGCCCCTTCGAGAGCTGGCACAGCTCCAGCACACAGCGCGGCAGGCCGAGCTGCTCGGCGCTCAGGATCGTGGAGGGAATCAGACGGAAGACGGCGCCCGGTCCGCGGTGATCGCGGAAATAGTTGGCGCGGAAGCGGCCCTGACCGGAGAGCTCGTAGGCGAAGTCGGTGTCGCTGGTCTCCTCGTACTCGGCGCGATTGGCTGCCGGTGCGATCTCGTAGAGTATCGCCTGCATCTGCTCCGGAGTGATCACCGGACAACCCTCGATCTTCACCATCTCGCCGTGCAGGCGAAACATGGGCACGAGGTTGGAGCTCATGTGCAGGTCGGAAGCTCCGCTTGCGACCATCCGTTGAAACAGCGCGTCGATCCAGGCCATGGCGGGCCTATCGGCAGCCAGCGCGCCGGTTCTGAAAGGATTTCAGGGTCGGTCGAGTCCCTGTTCGCTCGCCAGCACACGCGCGACGCGGCGCAGCTCCTCGGCGGGCAGCCGGTGCAGCTGCTGGACCAGCAGCCGGGATGAATCCAACGCCGGATGGCCCTCCAGCTTCTTCAGCAGGCGCACCAGCAGCCGGCGATAGCCTGTCGCGTGCGGGAGCTGCTTGCCGAACTCGCCCCCCGCCGCATCGAGCAGATGCGCCAGCAGGATGCGCGGCTCGCGTGATTCGCACAGGCCCGCCAGCTGGGCGCGCGCTTCCAGCTCCTCACCGAACATGCGCAGCGAGAAGCCGCAGTCCACCAGCAGGCGCAGCGCGCGCCACCAGCCCCGCTCCAGCGGCAGGAAGCGCTGTCGGTCGACGATGTGCGCGGACTCGTGGGCCGCCGTGGCCTGCACGAACTCGCTCAAGCTCGGCACGCCGCGCTCGGCGATCACCGCCAGCCGCAGACGATCCGAGGCATCGAGCGTCGCGCGCAGATCCGCGGGCGCTCCCTCTGCAAACAGCGCCTCCACCGCCAGCCCGCGCTGCCTCCGCTCCGGATCCGCAAAACGTCGCTCCACCTCGAGCCACTCTTCCCGTTCACGGCGCACGCTGGCGATGTCGAGCCAGAAGCCCTCATGCAGCGCCGCGGCGTGGATGTGCGCGCCCTGTCGCGAGGCACGCGGCGCGAGCTCCTGTCCTTCGCACCACACCACTGTGCCCGACCACGGCTGCCCCAGCACGCTGCCCGAGAGCTGCTCCACGGCCACGCGCGGCAGGATCGCCGCATCGAGGCCGCTCTGGATCAGCACTTCCCCCAGCAGCGCAAAGCGCCCCAGCCGGTCCATGCGCCGCGCAAGTCCGCCGACAGGCTCTCCGGTCTTGCCGACGCCCTCGCGCTCGTCCTCGGCCGAGAACCAGGGCCCCGGATGCGCCAGCTGTCCCAGCGGGCCGAACTTCAGCCGCGGACTGTCTTCGCACTGCAGTGCGCGCAGCGCGGCATCCAGTCCCTCGGCATCGCGCGCCACGCGCAGACACTGCGACAGCTCCGCGTTGCGTTCCAGCGCCGCATCGTCCAACGCGACCGCACCCTGCGGGTCCTTCAGCGCCAGAAACTGCGCGAGCGCGCGCGCTTCCGTGAACCAGCCGCACTCCAGCAGCGCCTGCCCCAGCTCGCGACCGGACCCGGCGCGCGCCAGCGCCACCATGCGCGCCAGTCGAGCATCCTTGGGAACTCCGGGGGCCGCCAGTACCTGTTCAGGCAGCTCGAAGAGCCAGCGCTCCACCGCTTCGTCGGCGCGACCGAGCGCGAACAGCATCCAGCGCGCGAGCCCGGAGCTGTCCTGCAGCCGCGCGGCCGTGAGGAACGCCGGAGCCGCCTGCAGCAGCAGCTCGGCCCGCAAACGTTCGCGCACCGCACGCAGTGCGGGTGGAGGCTGCGGGGTCGTGAACGCCAGGAGCAGCTCTTCGCGCGCTCCCGGCAGCAGTTCGAACAGCGCCGCGAGCGTGCGCAGCTCCGGCTCCGCCAGTTCCGGCTCACGCAGCAGTTCCAGAAGCGGGTCGATCAGCTTCTCGGGAGGCTCCAGCAGCGCGCGCCACTGCAGAGCCAGCGTCCGCAGGCGGAGCACATCGCGCGAGAGCAGCTGCTGCTCCTCGAGCAGGCGCCCGATCTCTTGCACGCCGGCCCGCGGTCCGCGCTGACGCAGCGTTGCACGCGCCAGCGCTGTGCCGAAGAAGCCGCGCTCCCATGCGCAACCCGCGTGCCGGAGCGCGCGCTGCGCCAGTTGCTCGGCTTGGGCGAACTGGCCGGCACGCGCAGCCAGCACGCCCAGACCGTGCAGCGCGAAGGCGCATTCCGGATCCAGCTCGAGCGCACGCTGGTAGCAACCGAGCCCGCCCTCGCCCTCCAGACGGCCGCGCAGGTACAGATCCGCGGCGCTGTCAGATTGCGCACGGCGCATGGCGAGCGCCTCCGGCAGGCGCAGTTCACGGCGCGCGAGTTCGTCGAGCAGGCGCTCAGGCGCGATCCAGTCCGGCGCCAGACGCGTCGCGCGCTCCAGCTCGCTCCGGGCGCTCGGATCCTCCCGCTCAAGTGCCTCCTCGCCCGCGAGCAGCGCAGCCTCCGCCTCGGCGGATATCTCCCGAGCCCGGCTGTGCGTCGAGGCACAGCCGCAGAACAGGAGAGCGATGAGAGCGAGCCAGCGCGCGCGCATGCTTCTTTTTGTACGCTTCTGGGGAGGTGTACGCCATGCGCCAGCCCTTGCTCTGCTGTTCCTTTGCGACCGTGATGCTGCTCTCCGGGCTTGCGCTCGGAGTCCAGAAACCCTCCGGCAAGCCCGCCGGAAACCCCAGCAGCAAGCCCGCGGACAAGCCCGCGCCGGCCAAGGGCAAGGAGAAGGCGCCCCCGCCGCAGCTGCGTCCGTTCAAGGGCAAGCTGTCGGAGGCGCGCACGCACGCCAAGGAGCGCAATGCAGGGCTTCTGATCCACATCATCCTCGAGGGCGAGGCGGACAACGACAAGTACCGCGACACTCTGCTCAAGGACCCGGAGCTGCTCGCCGCCAGCGAGGAGGCGGTGGTCGTGATCTCGAACAACGGAACGCACCCGCGCGCGAGCATCGAGGTCGAGGTTGACGGCAAGAAGCAGAAGCAGGATGTCTGCTCGGTCTACCCGATGTTCGAGAGCTGCACACAGCATGCACAACACTTCAATGACTTGTTCCTCGAGTACCGCGACGAGGGCGGTGATCTGCGCTGTCCGCAGACGATCCTGATCGGTCCGGACGGCAAGGAGGCGCTGCGCATCGCGACCGGACACGCGCCCGAGGTGAGCGAGGTGCTCGCGGGCTTTGATCAGCTGCGCGCCGGTTTCGGACCGGGATTGACGGAGGAACAGTGGGTCAGCATCGTCAAGCTGTGCGCGGATGCCCGGCAGGCGCAGCTGGCGCAGAATTGGCCGGCCGCCGCGAGGGCCTGGGACAAGGTCTTCGCGCTGAGCCCCAAGAGCGAGTACGCCAAGGAGGCCAAGGCTGGCCGCGAGGCCTGCGAGAAGGGCCTGCGCGAGCGCTTCAGCGCCCTGCAGGCGAAGCTTGTGCCCGGCAGCGCCGCGGCAGCGTATCGCGAACTGCAGAGCTTCGAGAAGGACTGCGCCGGTCTGGCAATCGCCGCCGAGATTCGCGCGCGGGTTGCCAAGGCGGAAGCGCAGAAGGACATCAAGGAAGAGCTCGCGCTCGTGCGCCTCGAGATCGAAGCGGAGGCCCTGTTGGAACAGGCTCAGACCTGCTCGGATGCGGGCAATGCCAAGGACCTGGAGAAGACGCTCAAGAAGCTCTTTGCCAAGCGCCTGGCGAACACCGCCGCGGCCCGCAAGGCACTGTCGCTGTGGCCGGAACACGCGCCCAAGGACGGCGGATGACGAGCGGACAGGGCGCAGAGTGAATCGTGCGCGGCGTGCGCGGCATCGAAAGTGCGCGGCGCGCGCTCTCTGAAGAGAGCGCGCGCCGCGCGTGTTGTCTGGATCCTTCAGGCCTGTTTGAGCAGGCCCAGGATCGAAGCGATCACCAGATGATCGTGATCGCGCTCGAGATGTTCCACGAGTTGCCCGGAGGCGCGGCGCAGAACGCGAGGTTGGGATCGCGGTAGTAAGCCTGGTAGATGCGCGTGGCACCCGACAGCGGAGCAATCGGATCGCCGAGCGCAGTCGACTGGGCCGTGATCGAGGGGTTGCCCGGCTGGGGAGCCGAAGCCACGCCGCCCGAGGCATTGCGCACGTAAAGACGCTTGAGCGATCCGCCCGCGCAGCGCACGCCGTCACCGAAGACGACGCCGTTGGAGTTGATCACGTCCCCTTGCAGGAAGATCGACAGGGCCGTCGGCAGCTCGCCACTGGACTGCAGCACCACGTTGTCCGAGAGCGGATCACCGAAGGCCTCCAGCTTGGCGCCGCCCGTGGCGGCCGAGTTGTCGCAGCCGCGGCCGGCGGTGCCCACGTTGGCACAGGGGCAGGCCGTCGGGGTCGAGCCGTCACCGAAGCAGCTGGCGGTACCCGTGGACTGGCAGCTGTCGATCACGCCGTCGAGGTTGAGGTCCTGCGCGGTGCCCGCGAGGATCTCGCAGCCATCGTGCTGGGTGTTGGCGTTGCAGTCGGCGATCAGGCCGGGGACGACCTTGAAGACTTCCCCGCCGTTGAGATCGCAGATGTAGAGCTCGCCCGCGGCGTCTTCGCCGAAGCTGGCGATAGAGCCGATGGCCAGCGTGCCCGGAGGATCGAGGTCTGTCGTGCGGTTGGTCAGGTTGGTGATCGCACTGCCGTTCCAGCCGAACGTGAAGATCTGGCTGGTGCAGAAGTCCGTCACGAAGTACAGACCCTGGAAGTTGCACAGCGCGCTGCCGCGGTAGCGGTAGCCACCCGTGATCGAGCAGTTGCCCGACGAGTGGTTCGCCGTGTACACGGGCAGCGTCAGCGTCGGGGCGTTGCAGGTGCAGCCCGTCAGAGCGGTGCACGCAGCACCTTCCATGCAGCGCCAGCCGAAGTTCAGACCGCCCAGACCAGCAGGCACGAAGTCGACTTCCTCGATTGCGTTCTGACCGACGTCACCGATCCACATGTCGCCCGTGAGGCGGTCGAAGGAGTTGCGCCAAGGGTTGCGCAGACCGTAGTGGAAGATCTCGTCGGCGCCGGCCGTGGCGCCCGCGAAGGGGTTGGTCGGCGGAATGCGGTAGTTGCGCGTGGCATCGCTCGGGAAATCGTCCCCGTTGACATCCAAGCGCAGCATCTTGCCCAGCAGCGAGTTGATGTTCTGCGCGTTGTTCGGCGGGTCATTGGCCGAGCCGCCATCGCCCGTGCCGATGTACAGGTAGTTGTCCGGGCCGAAGCCGATCCAGCCGCCGTTATGGTTGGTGTTGGTCGGGTGCGGGATCGTCAGCACCGCGGTCGCCGAGGCCGCGTTGGCGGTCGTCGAGGTCGCGAAGGGCGCGTTGGCCTGGTAGCGCACGACCACGTTGCTGCCCGTCGTGGCCGTGTAGTAGACGAAGAAGTAGCCGTTGTTCGCGAAGTCCGGGTGGAAGGCGAGGCCCAGCAGACCTTCTTCGTTACCGGTCAGCACCGGGCTCACGGAGAGGTAAGGCGTCGCCAGCAGCGAGTTCGTGGCAAAGTCGAAGATGCGGATCCGGCCCGTGGAGCCGGAGCGCTGCTCGACGATGAACATGCGACTGAAGTCGCCCACCGGAGCGGTGACGAAGACCGGGCGGGCCAAACCGTTCGCCACCAGCTGGGTGTCGAGCGAGAGTTGCGCCTGCGCGGTCTGCAGGGAGGAGCTCGCCAGCAGGGCCGTCAGGCCCGCGACGAGGAACGAGAAGGTCTTCTTGAGCATGGTTTTCCTAGCTCGGGAGTCCCGAGTGAGTTCCTGACGAGCGTACCCCACGATTCTGTTCCCGGGTAGGCGGAGTGATGCAGGAATCTGCCCGTGGAGTGGGATTTTTTCGCCAATGGGGCCGGGTGCGGCCGCCGGCGGCCCGACTCAGCCGCCGGAGCCGAGGAAGGCTTCCAGAACGGCATCGCTGCCCCACTCCCGGTCAAGCCGCTCGGCCAGTTGCAGCCTGGAAAGCGATTCCCCCATCGAGGGGCCCTGTCCGCCGTTGATGCTGCCGGTGTAGATCCGCAGCTGGTCGACCAGCTCGGCGGCCAGATAGCTGGAGAGCAGCGTGGGACCTGCCTCCAGCAGCACTCGACGCAGGCCCTGCGACCACATCCACTCCTGGGCCTCACGGAGCGAGAACTCGTGCTCGCTCGAGACGTGCAGCGGGTGGATCTGTGCACCGGCCTCGCGCAGCGCGCGTTCGCGCACCGGGTCCTGACCTGCGAGGCACAGGATGTGCACCGGCCCGCTGCCTTCGCCGGGACCCGCAGGCCTGAACAGCGCCGCGTCGGGAGGCGTGCGCAGGTAGCTGTCGAACACGATCTTCCACGGCGGGCGCGCCGGGTTGCCGGGCGGACGCACGCTGAAGCGCGGATCGTCCGCGAGCACGGTGCCCACGCCGGTGATGATCGCGTCGACTCGACCGCGCAGCACCTGCACTTCGCGCAGCGATTCCGGCGTGGAGATCCAGCGCCCACCGCCGACTCCCATCGGCGGCACGAGCTGACCGGTGCGCGTCTGCGCCCACTTCGCGATCGTCCAAGGACGCGGACGGCGCAGACGCTCGCTCGAGGTCCAACCGAGGAAATGCGGCGCGACCTCGCCCAGCGGCGCGAGATCATCGGCCAGCAGCACTTCGATGCCCGCGGCCTGCAGCTCGCGCAGTCCCTTGCCCTGATGGCGCGCATCCGGATCGAGTGCGCCCACCACGACGCGGCGGATGCCGCTCTTCAGCAGAAACTCGGTGCAGGGCGGCGTCTTGCCGACGCTGGAGCAGGGCTCCAGCGTCACCAGCAGCGTGTCCCAGGCCGAGCGCGGGATCGGGCTCCTCGCAGCGTTGGCGAAGGCCGCGAGCTCGGCATGCGCTCCGCCGTAGTACTCGTGGAAGCCCTTGGCGACGAGCTCGTGGCCGGCCAGGATCGCAGCGCCCACGCAGGGATTGGGCGCCACTTCAAAGCGCCATGCACGGGCTTCGCGGGCCAGATCCTGCATGACGCTGCGTGCGAGGATCTCGTCGAGCGGTTGCAGGGTGCCGGAGTCTTGCAGGGTGGGCTTCAAGGTGCGGTGTCCCTTCATAAGATACCTGCGGCCGAAGGGCAAAGCCGGATCCGCCGGAACGCCATGCAAAAATCCCTCCCTGCAGGCTTTTCTTCCGCGCCTCAGTCTGGACAATCTTCAGCCCCGATTGATCGGAATCCTCACCCAAACACACCATGAAGAAGGCACCCATCCGCGTCGCCGTCACGGGCGCAGCCGGTCAGATCGGCTACGCGCTCCTCCCCCGCATCGCTTCCGGCCAGATGTTCGGCCCGGACCAGCCGGTGAT
>SYGM01000093.1 GCA_005799545.1 Planctomycetia bacterium | reverse complement strand
CGGTCGACGCCCGCGCAGAAGCCGCGCGGGTTCGCAAGACGCACTTCCATCAGTGGGGGCCTTCCCGGACAAGGTTGCGATTCCATGCCGGCACCTCGACCACGACATCGCAGGATCCATCTGGAACGCACTGGCAGGCCAGACGCGACTGCCGTGTGACACCGCGCGCGTTGTCGATCTGATCCTCTTCGTCCTCGGTGGCGGGAGAACAGCTCTCGAGGCCCTGCTTCACGATGATGTGGCAGGTCGAGCAGGCGCATACGCCACCGCAGGCATGGTCGATCTCGACATCGTTGCCCAGCGCGATCTCGAGGATCGAGCCCTTGTGCCCCGTGCGCGAGTAGGGGATGCGCGCCGGATCGACCTGAATGGTCACGCCGGCGGGCAGGATGGTCAGCTGGTAAGCCTTCTTCGGCAGCGGGGGAGCCGCGTCCTTGGTGTAGGGATTCGAACCGCCCATGAGAGTCCTGATCTTAGTCTGATTCCCGACGCAGACGGCGCGGACGCACGGGGACAAAATCCTCAGCACGCGGCAGCGTCGTGGGTTGGGGGCGAGCCTGGGGCCGCGGCGGAGCTGCACGGCGCGGTTCCTCGCGGCCTCTCTCCTCGCGGCGGGGAGCCGCACGGCGTGCTTCCTCGCGACGCGGCTCCTCACGTCGCGATTCGCGCGGTTCGTCACGGCGCGGTTCCCGCGCTTCATCACGGCGTGCTTCCTCACGACGCGGTTCCTCACGTCGAGATTCGCGCGGTTCCTCACGGCGCGATTCGCGCGCTTCCTCACGGCGCGGCCCGTCGCGGCGTCCTCGCGTCGGACCCGGTAGCGGTTCCTCACCGATATTCCATGTGGCGGCCTGGATCAGCGGCTTCCAGCGCCGCAGGTCCTCGCGCGACACGAAGGTCACGGCCTTGCCCTGACGGCCCGCGCGTCCTGTGCGGCCGATGCGGTGCGTGTAGTCCGTGATGTCGCGCGGCACGTCGTAGTTGATGACGTGCGTGACGTGCTTCACATCCAGTCCGCGCGAGGCCACATCCGTGGCGACGAGCGCCTTGACCTCGCCGGTGCGGAACGCGCTCATCACGCGGAAACGCGCTGCCTGGTCGTAACCGCCGTGCAGTGCCTTGATCGGCACGGGCAGGCGCTCGAGGCGGCGCATCAGCTGATCGACATCTTCGCGCCGGTCGCAGAACACCAGCATCACGTCCTTGGGCTCGGTCTGTTCGATCAGCCGGATCAGCGCGAGCGGCTTGTCGCGTTCTTCGACGCTGATGAAGCTCTGCTGGATGTTGTCGACGGTCTTCACGCCGCTGGCGGTCGCGACCTCGATCGGATTGCGCGTGTGCTTGCGAGCCAGCGCCAGCAGCGCCGGGGGGAAGGTGGCCGAGAACAGCAGCGTCTGCCGCTCCTCGGGAATGAAGGACAGGATCTTCTCGACATCGTCGAGAAATCCGATCTCCAGCATCTCGTCGGCCTCGTCGAGCACGGCGAACTCGGTCCAGGGGAAGTTGAGGAACTTCTGCCGGTAGAGGTCGAGCACGCGGCCGGGAGTTCCGACCACGACCTGTGCGCCGGCCTGCAGCGCGCGCACCTGTCCATCCATCGGCTCGCCGCCGACCACCAGCGCAATCTTCAGGCCGCGCGGATCGCCGATCGAGCGCAGCACGTTGGCGACCTGCTCGGCGAGCTCGCGCGTCGGCGTCAGCACGAGCCCGAGCACCGAGGCGCGGCTGGGGTCGACCTTGGAGATCATCGGTGCGCCGAAGGCCAGCGTCTTGCCGGTGCCGGTCTCGGCCTTGGCGATCACATCACGGCCTTCGAGCACCGGACCGATGGCGAGGCGCTGGATCGGAGTGGGGGTCTGGATGCCCAGCGCCTCGATCGCATCGAGGACGATGGGTTCGAGCTTCCACTCGCGGAAGCTCTGGATGTCCGGGGGTTCTGCAGTCGGCTGCAGCGGTGCCGCGCTCGTGCTGCTGGCGCCGCCGGAACCGGATCGGGGACCCGGCTGGCTCTTGCCACCGGACCGGCCGCCACCTCGGCGGCGGGAGAAAGACTTCTTCAACGTTTTCCTTGCTGTCTGTGCGGGGTGCCGAAATTGTGCACCCACTCTTGGTACTTGGATCCGTCTAGGATACGGGTTGCCCCGCAGAAGAGCCAATCCCACATGCAAGTCGCCACCTGGAACGTCAATTCCGTCCGCGCCCGCCTGCCCCGCCTGCTGGACTGGCTGGAGCGGCGCAAGCCCGATGTCGTCATGCTGCAGGAGACCAAGTGCCTCGCTGAGGCCTGTCCCTGGGAGCCGATCCAGGATGCGGGCTACCAGTGCGTCCACTTCGGCCAGACGACCTACAACGGGGTCGCGATCCTCGCCCGGCGGCGCATCGAGGATGTGCGCCGGGGGATGCAGGGCGGGGACAGCCCCGACGAGGAGCGGCGCGTGATCGCCGCGACCGTGGAGGACCTGCTGCTGATCAATGTCTACGTGATCAACGGCCAGGAGGTCGGCGCGCCGCGCTACTTCGACAAGCTGGCCTTCCTCTCCGAGCTGCGCGGTTGGATCCGGAAGCACTTCGACTTTCGCGAGAAGATCGTGCTCGCTGGCGATTTCAACATCACCTTCGACGACCGCGATGTGCACGACCCCAAGGCCTGGCACGAAAAGATCCTGTGCTCAACGCCCGAGCGCCACGCGCTGGAAGAGGTCACCTCGCTGGGCTTCCACGATGCTTTCCGCAAGTTTCACAAGGACGGCGGGCACTACACTTGGTGGGATTTCCGCACCAATGGCTTCAAGCGCGGACAAGGTCTGCGCATCGATCATCTGCTGATGAGCGAGCCGGCGCTGCAGTCCTGCGAAAAGGTCGAAATCGACCTCGAGGCGCGCGATGGCGAGAAGCCCAGCGACCACGCGCCGGTCATCGCCACGCTCGCCTGAACTCACAGAATCAGCACATTTCGGCGCGGGAAATAGCCCACGGTGCGGTCTTGGATGACCGCGTTGCCAAGGATTCCGTCCGTGCCCGCCAGCAGCAGCGCCATGGCGAGCATGTCAGGCAGCCTGCCGCAGCGAATCGAGTATGTGACGCCGCCGATCGAGGCCGGAACCTCGAACAGCTCGGTCTGGAACCGACCAAGCCCTGGATGGAAGTCGGTGACGCAACCGACGCGGGTGAAGCTCTCGAGTGACCCGCTCTGAAAGTAGGAGAACTGCGCGCCGGTGTCGAAGAACATGCGGTGCTCTCCGTCGCCGATGCGGACCTTGAGGATGGGAATTCCCATGAATTCCTCCAGCGGAATGCCCCGGCCGCGGTGCATCAGCTCGTCGGTCGAGACCGCGAGCGTGCCGGCTGCGCAGTCCCAGATGTGGTCGAAGCGACCGAGGATGTCCGCGCCCAGCAGGCCTGCGCAGCTCACCCCGACGAACTCTGACAGCGTGTCCGCGTCGAGAAATCCGCAGTTTTCGGCCAGCTGGAATGACTCGCCGGCGATGGTCAATCCGCAAGTGCGGCCGAAGCTCCCCGGTGCACCCGTGTCGATCAGCCACAGTGCGCCCCTCAGGTTGACGAACAGATGTCCGTCCCGGAACTCGAGGGGCAGAGTGGTCATGGGGGCGATTTCTAGCGTGAAGACGGGCGGCCAGAGAGGCCAGGCCGGCCTGGATGTCCTTGCTCGCCAGCGCGCGATCAGCCGCCGCGCTGGGCGTGCAGCTCCAGCGCCGCGAGTGCACGCTGTTCGACATCCGGCTCGGCGTACAGGCGCATGGCATCGGCGCTCGAGAGCTGCAGTCGCTGCGTCAGGATGTCCGTGAGGCAGGTGATGGCGAGCTCTTCGGGCAACTCGGGGATGTCCTTGCAGCGCTCCTTGACGGCCGCCTCCAGATTCTGCTGCAGCTCATCGCGGCGCCAGTGCAGCACTGGGATCTCCTGCAGCGGCAGATAGGCCACGCGGCGGTAGGGCTGCTCACTCGCGACCTCGCGCACGCGCACCCGGGCCAGACCGAACACCCAGATCAGGAAGCGTCCGTCGGGGAGCTTTTCGTGCCGCGCGATCTCGCCCAGCCCCGCAACCGGATAGATCGGCGGTGCGCCGGGCAGCTCCAGACGGTGCTCGTCGGGAACGGTTCCCATCACCAGTCTGCCGCTGCCATCCAGCAGATCGGTCACCAACTGGCGGTAGCGCGGCTCGAAGATGTGCAGGGGCACGAGCGAACCCGGATAAAGGAAGAAGTTCGTCAGCGGAAACAGCGGTGCCTGCGCTTCCCGCATCGGAACCAGTGCACCCTCGCCCTCGTTGGAACTCATGTGGCTGCGGCGAGAGGCTAGCGCCCGGAGTGGGAGCGGTCGAGCAGGTCGATCAGGAGGCTCGCCTGTCTTGACTGCGCGCTGCGGCCGATGGAGTCGAGGCTGCGGCAGAGGTTGAGCAGCTGACGGCGGAACAGGTAGCGATCGCTCGCTTCCTGGAACCAGGCGTTCTGCAGCTTGAGGCCCGCGCGCGCCAACTGTGCGCGCGTGTCACGCTCGGAACGAAGGCGGCCGCGGTCGTACGGATCGGCGATCAGCGTGCGCCCGTTCATCGGAACACGCAGCATGATGTGGCCTGGAATCGGCAGCATCGAGATGGTGAAACCGGCCCGCTGCGCGACGAAGCGGTACAGCGCGCACAGCGTCAGCGGCATGCCAGCCTTCTTCTGCAGCGCGCGGTGCAGAAGCACATTGTCAGGGTGGTCGAACTCGCCGATGCTGCCGCCGTAGCGCTCCTCGCGTCCGAGCACGTCGCACAGCGAACCGGCCCGACGCAGATCGTCGGTGCGCACCTCGATCTGAGCCGAGACGCGCGCTCCCAGCCGATCGAGCTCATTGCGCGCGCTCAGCGCGTCGAAGTCCGGGTCCATCCACTCCGAGAGCAGGAACAGCGCCGGCTCCAGCTCGATCTTGCTGCGGGTGCAGTACCTGACGAGCCGCCGCCAGGCCGCCGAGCGCTCGAGCTGCGCCAGCAGGTGGCGGGCTCGCATCCGGGTCCGGGCATCGGTGTTCTTGGTGGCCTGCAGGAGGATCCGTCGCGCTGCCGGGCCAGCCTGCTCGAAGTGCCGCTGGACCTCGCGCCAGACCACGGGGGACTCGTCGCCGAGGAACTCGGCCAGTCGCGCAAGATGCAGCTCTGCCGGGCGGGGAGCCGGGATGAGAGCGGCGGGGGAGCCGAAGGCTGCGGATTCGCTGATGGGGTCCACGGCGGTGTTCTCTAGGCACCCATTCGCGCGGATGGAAGGGCGGAGGCCGTCAGTATCGCATGAAGTGGACGGAGAGAAAGTAGGGGGGGGGTGGCGAAAGCTTGCGCCGTCCGGCCGCCAAACCTATCCTGCTTGCCCAAAACTCCCTCCCTGCGGCCGCTTTCCGCGGGGACGGAGCGCCTCCATGACCACCCGACGCGCACCTGCCTCCTCCGGAGCCTCTCCGATCGTCATCACGCACGCCCTGCGGACGCCGATCGGGAAGTATCTCGGCACGCTGGCCGACCAAACGGCCGCCGATCTGGGCCAGGCGGTGGTGCGCTCACTGCTGGCGCAGGCGCAGCTCGACCCGGCGCAAGTGGACGAGCTGATCTTCGGTTGCGGACGCCAGGCGGGCTCGGGTCCCAATGTCGCCCGTCAGGTCAGCGTGCGCGCTGGCATTCCGCAGAGCGCCAACGCATGGACGGCCAACATGGCCTGCGGCTCAGGACTCAAGGCGATCCTCCTGGCGGCCGATTCGATCCGCAACGGCTCGGCCGAGATCGTGGTCGCCGGCGGCACCGAGAGCATGAGCGGGCTGCCGTTTTATCTGCCGCGCTACCGCACCGGATATCGGCTCGGTTCCTTCGAAGTCGTCGACGCGATGTACAAGGACGGATTTGACTGCCCGCTGGCCGGCATGCGCATGGGCGAGACGGCGGAGAAGCTGGCTCAGGATCTGGGCATCAGCCGCGCCGAGCAGGACCGCTTCGCGCTCGCGAGCCAGCAGAAGGCCGCCGCCGCGCAGGCTGCCGATCGATTTGCTGATGAGATCGCTCCGATCGAGCTGGTGACGAAGAAGGGCACGGCCTCCTTCGCGCTTGACGAACACGCCCGCGCCGACACGACCATGGAGAGCCTTGCCAAGCTGCCGCCGGTCTTCGATCCCAAGCGCGGCACGGTGACGGCGGGCAACTCCTCGGGCATCACGGATGGCGCGGCCGCGCTGATGCTGATGTCGCAAGCCAAGGCGGAGGCTCTGGGGCTGGAAACCCTGGCCTGGCTGGGGATGAGCGCGCAGGCCGG
>SYGM01000092.1 GCA_005799545.1 Planctomycetia bacterium | reverse complement strand
GTGACCTTCGACACGAACAGCTTGAACAGCGGAATCACAAGGTCAGGCCGTCGCAGACCTCGATCGACGCGGTCGGTCTGCGTGGAGAAGCGGCGCATGCAACGCAGACATTGCAGGCGCGGCACCGAGCGCTCATCGCATCTGCGCCTGTAGCTGCCGCGCCGGCGCCAGGTGAACGGTCGTGTGCGGTCGCAGTCGGGGTAGGGACAGTCTTGCGGGGTGGCTAGCGGTGTAACAGCGGGCATCGGGAACGGGTCTCCTTCCATCCCCGGGGACGTTCCCCCGCACTACCCTCGCGCTGAAAACCATCTTTTGAGTCCGAAATCGGGTCCAGAGTTCTGGAGCAGTTCAGGGTGTGGATTGGGAACTCACCTCAATCACCACAAACCCCGCCTGTTCCAAGCCCTCCATCAACACCGCCCTCCGGCCGCCTCTCATCCTCAGCAAGTGCAGGCGCTCTCCTCCCGGTCGGTCGTGCTCCAGATACCCCCGGATCGTGCATCCCGCGCGCAGTGCCACCAGCACCGGATCCAGCGTCGCCTCCTTCGCGTGCTTGGGCTGGAACGTCAACCGCCACTCACCCTCGCCCGTTGTCATTCCGATCAGCGCGCGGAAAATATCGGATTCCGTCAGCATGCCGACCAACTCGCCCGACTCCACCACGGGCAGGCCGCCGAGCTTGCGCTCCAGCATGCGCCGAGCAGCATCCTCGAGGTGCTCCTCCGGACCGAGCGTCAGCACGGGTGAGCTCATCACGGCGGAAACGGGAACCGCGAGGCCCGCGAGTTGCTCTTCGCGTGCCACGGTGGTGGGGAGCACCCGATGAAGATCGCTCTGCGCGACGATTCCCACGAGCTTGCCATGCTCCATGACCGGCGCGCGGCGGATGCCGTGCGTGCGAAACAACTCCAGCGCCGCTGTCGCCGAGGTCTCCGGCGCCAGCGCGATCACGGAGCGGGTCATGAAATGGCGTACCAGCACCACAGGCGCTATCGGCTGCGGGAAGGAAGAAACTTCAGGCCTGACGCGCGGGCAGCGACGCGGTCACAAGCGCGCCCTCAGGCCAACCAGGCGCGCAGCAGCGCCGCTGGATCGCTGCTGCGGATCAGCGGCTCCCCAATCAGGAGGCCCTGCACGCCCAGTCGAGCCGCCAGCTCCAGATCCTCGCGACCGCGCACCTCGCCTTCCAGCAGCACGCTGCGGCCTGCTGGAACCTGAGCGCGCAGCGCGGCCCAGCGCTCGCGCCCGGCGATCAGCACGTAATCCGGCTCGCAGGCCAGCACGCGGCGCAGCTCCTGCTCATCCGCGGCGCGCAGCACACTCGCGGCTCCCAGCTCGCGCACGGTCGCGTTGAGACTGGCCAGCTGCGCGTCATCCAGCGTGTCGGCGCGCAACTCGATCGCATCGGCGCCGTAGTTGAGCGCCTCGCGCACCATGCCCTCGTCGAGCACCAGATCGCGCCGCAGACGCGGCAGCTTGGCATGACCGACCGTCAGCAGGTCCTCGAGCGTGCAGCCGTAGTGATCCTCTTCGGTCCAGACCGCCAGCGCCGCCACGCCGGCAGTGCGCACGGCATCGACCAGCGCATGCCAGCGCGGGCCAGGGATCGGCTGGCGCACGGGATTGGTGCCCGGACGCGCCTCCTCGCGCAGCAGCACGCCGCCGGCGGGGGACTGGCGGTACAACTCGGCGATCAGCTTGAGCTCTCGGAGCGCTCCGGACTGCGCTTGTGCCGCCATCATCCCCCCCGAGTGTTCCGTCTTGCCGCTCGGAGTGCTCAAGGCCAGCGCGAAGCGCTCCCGGCGCCAGGAATCGGTGTTGACCAGATCGCGCAGGCGCTCCAGCGGCTGACGCCGGCGGCGGGCGGCCGCGCGCTGACGCACCGCTTCGATCATCGAGGCAGCTTGGGTGTTCATTTTTGGCTCAGTCGCAGGAAGTTCTCGAACAGCACTCGACAATCAGGGCTCAGCACGGACTCGGGGTGAAACTGCACGCCGAAGCGCGGCAGCTCACGATGCTCAACGGCCATCACCCGGCCATCTTCGGTCCACGCGGTCAGGCGGAGGCAGTCGGGCAGGCTTTTGCGCTCGGCGATGAGGGAATGGTAGCGTCCGCAGACCAGAGGATCGGGTGCCCCCTCGAACAATCCGCTGCCGGTGTGCCGCACCGCACTTGCCCGCCCGTGCACCGGCGCGGCATCGCGCACCACGCGGCCGCCGTAGTGCTCCACCAGGCCCTGGTGCCCCAGACAAACTCCCAGAATCGGCAGGCCCGGGGGCGCGGCGGCGAGCAGCGCGGGTTGAACGCCCGCGCGCGCGGGTGTTCCCGGACCCGGCGAGAGCACGAGAGCGCTTGCATTCAGGGCCAGCAGCTCCTCGACGCTGCGCGCATCGTTGCGCACGACCTGCACTCTTGCCCCGCAGGCGCTCAGGGCACCCTCGACATTCCAGGTGAAGGAGTCGTAGTTGTCGAGCAGCAGGATCATGGGGCGTTCCGGCACGGCGGAGTGCGCCAGGCACTAGGCCTCGAACAACTCGCGGTGCAGCTCCAGGACCACCTCGCGCAAGCGCTCGCGCGGCACGAGGAAGCACAGGTTGTTGCGCGTCGCGCCGTAGCTGATCATCTCGACGCGCACCTTGAGCGCCTCCAGCCGCGCGAACACGCGCGCGGGCACGCGCAGTGAGGATTGCAGTTCCTCGCCCACGATCGAGATCATCGCCAGCTCACGCAGCACGCGCGCTTCCGAGAAGCGGCTCAGCTCCTCGACCACGGGCTCCAGCTTCGCCGAGGCATCAGTGGTCAGTGCCACCGAGACCTCGCTGGTCGCGATCATGTCGACCACGATCTCATGGCGCGCAAACACATCGGCGATGCGCTCGAGGAAGCCGTACTGGTTGAGCATCGGCGCGGCCACGATGCTGACCACCGCGATGCGGTCCTTGCTGGTGATCGACTTCAACGCGCGCTGATCTTCACTCAGCCGCGCGACCACGCCCGTGCCGGGATGCTCGGGGCGGAAGCTGTTGAGCACGCGGATCGGGATGTTCTTCTCGATCGCCGGCACCATCGTGGCAGGGTGCAGCACCTTGGCGCCGAAGAATGCCAGCTCGGCCGCCTCCGCGAACGACAGCATCGGCACCTGCCGGGCTTGCGGCACGATGCGCGGATCGGCACTCATCACCCCGTCGACATCGGTCCAGATCTGGATTTCCTGCGCACCCAGGGCCGCACCGAAGATCGCCGCCGAGTAGTCGCTGCCGCCGCGGCCCAACGTCGTGATGTTGCCCTGTTTGTCTCGGCCGATGTAGCCCGTGATCACGGGACACTCGCGCACGCCCTCAAGCGCCGCGCGGATCGCAGCCTCGCTCTCCGGCAACGGCCGGGCGCCGCCGAAGCGCCCGTCGGTCACGAGCCCGACCTCATGGGCCTCGAAGGCCCGGGCCGGCGTGCCGCTCTGAGTGAGGTGCGCGGCCACGATGCGCACCGAGAGCCGCTCGCCGAAGCTCGCCAGCTGGTCCATCGTGCGCGGTGTCAGCTCGCGGATCAGGCCGATGCCTGAGACCAGCCGCTCGAGCTCGCCAAGCTCGCGGGCGATGGTCGCTTCGGGCAGTCCAAGTTCCTTCAGGATGGTCTGGTGCTGCGCGGCCAGCGCCGCGAACTCAGCCCGGGTGTCCGAACCTGCGAGCGCCTGATTGGCGAGCGCGAAGAGCTTGTTGGTGACGCCGCCCACCGCGCTGACCACCACGACCGGTGAGCGGTCGCGGTGCGCGCGAACGATCTCGGCGAGGCGCGCGATGGGGCCGGCGCTACCGACCGAGGTTCCGCCGAACTTCTGTACGATCATGGGCTGAGGAGGCGTGTGCGGACTTCGAGGTGGGGGAGCGTGTGATTGCTGATTGCGAAAAGCGCGGGAGTATAGCAGTCTCCTGCAGCCTCAGGCAGCCCTCCCGCATGAGCTCTTCCCCGCGTCACAACCCCGATCTGCCTTTTCTGGAAGGCCCGGCCTCGCGCGGCTCGGAACTGCTGCGCGCGCTCGGCATCTTCTTCGAGTTCCTGCAGGGCTTTCGCCGACTGCACTTCGTGGGCCCCTGCGTCACGGTGTTCGGCTCGGCGCGCTTCGGCGAGGATCACCGCTACTACAGGCTCGGCCGCGAGATGGGGGCGCGCCTCGCTTCGGCGGGCTTCACGGTCATGACCGGCGGGGGACCGGGCATCATGGAGGCCGCCAACCGCGGTGCCAAGGATGTCGGCGGGCGCAGCATCGGCTGCAACATCGAGCTGCCGCACGAGCAGAAGGAGAATCCCTATCTCGATCGCTTCGTGAACTTCCGCCACTTCTTCGTGCGCAAGGTGATGCTCGTCAAGTACTCCTACGCCTTCGTCGTGCTGCCCGGCGGATTCGGAACGATGGACGAGATCTTCGAGACCGCCACGCTGATCCAGACCGGCAAGATCAAGGAGTTCCCGCTGATCCTGATGGGCACCGATTACTGGCAGGATCTGCGCGAGCTGTTCGATGACATGGTCGCGGCCGGCACGATCGACGCGAAGGATCTCGAGCGCATCGTGTTCACGGATTCACCCGACGAAGCCATGGCGGTGATCGAAGCGCGCGCCACGAAGGCCTTCGGGCTCAAGCGCGTGCACCGGCCGCGCTGGATTCTCGGCGAGCACTGAGGCCGCCGGAGCCTCCCAAGGCCGCAGGGCTCAAGGCAACTGCGCGAGTGCCTGTTCCACCCGCTGGGTGGCGAGCGCCACCAGCTCCGTTGGGAAAACCGGCTCCCTTGCTTCCCATGCACTCACACCGCCCGATGGTGGACGTTGCTCGGCCCACGCGAGGTGCTGGCGCTTGAAGTCGAGCAACAGGTCATACTCGGGGAATTCCCCGCGCGCGAAACGATGGTAGCGCGAGTTCATCTGGAAGGCTTCCTGACCTCTTGGCACACGAGCCAGCACGCCGCCGGGAACCGATTCGATCGCCAGCGAGCGCGCTTGGGCGTCCAGCAAGGCCGCAACGCTCGTTGCCAGCGCACGCTCCACGACCCGTTCGCGCTGCTCGGGGCCAGCGCTGTGCAGATCCACCAGACAGGTCTCGAGCCAGGCGCGCATTCCCATGCTCGGCAGAGGTTCTTGGGACTCGACTCCGGAGCCTTCCTGCGCGAGCGGCATTTCCGCCGATGGTGTCGCGGTTGGTGTCAACAGTGCCTGCGCCTCAGGCTCCGCCGGTTGCGCAGCGGATTTCCTGACCGGCGGTCCGGCGGGAGCTCGCTCAGGTCGCGAGCTCTCGACCGCGTGCGAGCCGGAATCGGCGGGGGGGGATCGCCAACAGCATCATCGAGGCCGCGAGAACCAGCAGCAACAGGACGGCCAGACTCAGGCGCTGTTTGCGCGCCAGACGATTGCGAAGCAGGGGTGTCATGCGGATGGGCGCAGCTCCAAGCCATGCGCGCATCGTCGGGGAATGCGAGCTTCCCCGGCGATGCGCGGCAGCATGCTCTCGGTCTCAGCGGATCACTGACCGCAATCGCAGGGACAGGCGAGAGCGATGCGTTCGATCCGGTCGTAACTGCCCGGCAGACCGCCGCAGTTGCCGACGCGAACCTCCAGCGAGTCGGAATATCCGCAGGTTGCGGTCAGCCAGCCCGGCCGCGAGTACGTGTCCAGCGGATTGCTCCAACCCGCACCATTGTGGTTGACCGTGACACAGTTTCCGGTGCCGTTGCCGTAGAACGACACGCTGAGTTGCTGACGACAGGGCGTGCAGGTGTCCGCGCAATTCTCGGTTGCGCTGCCGTTCTGCGGCGTCACCACCAGAATCACCAACTGGGTGTTGGCGGGCAGCGTGCCGAGGGCGGAATGCGAGGGCACCGCCGTGCAGGTATTGGGACATTGGGCGGCGGCCGAGTGGAAGGATGCAGCCGCTGAGACGAACGTGGCGAACAAGAGGGCGAGTTTCATGAATGGGTTGACCGATTGGTGGAGGGTCAGGGGGAAGGGTCAGGGCCTGCAGGAAGCGCAGGCCAAATTCCAAAGGACATGCCGGCGCACTCGCGGCTTTGGGACAGAGAAGCCCTGATTTGTCCGATGATGGCGCAGGCTTCGGCTCAGCGTGCGGTCTGCGCCAGCGTCTGGCGGGCCAGCTGCTTGACGGACTCGATCAAATCCGCAGGGAGCTGCGGCTCGTTGGCCGGATTCCCCTCGGGGCTGTTGAGCGGGTACTTGGCCGCCTTCTGCGCCCACGCGCCGCGCAGCTCCCGAAACTTCGCCAACTGGTCGTAGGCTGGATACTCGCCCGGCCGAAAGGAGTAAACGCGCGCATTCATGGTGAAAAACTGCGTGCCGGGCTGGCTGTAGTCCTGCGTCGAACCGTCGGAGACCATGGGCTCGCCGCGTCCCTGCCGGTCCAATTCGATCGCGATGGCCGTCGTCAGGGCGCGCTCCAGCTGCGGTTCGATGAATCCGGCGTTGGCGGGTGCATTCAATTCCTTGAGTGCCGACTCCAGCCAGCCCCGCTTGTAGTCGAGGTCAGTCTTGGGGCGCGGAGCGGGGGCGCTCGCCGCTGGTTCGCCGGCTTGGGTTTCTGTGCGGGTTTCCGCGAGCGCCACTCGGCTCGATGCAGTTGGTTCCGAGGGGAGTGGGGCTGAGATGGTTGGCTTGTTCGCCTGCGGCGCGGTCGGCAATTCGGCCGGCGTCGAAGGTTTGCCAAGGGAGAGCCACAAGCCGAGCGCGGCGAGGCCGGAAGCGAGGATCGCAAGAGGAGCTTTGCGCATGGGAAAAACCCGATGGTTTCTGAATGGAGAGCTTGAGTCAGGGAAGGAACCCGAATTGTGCTTTCAAGCGAGGAACACGATTCGCGAGCGGAAAAGGCGTTCGGAAGCCGCCTGCAGGGGAAAGCTGCGTGTGGAAGCTGCGTGTGGAAGCTGCGAACGAACTCTGCCGCGAGAATTTCAGAATATCGCGGCGGCCCGCTCCGTCAAGACCAAGCCTTCTAGAGCCCGTCGGACCACTGCTTCAGCACCGCCAGATCCTCCGGGCTTATCTTCGCTTCGGAGTGCATCCACACATAGATCGACATCGGCATCTCGCCTTCCTCGATCTCCTCGACGCACTCCTCGCTCTTCGAGGAGCGCTTGTCGGCGCTGTACTGGCCCCAATCCGAGAAATTGAGGTGCTCACGGCCTTCCTCGACATCGTGCGCCACGAGCCACGCCACCGGCTGGATGTAGGAGTACCAGGGCCAGTGGGTCTCGTTGGAGTGGCAGTCGTAGCAACTGCGCTTGAGGATCGCCTTTACGGCTTGCGGCGCCTCGAGATCGGCCCGCACCGGCGGGTTCTCGCGGTTGGCGGGCACCAACTGGATCAGCACGAACAAGCCGATCAGGACATACAGGATCTTCTTCAGCATGAGGGCGTCCTCCGTGGGCGCATCCTAGCGCACGGCACCCCTTCGGGATGCGATCTGCGCTCTTTTCCGCCGCCCTCTGCGCACTCACCTGCTACGCTCCCGGCACCGGAAAACCCGTGAAGATCCTGCTGCAAAGCCACGGCTTTCCTCCGCATGGCCGGGGGGGCACCGAGACCTACACCGCCGATCTGGCGCGTGCGCTCGCCGCGCGCGGTCACGCCGTCGACGTGCTCGCGACGCGCAAGGAGATCTCGCGTGCGGATCTGTCCTGGGTCGTGCGCGAGGAGCACGGCTACCGCGTCCACGAGCTCATCAACAACCTCTTCCACCGCGACTGGAGCGAGACCTGGTCGCACGCGCGCATCGAAGCGCTGTACGCGGCCAAGCTTGAGCAGCTCGCTCCGGAGCGCGTGCACATCCAGCACCTGCTCCACTGGTCGGCGGGCTGCGTCGAACTCGCCGCGCGCCACGCGCCGGTCTATTTCACGCTGCATGATTACTGGTTGCGCTGTCCGCGCTTCGGCCAGCGACGCCGTCCCGATGGACAGCTGTGCGAGACGATCGAGCCCGCGCAGTGCGGCCGCTGCCTGATCGGCTTTCCCTTCGCGCAGTCCGACCTGCAGCGACGCGTGGGCAAGACACTCGCTGGCCTGCGCTCGGGCACGGGCCTCGATCTGGGACCGCTCGCGCGCAAGCTCGCGCCGCGCCCCTCGCCGGCGGTCGGATCCGAAGCGACGCAGCCCGCTCCGGATCCCGAACTCGTGTCGATGGTCACGACGCGCGAGCAAAGCCTGCGCGAGCGCACAGTGCCCTTCGTGCGCCGCTTCCTCGCGCCCAGCCGCTTCCTGAAAGCGCGCTTCGAGTCCGAGTGGAAACTGGCCGCGGATCACTGTCGCCTGCTGCCCTTCGGCCTGGACATTCCACCGCAGGCGCGGGCCCTGCGTCGACTGGGCACGCGCGTGCGCATTGGATTCCTCGGCGCGCGCATCGAAGCCAAGGGCGTGCATGTGCTGCTCGAGGCGTGGGGCGGAATCGACAAGGAGCTGCGCGAGCGCGGCGAGCTGTGCATCTTCGGCCCCGCGGACCATGAGCCCGCCTACCAGCAACACCTTGAGCCGCTCGCCGCGCGCGTCGGCGCGCAGTTGTGCGGTCGGGTGGAGCGCGAGCAGCTCTTCGAGACGCTGGGTGGACTGGATCTGCTCGTGGTGCCGAGCCTGTGGTGGGAAAACGCGCCGCTGGTGCTGCTGGAAGCGCGCGCCGCGCGCCTGCCGGTGCTGGCGAGCGCCTGCGGTGCCCTGCCGGAGTGGATCGAGGAAGGCCGCGCGGGCTGGCTGTTCCCGACCGGCGATGTGCAGGCTCTGAGTGCGCAACTGGCCTGTTTCCTGCGCGATCCGGCGCAGCTGGAGAGCGCGCGGACACGCATCGTTGCGCCCGAGAGCCGCACGAGCCACCTCGAGGCGCTCGAAGCCTTGTACGCCGAGGGCTGAGGCGCGTGAGGACCGGCAACCTGCTGCTGCTTGTCTGGCTGGGCGCCTGCAACAGCCCTTCGCCGGCGCCGACGGCGAGTTCACCGCTGCCGACCCCGCTCGAGCGGCCGCGCGTGCTGCGCACCGACGAACTGCCGGAGCGCGAGCGCGCGATCCTCTCCGCCTGGCGCGCGGGCGGTGCGCAGTGGGCGGAACTCGAACCAAGCGTGCTCGCCAAACCCGACGAGCGGAGCTTTCTGGTCGACAACCTCGTGCGCGATCTCGTGCGCCACTTCGAGCAGTCCAAGCTCGCCGGGATCGGCGAAGCGGACGGTCCCTTCGAGCGCTCGCGCGCCCAGTTGGTGCGCATGCCGGCGGACTCGACGCCGCTCCTCGTGGAGCTCACCGCCAAAGGCGACGGCGTCGTGGCCTACCTCAGCGCCGATCTCCTGATCGCAATCGGCCCGGGCGCCCGCGCACCGGTGGCGGAGCGCTGCTCCGATCCCTCCGCAAGCGTGCGTCGCCGCATGGTGGAGCTGTGGGGCAAGCTGCCCGCGGGAGAGACGCCGATCCCGACGGCCGAGTGGGAGCGACTCGGCGCGCTCGCGCGGCACGACCCGGACTGGCTGGTGCGCGGGGAGGCCCAGTCCAGCCTCGCGAGCATCGGCGCGCAGCAGCAGAACAAGGGCTTCGTGGCCGGGATCCTGCGCCAGGGCCTCGCCGACCCCGACCTCGCCGTGGCCCAGAAGGCCGCCGAGGGCTTCGGCGTGCTCGGCGAGCCGCGCGCGATTCCCTGGCTGATCGACGGCCTGACCCGGCTGGAGCGCAAGGGCGCGGCAGCGGCCGTCAAGGCCGGGCGCAAGAGCCTCGAGGTGCTCTCGGGCGAGCAGCGCGATCGCACCCTCCCGGAGTGGCAGGAGTGGTGGGACAGAATCGGCTCGCGGCGTTGACCCCGCGCGGGCCTTGGCGCAAAGTAGGCGGGCGATGGCTGAATGGAAGATCACGCGCCGAGCCCCTCGTTGCGCCACTTGCGAGCGGGAATTCCACGAGGGCGAGCGGCATGTCTCCCTGCTCTCGATCCGCGGTGAGGAGCTCTCCCGCTCGGACAGCTGCACGGCCTGCTTCCAGCCCTCGCCCGGCCGCGAGGACCTGTTCTTCTGGTTCACGCGCATGAGCTCGACGAAGAAGCGCGGGCTGGAATTCGACCTGCCGACGCTCGAGCAGCTTTTCCTGCGCCTCGAGGGCCGGACCGAGGAGCGCATCCGCCAGCTGCGCTTCGTCCTGTGCCTGATCCTGATGCGCAAGCGGCGTCTCAAGCTCGAGCGCGTCTCGCGCGGTGAGGACGGGGAAGCGCTGATCGTGCGCCAACCGCGCCGGCAGGAGCTGTGGAAGGTGTTCGTGTTCGACTTCAGCCCCGAGCGGCTGGCGAGCCTGCAGGGAGAACTGCTGCAGGTTTTCGAGGGAGCGGACGCGGGCTTCTTGGAGTCGGGAGCGGGGGATTCGGATGCGAGCGCGTCCGCGGACTCCGAGCCGCTCGAGCCCTCAGGTCAAACGACCGGGGCTTCGGCAAGTGCTTGAGCGTTGCTGAGCGAGCTTTTTGCGCGCTTTTTTTGACGCTTTCCCGATAGTGGGAAGGGTCGTCCCAGTGCGTAGGTTGGGCCACAACCTGTAGTGGTTGAAGCTCCAGACCCCGCAATTCCCTGCGGGGTGGCCTCCACGCCTTCTCCACAAGCCCCTCGGTGGGCTGTTTTTCGCGTTTGGAGGCCCTTGCGAGGCCTTTTGTGGGAGTGTCGAATCAGGTTGTGGAGCTTGGTGGGACTTTGTGGGACTTGCAGTCCTCGCGCGCGTCGCGAGTGGGGGTGAAGCGTGCTCTTCGGTGAGTACCAGCACTCCCTCGACAGCAAGAACCGCCTCGTGATTCCCAAGAGGATTCAGGAGCAACTGTCCCGCACGGAGCAGGGGAGCCTTGTCGCTTACCTCAGCGCCGGCCAGGACCACTGCCTGTACCTGTTCTCGCAGGACGGATTCGACCGCGTGCAGCGCGAGTTCGAAGCCCGCACCTTCGCCAACGCAGCGCAGCGCGCCGCACAGCGCCTGTTCTACGCGAACACCGTGCAGGTGGAGCTTGATTCGACCGGACGCGTGCTGATGCCGGACAAGCTCAAGCGACACGCAGGCATCGACAGGGAGGTGGTCCTTGTCGGTGTGAAGGACCGAGCGGAGATCTGGTCCAAAGAAGCCTGGGAATCCTACGAAGCACGCAATGGTGAGCTCCTCCAGCACCTCGATGAGGTGCTCAGCGGGGAACCTCCCACGAGCGGCGAATAGACACATTCGGTGGGGAAATGTTGACCGTGGAACAACGAGCAGATTCGGGCTCGAGCGCCGAGGATCCGCGCACCATGCACCAATCGGTGCTGGCCGAGGAGATTCTGCACGCTCTCGCGACCGAATTGCCCCAGCCCGCAACGGGCTGGTGCGTCGACGCGACGCTGGGGCTGGGAGGCCACAGCGAGCGCGTACTGACGTCGTTCCCGCAGCTTTCCGTGCTGGGACTCGATCAGGATCCCGCGGCGCTCAAGCTCGCGGGTGCGCGCCTCGCGAGCTTCGGTGCGCGCGTGCGCCTGCGGCATGCGCGTGCTTCGGGACTTGCGCAGGCCGTGCGCGTGGAAGGTGTCGCGCCCGTGATGGCGGTGCTCCTGGATCTGGGCGTCAGCTCGATGCAGCTGGATCAGCCTGAGCGCGGCTTCTCGTTCCAGGCCGACGGTCCGCTCGACATGCGCATGGATCCGACGCGCACCGCGACGGCTGCGCAGATCGTCAATGGCTGGAGCGAGAGCGAGCTGGCGGACCTGTTCTACTACGAGGGCGGCGAGACGCGCTCGCGCGGGATCGCCAAGGCCATCGTCGAGGCGCGCCGCAATGCGCCCTTCACGCGCACGCTGCCGCTGGCGGATCTGATCGCGCGGGTTGCCGGTCGCGGTCCGCGGGGCGGCAAGATCCACCCCGCGACGCTGTGCTTCCAGGCGCTGCGCCGCGCGGTCAACGAGGAGGGCGAGGAGCTGCGCCTGGCGCTGGAGTCGGCCTGCGAGGTGCTGGCGCCCGGCGGTTTGCTGGCGGTGATCAGCTTCCACTCGGGCGAGGACGTCTTCGTCAAGCAGCGTTTTGCCGAGGGCGAGCGCGCGGGCGAGCTCGAGCGCATCGGCAAGGGCGCCATCGAGCCCTCTCGCGAGGAGTGCCGCACCACTCCGCGCGCGCGCTCGGCCAAGCTGCGCATCGCGCGCCGCCTCGAGCAGGCGCCGGGGCAGCAGGTGCGGGAAGGGGGTGCGGCGTGACCCGCACGGTGCTGTCCTTCGCACTGGCAGCCGGTTGTCTGGCCTTGGGGCTCTTCACGAGCCTGCAGCAGGCCGAGAACCGCGACCGGGGCACTCAGCTCAACGAGGTGATGGAGCGCTGCCGGATGCTCGAAGGCGTCACGCGCGAGCGCGAGGTGCGACTGCTCTCGGCGGATTGGGGCGTGCTGCCCTATGACGAACAGATCCTGGAGCGCGCCAAGGAGAAGACGCCCTCGCAGAAGGACATCGACGCCCGGGAGGCGAGCCTGTGAACGGTCCCGCTCCGATCAAGTCGAGCTTCGAGTCCGCTTCGGGCCTGCGCCTGTCGGCGGCCTTCCTGTTGATCCTCTCGGTGCTGGCGATCGTCGCGCTCAAGGCGCTGGTGATCAGCGCGGAGGATGAGGGTGTGCAGCCGCGCTCGCTGACCGAGCAGCGCTCCTCCGAGGTGACCTTCGATCTGGTCGATCGCAACGGCGTGCCGCTGGCGCTGTCGATGGAGCGCCAGGAGCTGGTCGCCTATCCCTGCGCGCTGTGGCAGGCCCACACGCCCAACACGTTCATCCCGCAGCTCGCGGAGATCCTCGGCTGGACGCGCGAGCGCGCGATCGCGGAGCTGTTCCCCGAGGGCTCGCAGGGCGGCTGGATTGCGGTGGACAAGGCGCCCTTCCGGCTCGATGAGGCGCAGGCGCGCGCGATTGCGGCCTGGATCGCGCACGGTAGCCACGACGAAAAGCAGCCGGCGAACCCCGTGGCCGGCATGGAAGTGCGCGCGACGCGCTCCGGCGGCTGGCAGTTGTGGTGGAACCCGCTGCTGGTGCTCTCTCCCCAAGTGCGCGAGCAGCACAAGGCCGCCAGCACGGTGGCTTGGACGCGCCGCATCGGCGATGACCTTATCACCTGTCTGGTCGGCACGGACCAGAAGCGCGCCCTCGACGGCGATGCGGATGAGCTCAAGGACATGCGCCAGCTGGTGTGGGGCGCGCTGTTCCCGCTGCAGTACAAGGTGCTGAAGAAGGAGGTCCAGCCCGAGGTCTCCATGCGCCTGTACGAGTTCTTCAAGGCGCAGCGCGTGCGCTCGTACCAGATCAAGCTCGTGCCGATCAACAAGCGCAGCTACCCCGGCCGCGCCGGCGGTGATGAGGAACTACCCATGGCCGTGCTGGGAGCCTGGGGCATGCTCGATGCCGAGAATGCGCGTGCGCGCGCCCGGCAGGAGCTGCTGCTGCCGACGGACCGGCCGCTGCGCGAGGAGGAGGAGGCCGAGCTGGAGGCTCGCACACTGCTGCGTCTCAACTACCCCAGCCCGATCAGCGGGCTGGAGCTCGCAGCCTACGATCTGCTGGCGCAGCCGCAGTACGACTGGGTCGAGACCGATCCGGAGCGCTATTACTTCCTCGCGAGCTATGTGCCGCGCCGCAGCCCGCGCCGTCACTTCCAGGATCTCGATGTCGCCAGCCCCACGCCGCGCGTGATCACGACGCTGGATCTGTCGCTGCAGCGGCACCTGCGCGCCGTGCTGCAGGACATCAGCCATGAACACAAGCCCGCACTGGTGATGGGCATGGCGCTGGAGGTCGAGAGCGGTCGCGTGCTGGCGGTGGAATCGGTCTCGGAGTACGGCGTGTGGGGCTTCATGCCCGCGCTGCATGTCTTCACGCCAGGCTCGACCATGAAGACGATGGTCATGGCGACCGCGGTCGACACCGGGGCCATCGATCCGGATCACGACAGGATCGACACGCACAATCTCAGCGCCGTGCTGGAAGGCAAGCGCAAGATCGGCGAGGCCGAAGGCGCCAAGCACGGACTCCTGACGCCCGAGCAGGCGCTGGCCTACTCCTCCAACGCCGCCATGGTGCAGATCGGTCTGCGCACCGAGCCCTTCGAGCACTACAAGCGTCTCAAGCTGATGGGCTACGGCGACTACCCGCACGCGGGGCTGGGGCCTGAGCGCAAGGGCAGCGTGCCGTCCTGGCCCTGGGACAAGATCTACAAGCACGCGTCGACCTCGATCGGACACGAGCTGGGTGTGACGATGTGGCAGCACGCGGCGGGTCTCGCCGCGCTTGTGCGCGGGGGCCAGTGGCGTCCGCTGCGCCTGATCGACGCGGTCGAGCAGAACGGCCGCGTGGAGCAGCTGCCCGAGCCGGAGGAAGGCACGCGCATCTGGTCGGAGGCGACCGCGCAGTCGGTGCGCTCGATGATGAACGCGGGCGCGCGCTACGGCACGGGCCGGAACCTCTACACCGAAGAGATCCTGATGGGCACCAAGACCGGCACCGCCCAGAAGGTCGGCAACGAGGTCTGCCTGCACGCGGAGCTGGAGTACAACCAGCACCACCAGCCGGGCACGCCGCGCATCTCGCGCAAGGAACTGCTGCAGCGCAGGCCGCACCGCGGCAACTGCTACACCTGCTCGATCGCCGTGTTCGGTCGTCTGCCGGGAACCGAGCGCGAGGTGCTGGTGTTCGTGGTGGTCGAAGAACCCCGCGGAGCGCGCCACTACGGCTCGGAGACCGCCGGTCCCGGCGCCATGAGCATCCTCAAGGAGGCGCTGGGCATCACCCGCGGCGGTGTGCGAGTGCACGCTCGCGATGTGGACGGATTCGCTCCGCTCGTCGACGAGAAGCTCGGACCCAAGTCCAAGCAGGAACAACAGCCGAAGAACCGCTTCATCGAAGCGGCGGCGAAGCAAACCGACCAGCCTTGGAAGGAGGCCCAGCGTGCGCCTCACTGAGCTGGCTCGGGTTTTGGGGGGGTCCCTCTCGTCCGTGCGGGACGATGGACCGAAGATCACCGGTGTCCATCTGGACAGTCGCCGGGTGGGCCCCGGTGATCTTTTCTCCGCTCTTGGCGGCTCCAGGGATGACGGAGCGCGCTACGTCGCCGATGCCCTCGCCAAGGGGGCCGGCGCGGTGCTGACCAGCGATCCGGCGCTCGCGATGCGTTTTGCGGGAACGCCCGTGTGGGTGCACCCCGAGGCCCGGCGCGTGACTGGCTGCGCCGCCCATCGGGTGCTCGGTGAGCCCGCCCGCGCGCTGTTCGTCGCGGCCGTCACGGGCACCAACGGCAAGACCACCACCGCCCACCTCACGGCCCAGCTGCTCGCGGCCGGCGGCAAGCGCTCAGGCGTGCTCGGCACGGCCGGCAACCGCCTGGCGGACGGCCGGCTGGAAGCCGCCACGCACACTACGCCGGATGCCACCGATCTGGCCCGCATCCTCGCCCGCCACGTGGAGCTCGGCGGGCAGGCGATCGCCATGGAAGCGAGCTCGCACGCGCTCGATCAGGAGCGGCTGGCTGGCCTCACGGTGCAGGCCGCCCAGTTCACCAACCTCACCCGCGATCACCTCGACTACCACGGCGACATGGAGCGGTACTTCCGTGCCAAGGCGCGCCTGTTCGAGGGTCTGGAGCGCGGAGGCTTCGCCATCCTCAACGCCGCCGACCCCGCCAGCGAGCGGTTGGCGGAAATCGCACAACAACGCGGTGCGCAGGTCGTGCGCTACAGCGTGACAACGAACAGCGACCGGTCGCAGGGCGATCTCAGCGCTTCTTCTTTGATGACCGACGACAACGGAACGCGCCTTGTCCTCAATGGGATGGGGATCTCGAGGTGCGAGGTGCGTCTTCCGTTGACCGGACGGTTCAACATCGAGAATGCGCTGTGCGCCAGTGCCTGCGCGCTGCTGTCGGGAGCGAGTCCGGCCGCGATCGTGGCCGGACTCGCGACCGTCTACCCGGCACCCGGCCGGCTGGAGCGCGTGTTCGATCCGCGCGGAGGCCGTCGCGTGTTCGTGGATTATGCGCATACCGAAGACGCGTTGGAGAATGTCTGCCGTGCGCTGCGGGCGAGCCTCGGCGAGGCTGCTTCGCAGACCCTTGACACGCGCTTTTCCAACCCGCAAAAGAGCACGCGTTCCTGCGTTTCTGACCGCGCGTCAGAGCCGGGGACGAGGGGCACGGACCACGCCGCAAGCGGGGGCCGTCTGATCGTTGTTTTTGGCTGCGGAGGCGACCGTGACCGCGGGAAGCGGGCGCCGATGGGCCGGGTGGTCAACGATCTCGCCGACATCGCGGTGGTGACCAGCGACAACCCTCGCAGCGAGGATCCCGAGCGGATCATCGCCGAGGTGCTTGTGGGCATGGAGCCGGCGCGTGCCGAGCGGATCGTGGCGCCCGACCGCCGTGACGCGATCCGACAGGCGCTTGAGTGTGCGCGCACAGGCGACATTGTGCTGATCGCCGGCAAGGGCCACGAGAGCACGCAGACCATCGGAACAAGAGTCTTGGACTTCGACGATCGCAAGGTCGCCGCGGAGTTGCTGGCATGAAGGAAACACGCATTGACGATCTCGTCCGCGCCAGCGGAGCCAGCCTGCTTTCAGGCTCCGGCGAAGCGCGCCTGCGCGGTGTCTCGACGGACACGCGCACGATCCAGCGCGGCGAGTTCTTCTTTGCCCTGTGCGGTCCCAACTTCGACGGCGCGCGCTTCGCGCTTGATGCGCTCGAGCGCGGCGCCAGCGGCGTGCTGCTGCAGGATGCCAAGCGTCTCGCCGGCAAGGTGCCCGCGAGCGCGGTCGTGCTCGACCACTCCGATCCGCGCCGCGCACTGCAGGACTTCGCACGCCACTACCGCAGCCAGCTGGCCTGCCCGGTGATCGGCATCACGGGTTCCTGTGGCAAGACGACCACCAAGACGATCCTGATGGACCTGCTCGGCTCGCGCCTGTCGGTCGCGGGCTCGCCGGCTTCGTTCAACAACGACATCGGCGTGCCGCTGACGCTGTTCCTCGCGGATGCGGGAACCGAGGCGCTGGTGGTCGAGATGGGCACCAACGGCAAGGGTGAGATCGCGGCGCTGGCTGCAATCGCGCGTCCCACGGTGGGCGTGGTCACCACCGTCGGCTTCTCGCATCTGGCAGGGCTGGGTTCGATCGAAGGCGTCGCGCATGAGAAGGCGGACCTGGTGCGCGCGCTGCCGCGCGAGGGCGTCGCGGTGCTCAACGCCGACAACCGCTGGACGGCGGCCATGGCACGCGAGACCGATGCCCGCGTCGTGACGTACAGCCTGGAGGGCGCCGGTGATCTCAATGCGCGCGACATCCGCTTCGAGAACGGCCAGACGCACCTGACGCTGGAAGGCTACGAGATCAGCTCGCCGCTGCTGGGTCTGCACAACGTCCACAATCTGTTGGCGGCACTGGCGGCTTGCCAGGCGATCGGACTGCCTTGGCCGGAAGTGCTGCCGGCGGTCTCGCGCCTCAAGCCGGCGCAGCGCCGCATGGAGCAGCATGAGCTGGGCGGCTTCACGCTGATCGACGACAGCTCCAACGCCAATCCCGAGTCGGCGCGTGCGAGCGTGCGCGTGCTGCGCGGCATGCACGGCTTCCGCCGCCGTGTGCTGGTGCTCGGTGACATGCTGGAGCTCGGTGAGCTCTCACCCGAACTGCACAAGAGCGTCGGCGAGTACGCGGCCGAGGGCGGCATCGACGTGCTGCTGCTGGTGGGGGAGCTCACGGCCGCGACCGCCGCCGGCGCGCTGGAAGCGGGCTTCCCGGCCGATCGTCTGTTCCACGTGGCCTCGACCGAGGAAGCCATCGCGCGCGCCGCGGGCATCTTCGGCGAAGGCGATGTGGTGCTGGTCAAGGGCAGCCGCCGCACCGGGCTCGACCGTCTTGTGACGCAGCTTGTGCAGGCCCACAAGCAGCGTCGGGAGGTACGCGCTTGATTCCCGGCCTGCTGGAAGAGCTGTTCGGCGTTTCGCTGTTCGGCTACATCACGTTCCGCGCCGTGGCTGCGGCGCTGACGGCTTTCGTGCTGGCGCTGCTTTTCGGCAAACCCGTGATCGAGTGGCTGCGCCGTCACAAGGTCGGCGAGGACACCACCAAGGTCGACTCCAAGGAGCTGGCGGACCTGACGGTGAAGATGGGCAAGAAGAACACGCCCACGATGGGCGGCAGCTTCCTGATCGCTTCGCTGGTGGGTTCCGCGCTGCTGTGGGGGCGGCTGGACAACCTGCACCTGGTGCTGGGCATCTTCCTCACGGTCGGTTTCGCCGCAGTGGGCTTCGTGGATGACTACAAGAAGCTGACCATTCCCAACTGCAAGGGCCTGACCCCCAAGGCCAAGATGCTGGGCCTCTCGATCGTCGCCGGAGGCGTGATTGCGGCGCTGTGCTACTACGCGCTGACGACCGGTCGCGACACGCTGCTGACGCTGTATCCGCCCTTCTTCAAGGATGTCGCCTTCGGGTTGGCCTCGATGGGCGTGCTCGGCGTGCTGTTCTTCCTGTTCTTCCAGTGGCTCGTCGTCGTGGGCACCTCCAACGCCTGCAACATCACCGACGGCCTCGATGGACTGGCCGCGGGCTGCATGCTGATCTCCGGCGCGGCGCTCTCGGTGTTCTGCTACGTCACCGGCCGTCCGGACTGGACGGGCTATCTGCGTCTGCCGCACATCGCCGCCGCCAGCGAGATGGCGGTGATGGGCGGCGCACTGTGTGGAGCGTGCATGGGCTTCCTCTGGTACAACGCCTTCCCGGCCAAGGTCTTCATGGGCGACTCCGGCTCGCTGCCGCTGGGCGGACTGCTCGCGTGGATGGCGGTCGTCTCCAAACAGGAGCTCGTGTTGCCGCTGATCGGCTTCGTGTTCTTCGCCGAGCTGGGTTCCAGCTGGCTGCAGACGCGCTACTTCCGCGCGAGCGGGGGCAAGCGCCTGTTCACCTGCGCGCCGATCCACCACGGCCTGCAGCTCAAGGGCGGCATCTTCGCGCCCGCCGCGGTGCCCTGGCATGAGGTCACCATCGTCGTGCGCGCCTGGATCGTGGCAGGCATCTGCGCGCTCGCTTCCCTGGCCCTGTTGAAGGTGCGCTGAGCGAACATGGCACGCTTCTGGAGAAAGTCAGCTCAAGGCGAAGCGCTCCCGCGCGAGAAGCAGACCAACATCGGCGATTGGCTCGATGACTTCGCGCGCCGCGCCGAAGTGCCCGATCCGGCCAAGCCGGCGCTGGGCATCTTCCTGGTGGTGCTCTCGCTGCTGGGTCTGGGCCTGCTGCTGCAGGTCAACCATGCCGCAACCACGGCGCCGATCGAGGACTTCTGGAAGATCTTCGGCGATCAGGTCTTCTTCCGCATCGGTGCGCTGGTCGTGCTGCTGCTGGGCTTCCGCATCGGGCCTGAAGGTCTGCGCCGGATGATCCCAGGGCTGATGATCTTCTGCTTCATCTCGCTGGTGCTGGTGTACGTGCCGTACTTCGGCGACCCGCGCAACGGAGCCAACCGCTGGGTATCGGTGTTCGGCCTGTTCTCGTTCCAGCCCTCGGAACTGGCGCGCATCGTGTGCGTGCTTTGGGTCGCGGACCGCTGCATGCGTCTTGGCCCGGATGTGCTCGATGTCAAGAAAGGCGTGCTGCCGATGCTGGGTGTCGGAGTCGTGTTCTTCGCACTGATCCTTGGCGAAACCGATCTGGGCGGCAGCCTGCTGTTCCTCCTGTGCTTCCTCAGCACGATGTGGGTCGGCGGCGTGCAGTCGATGCACGTGGCGGGACCGCTGATCGGCATCGGCGGCAGCGCGGCGCTGCTGCTGATCACCTTCGTCTCTTACATCCGCAGCCGCATCGCGATGTTCCTCGGATCGGCCAGCAATCACCAGGTCGAACAGTCCGAGGTCGCGATGTCGAGCGGAGACTTCTTCGGCGTGGGGCTGGGCCAGGGCATGTGGCGCAACGCGCGCGTGCCCTACCTGGAGACCGACTACGTGCTGGCGCTGACGGGCGAGGAGCTCGGCCTGTTCGGCGTCTGGCTGGTGATCGCGCTGCTGGCCGCCTTTGCGTGGTATGGCCTGCGCTTCCTGCTCTCCATCCGCGACCGCTACTGCGCGCTGGCAGCCTTCGGCCTGCTGCTATCCTTCTCGCTGCAGTCGATGGTGCACGTCCAGGTCGTGACGCACCTCGCGCCGCCCAAGGGCATGCCGCTGCCCTTCCTCTCGCACGGCGGAACCGCCCTGCTTGTCAGCTCTTTTGCGATCGGTCTCGCGCTGGGCGCCGCCCGGCCCGTCGATCGCAAGGAAACTCCTTTTGAACCCGTCCCGGTCCCTCCGCGCGCGGAACCGGCGACCTGAAATCCAACTCGACAACTCGTCTCTACTGCTCTCCGGACTTCCTCACCATGCAACAAATTGAACGATACGGCGTCATCGCCCTGGTCTTCCTGCTCGTCACGATCGTGGCGGTCTCCTTCTGGGGCGATAACAAGTCGCCCGGCTTCTGGTCGCGCCTGACCGGCTCGAAGACTGCGGTCGTCGAAGACAAGAACATGACGCCGCCGCCCAGCAACGGCGAACTGACGCAGGTTGCGCCGCTGCCCGTGAGCGGTGACGGCACGGCACCCGAAACGCTGCCGACGGTCGGCGGCGAGGCGCTGGTCGGAACGGAAACGCAAGTCACCACCCCGACGAGCACGATGGTGACGACCCCGACGGGCGGTGAGGCAGCTGCGCCGGTTGCAGTTCATCCCGTTGCCCAGCCGGATCTCAGCAGCAAGACGGCCGGCACCAAGTACATCGTCAAGAGCGGCGACAGCCCCGCGCGCATCGCCAAGCGTCAACTCGGCTCCGAGTCGCGCGTCAACGAAATCCTCGCGCTCAACCCGGGCCTCAACCCCAAGAACCTCAAGGTCGGTCAGGAACTGATCCTGCCTGCGGGTGCCGCTCCGGTTGTCGCGCAGACGCCGGCTCAGCCGGTTGCCGCGGCCGCCAAGCCCGCCGGCCCGTCGACTGCCAAGCCGGTCGCCGCTTCCGCGCCGAAGGCGAGCAGCAAGGGCGGCCGCAGCTACAAGGTGCAGAAGGGCGACACGCTCTCGGCGATCGCTCGCCGCGAGCTGGGCTCTGCTTCGCGCGCCAAGGACATCCAGTCGATGAACCCCGGTCTCGATCCCGCCAAGCTCAAGGTCGGCCAGACCATCCAGCTGCCCGGCGGTTCGCCCGCCGTCGCCGCCAACGTGGAGCCCAAGCGCCGCGTGCAATGAGCTCCGGACTCAAGCTGATGCTGCTCCTGGGCTGCGCCATGCTGGTGCTGCTCGAAGCTCCGCGCTGCGGATTGGTGGTCCTCGAGGATCTCGGCGGCCCGTATCCGCAGCTGGAGCCCGGTCTGGAGAGCGCTGCGCTCGAATCCCAGACCGAACCGATGGAAGTCACGCAACCTGAAGCAGAGACGACGAAGCGATGAGTGGAACGACGCTTCTGTCCGCGAACCGGACGGAGATCATGCCGGAACTCGAGAGCCGCACGCTGCGCCTTGCTTTGGCGGGTGGTGGTACCGGAGGCCATCTGGTCCCGGGCCTGCACCTGCTGGAGGAAGCTCAGCGGCGAGGAGGTCTGGCGGATCTGGTTTGGTTCACCAGCGGCCGGGAAGTCGAGGATCGGGTGCTCCAGGGCATGGAGCGTCGTTTCCCGCTCATTCGTCATGAACGTGTCGTGCTCGAGGTCGAGCCGCGCGGCGGGGGAGCCCCCAGCCGCGCACGCCTGATGCTGCGCACGCCGGCTTCGGTGGCGAGCGCACATGCTGCGCTGCGCGCGCACAAGCCGGATGTGCTGCTCGCGCTGGGCGGTTTCACTTCGCTGCCGGCGGTGCTGGCCGCGCGCATGCTGCGCATTCCGATCGTGCTGCTGGAGATCAACGCCGAACGCGGCGCGGCGACGCGCTGGCTGGGCGGCATGGCGGATTGCGTGGCGCATGCGTGGGAGGCCACGCTGCCTGCGGCGGGCGTCAAGACCGGTCGCACGCGCCATCGCAGGATCGGACCGCCGCTGGCGCGCGAGTTCTCGCGCGGCATGGTCGACGAGAGCTGCAGCGCGCGTGCGCGCGAGGAACTGGGATTCGATCCGGCGCTGCCGCTGCTGCTGGTGCTCGGCGGAAGCCAGGGTGCGCTGGGTCTCAACCGTTTCGTTCACCATTGCGCTCCTGAACTCGTCCGCCAAGGCGTGCAGGTTCTGCATCAGACCGGACCGGGTCGCACGCAGGAGGCGCTGGCGCCGTTCAGGGGCTATGCGGCGCAGGAGTACATCCACGACATGGCGCGTGCGCTTTCGGCGGCCACGCTGGTGCTGACGCGCGGCGGTGCGTCGACGCTGGCGGAGATCGCCGCGCTGCGGCGGCCGGCGGTGGTAGTGCCGTATCCGCATCATGCGGACAAACACCAGGAAAAGAACGCCCGGCAGCTCAAGGACGGTGTGCGCATCGTCGAGGAGCGCGAGCTGAGCTCGCAGTTTGCGGCCGAACTCGCGCGTCTGTGCTCGCGCGACGGCTCTGCTCCGCGCGCGCGCATGAGCGCGGCGCTCGAAGCGGCTCTGCCGCTCGACGGCGCGGGACGTTTGCTCGACACGCTGCTCGAGCTGGCGAACCAACGGAGGGCGCGCTGAGCGTGCGCTGTTCTATCCACGCAATGTGGAAAAGCTGGTGAAAACCGGCGCAACTCATGGCTGAGATGGCAAACCAGGGGGGAATGACGATGAATGCGAACGAAGGGCTGATTCCGAACGTGGCCAATCGCGTGCACATGCTCGGCATAGGTGGTGCTGGTCTCTCAGGCGCGGCTCAGATCCTGCATGCGCACGGACACTCCGTGTCGGGACAGGACCGGTCGGATTCGCGCTTCGTGCGCGCGCTGCGCAGTCTGGGTGTCGATGTGCAGCTCGGTGACAGTCGCGCGGAACTGCTCCCGCAGGATGCGGAAATGGTGGTGCGTTCGGCCGCCATCTCGCTGGAGGATCTGCAGGTGCGCGAAGCGGTGCGCCGCGGCATTCCGGTGCTCAAGTACAGCGAGCTGCTCGGGCGCATCACGCCGCGGCGCCGCACGCTCGCGATCGCGGGCACGCACGGCAAGACGACTTCGTCGTGGATGGTGTACTACGCGCTGCGCGGTGTCTGCGAGGCGCTGGGACGCGGTGCTCCCGATGCAGGCGCGCTGGTGGGCGGTGTCTGTCGCACGGTCGGTTCCAACGCGGTGATTCCCAAGCCGGGCGGCTGGTTCGCGGCGGAAGCCTGCGAGTACGACCGCTCGTTCCTGCAGCTGTGGCCTGAGGGCGCGATCCTCACGAACGTCGAGGCCGATCACCTTGACTACTACGGCACGATGGAAGCGCTGGAGGAGGCCTTTGCCCGCTTTGTCGACCGCATCCACCCCGACGGTCTGCTCGTCGTGGGACGTGACGTGCCCGAGCGCATCACCAATGCATCGCATGCGCAGGTCTGGCGCCTGGGCAAGGACTTCGATGTCGATCTGATCGGCGAACAACACGGCCATTTCCGCTTCCGCCTGCGCGGACCCGGTTGGGCCAGCCCCGACATTCAGCTCGCGGTGCCGGGCGCCTTCAACGTGGAGAATGCGGCCTGCGCCATCGCGCTGGTCGTCGGTCTCGTGGCGCGCGTCTGGCGCGTCGAGCCGGGGCTCGCCGTGATCCATGCCGCGCGCTGGATCACCCGCTACAAGGGCGCCGAGCGGCGCTTCGAGCCCTGGGGCACGCACGGCGGCGTGGAGCTGATTCACGACTACGCGCACCACCCGACGGAAGTGCGCGCCACGCTGGAGGCGGCGCGCCGCGCTCTGCCGGGCAAGCCTCTGCACGTGCTCTTCCAGCCGCACCAATACAGCCGCACGGCGCGCTTCCTCGAGGATTTCGTGGAGAGCCTGCGCGGCGCTGATCGGGTCGTGATCGCGGATGTCTACGGCGCCCGCGCGCATATCGACCATACGGCCGCCGATGCCGGCGATCTCGTCATGCGCCTCAAGCGCGCGGGCGTGGACGCCGAAGCGGGCGGTCCTCCCAAGCCGAGCATGAAGCGGCTCGCCGAACGCTTGCCCTCCGGCGGGGCGGCGCTCATCCTCGGTGCCGGTGACATCGACCTTGCGAAAGATGACCTCATTGAAGAGCTGGCCCTGCGCGGCAGTCCAGAACGCGCCGCTCGCCGCTAGAACGACGATGCGTGTGGGCGGAGCAGCGCAATGGCTGCTCGAGCCCGCGGATCCCGAACAACTGCGCGAGGCCATCGAGGCCGCGCGGGCGGAGGGGATCGAGCCGCGGATTCTCGGCGGAGGAGCAAACCTGATCATCGAGGACGGCGTGCTGCCGGGTGTCGTGATCACGACCGACCGGATGCAGCGTCTGTTCCGCCCTGAGCCGGATCGCGCGCTGGGTGAGTCGATGCGCATGCTGGAGGATCCCAGCCCGCGTCATGTCGCCATGGCGCGTGAGGAGGGCTTGCGCTTCGTCGCCTGGTCGGGCATTTCGCTGCCCAAGCTGGTGCGCAGCGCCGCCAAGCTGGGCTGGAGCGGATTGCAGGGACTGGCCGGCGTGCCCGGCAATGTCGGCGGCGGCGTCGCCATGAACGCCGGCGGCAGCTGGGGTGACATGTGGGATGTCGTCGAGCGCCTGCTGGTGATCGATGAAAACGCGCAGCTGGTCGAGTTGACGCGCGAGCAGTGCCAGCCGGGCTATCGCAACGCGCGGCTGGGCCGCAAGGTGGTCGCGAGCGCGCTGCTGCGCTTTGAGCTGAGCGATCCGCGCACCGTCGAGGAGGGTGTGCGCGAGTACCTGCAGAAGAAGAACGCGGTGCAGCCCGTGACGCTGTGGTCGGCCGGTTGCGTGTGGAAGAACCCGGACAAGAACCTCTCGGGCGGGCGTTCGGCCGGGCAGCTGGTGGAGCAGGCCGGCGGCAAGGGCCGCAGCGTTGGCGGCGCGATCGTCAGCGAGAAGCACGGCAACTTCGTGGTGAACACCGGCACGGCCAGCGCGGCGGATGTGCTGCGGCTGATCGGTGAGACCGAGCGGCTGGTTGCCGACAAGACCGGCATCCAGCTGGAGCGCGAGGTCAAGGTCTGGCGTTCCGACCTCGCGGGCGCGTAGTCTAGCCGCGCCGAAACGGTGCACGGGATCCGCATCGGCTCTGCACGGCGCCAGGTGGGTGCGTACAGGCAGTCCTCATCCCGCGAGAATCCGGCATGTCCCAGGTCAAGGATGCTTCCCAGGTCGGGGAGCTCTTTCCGCTCTCCACTCTTCGTCACTCCGTCTCGCACCTGATGGCTTCGGCTGTCGCGCGCCTGTTCCCAGTCGTGCAGTTCGGCTTCGGCCCTTCGATCGAGCACGGCTTCTACTACGACTTCGATCTCAAGGAGCCGCTGACGGAAGAAAACCTGCGCGCGATCGAAAAGGAGATGCGCCGCATCGCCAAGACGGCGCCCAAGCTGCAGTGCATCGAGCTCTCGCGCGAGGCCGCCAAGCAGCGCCTCGCGGCCAAAGGGCAAGGCTACAAGGTCGAAGCCGTCGATCTGATTCCGGAGAACGAGCGCATCACCTTCTACCAGCATGCGGACTGGGAAGATCTGTGCGAGGGACCGCACATCGACCATTTCGGCCGCGATTTCCACTTCAAGTTGCTGAACGTCGCCGGCGCGTACTGGCGCGGAGATGAGAAGCGCCCGCAGATGCAGCGCGTCTACGGCACGGCCTTCTGGAAGCTGGAGGATCTCGAGAAGCATCTGCGCTGGCTTGAGGAGATCAAGGAGCGCGATCACCGCGTGCTCGGCAAGCAGCTGCGCCTGTTTCACATCGACGAGATGGTGGGGCAGGGGCTGATCCTTTGGACGCAGCATGGCTCGGTGATCCGTCAGGAACTGCAGACCTTCATTTCGGCCGAGCTCAAGAAGCAGGGCTATCACCAGGTCTTCACTCCGCACATCGGCAAGCTTGATCTGTACAAGACCAGCGGCCACTTCCCGTACTACAAGGAGTCGCAGTTCCCCGCGATCGTCGAGTCGGATGCGCTGGCGAAGCTCTCCGAGGAGGGCTGCTCCTGCGCGGAACTCACGGCGCGTCTCGATGCCGTGTCGGCTTCCTTCGCCTCGCAACTCAATGCGCGCGCCGGTCGCGAGGTGATCGGACCCGAGCGCGTCATGGGAGTCGAAAAGCTCGTCGAGGGCTATCTCCTGAAGCCGATGAACTGCCCGCACCACATCCGCATCTTCGCCAGCGCGCCGCACAGCTATCGCGATATGCCCGTGCGCCTCGCGGAGTTCGGCACGGTCTACCGCTGGGAGCAATCCGGCGAGATCGGCGGCATGACCCGCGTGCGCGGCTTCACGCAGGATGATGCGCACCTGTTCGTGCGCGAGGATCAGGTGGCGGAGGAGCTGCTCGGTTGCCTGAGCCTCGTCAAGCTGGTCTTCGGCACGCTCGGCATGCACGAGTACCGCGTGCGCGTGGGCCTGCGCGATCCCGACAGCTCGAAGTACGTCGGCGATCCTGCCAACTGGGACAAGGCGGAAGAGGCCTGCCGATCTGCGGCGCGCACGCTGGGTGTTCCGTTCAGCGAGGAGCCCGGCGAGGCCGCATTCTACGGTCCGAAGATCGACTTCGTCGTCAAGGACGTGCTCGGCCGCAGCTGGCAGCTCGGCACGGTGCAGGTCGACTACAACGGCCCGATCCGCTTCGATCTCTCCTATGTGGGCGCGGACAACCTGCGCCATCGCCCGGTGATGATCCATCGCGCGCCATTCGGCTCGATGGAGCGCTTCATCGGCTGCTTGATCGAGCACTTCGGCGGCCGCTTCCCGTTCTGGCTGTCGCCGGTGCAGGTTGCGCTGATTCCGATCCGCGAGGAACACACGCCCTACATGCAGAAGCTCGAGGCCGCACTCAAGGCGGAGGACTTCCGAGTGGATGCGATGTTCGAGCCCGCGCACATGAACAAGAAGATCAAGGAAGCCCAGCTCTCCAAGATCCCCTTCATGCTGATCGCCGGGGAGCGCGAGGCCGCGGAGGGCACGGTGGCGATCCGTCGCCGCGACACCCGCGAGCAGGAAGTGATGTCCTTCGAGAAGTTCATGGATCTCGTGCGTCGCCTGCGCTCACAGCGCGCGCTGGATCTGGGACCCTCACCCAAGCCCACCGAAGCAGGAGGCTGAGCCATGAATGCCTTTGATCCCTTCCGCTGCCTCGGCTCTGTCTGGCGCCTGCTCAAGACCGCGCCGCTGGTGGTGATCGTCGGCGGCATTCTGCTCTCTTTTCTCAGCAATCCCACCGCGGGTTTGCAGTTCGCTCTGCCCAACGAGCCGGGCACGGATCCGGACGCCTTCCTGCAGCAGCTGCAGAACTACCTGCCGCTGGTATCTGCCGTGCTGTTGTTCGGAATGGTCGGCTCGCTCCTGCTTTCTTCCTGGCTGGCTCTCGGGCATGCGCGTGCGATCGAGAAGGCCATGCGCACCGGCGAAGATGATCTGGGCATGGTGTTCAGCACCGGCGGACGCTTCGGAGCGATGGTCCTGACCAAGCTGATCTCCGGTTTGATTCAGATCGGCGTCGCGCTGCCCCTGCTGGGTGTCTGGGGGGTGCTGCTGTTCTTTGTCAATGAGGGTCGCATGGAGAGCGGCGCCGCGATCCTGATCGGCTTGGCAGCCGGTGTGATCTGGCTCATGGCGGTGCTGTATGTCTATCTGGGGCTATTGATGGCCGTTCCCATCGCCGCGTTGGAGCCGGTCAGCGCAGGCGAGGCGATCCGCCGCTCCTTCCAGTTGGCGAACGGTCGCCGTTGGTCGCTGCTGCTGTTTGCCCTCGTTTCCGGGGTCTTTGCGGTGCTGGGGCTCGTCGCCTGCTGCGTGGGCGTCTTCCTGACCTCGGCCATGGCGATGGCCATGCCGACCGAGGCTTACCTGATGCACACGCGCTCGGATCGCGGCAACTGGTGGATCTCGACAGGCACCAAGAACGCGGCCACGGATGCGGGCTGGGGCAGCCAGTCGAGCTAGAGCCGCTCTGCGCGGGCCCAGCGCAGTAGATCCTGCGTGGCCTCTTCCATCGAGACCTGCTCGGCGTAACCGAAGTCACGCCGGGCAGGTTCCATGTCGTAGGAATGAGAGCTCGCCAGCTGCAGCGCGAGGAAGCGTGACATGCGCGGCTCGAGCTCGGAGCGCGTGAAGTTCTCCAGCCAGATGCCAGCCAGGTAGGCCAGCGGAAGGGGAATGCGGCGCCTCGGCAGCGGCGCATTGAGCTCGCGCAGCAGCTCTGCGATCCAATCCCAAAGGCGCACGCTGCGGGTCTGCGCGATGAAGTAGGCCTTGCCGGCGTGCGCAGCGTCGGGCTCGAGCCGATCGGCGGCGGCTAGGTGCGCTGAGGCCGCATTGGTCACATGGCACAGTGAGACTTCGTTGTCGCCCCGTCCGACGATGGCGAGCTGTCCTGCGCGCGCGCGCGCGATCAGGCGCGGCACCAGATGCGGATCGCCGGCGCCGAAGACCAGATGCGGCCGCAGAGCCACGGTGGCCAACGCGCTGTCGTTGGCTGCGAGCACGAGGCGTTCGGCCTGTGCCTTGCTGGCCGGATAAGGCGCCAGGAAGCGCGGAGCGTAGGGCAGGTCATTGGATGCCCGGCGATGATCGGAGCCGTCGAAGGCCACGCTGGGGGAGCTGGTGAAGATCAGCTTCTTCACGCCGCTGCGTCGGGCCGCATCGAGCACGCTCTGCGTACCGGTGACATTGGCGTGCTGGAAAGGCTCGCGTCCCATGGCGATGCCGGCCTTGGCGGCGCAGTGAAACACGACCTCGCAGCCCTCCATGGCGCGCACCAGCCCAGCCGTGTCGGCCAGATCGAGGCTTCTGTGCGTGACGCCGAGTGCTTCGAGCGCGGGGTAGTGACCGCGCGAGACGCTCGTCACCGCGTCGCCGCGCTGCACAAGTTGGCGCACGATCGCGCCGCCCACGAAACCGCCGCCGCCGGTCACCAGCGCCTTCATCTCAAGCGCTCCTCCGCCCAGAGCTTGAGCTCCTCGCGCCGGATCTTGGCGTTGTGGCGCACATCGACGGGAAAATGCGGGTGGAACAGAACGCGCTCGACCCTTGGCAGCGGATGGGGCAGCGCGCGCGCCGCGGCTGCCTGCGCGTGAGCGAGGATCGCGCGCTCGTCGCCCGCGCGTCCCTCGACGATCAGCAGCGGCTCTTCCGCGCCGCGCGGGCCCGCTCCGACGAGAGCACTGCGGCGGATGGAGGGCAAGGTCTCGATGACGCGCTCGAGCGGCTCGGGCAGGTAGGTTCCCTGCGCGGTCTCGAGACGCTGGGACTTGCGTCCGGTGAACCAGAGCAGCCCCTCGGCATCGAAGTAGCCGACATCGCCCATGCGGTGCCAGGCACCGGAGGCATCCGGAATCTTGGCTGCGCGTGTCGCAAGTTCCATCCCGGCGTAGGCACTCGTCACGACCGGTCCCTGCACCGCGATCTCGCCGAGCCGGCCGTGCGCACCTTCCCATTCCGATTGCCAGTGCGTGATGGGTTGATCGTGGATCGGGATGATGGCGATGCGCGTGCCGGGAGTCGCATGGCCGACGCAGATGCCGTGACCGCCCTCGATGCGCGCGCGCTGTGCCAGAAGCTCACGACCACTGGCGCTGGCGACCGGCAGGGCTTCCGTGGCCCCGTAGGGCGTGTGCACATCGGCATCGTCTTCCAGCAAGGCATGGAACTGTTCGATCAGGGCGGGGGGCACGCTGGCACCGGCGATCATGGCGCGCCGCAGCGCGGGCAGACGCGTTCCGTTTCGGCGCGCATGGGGCACCACCCGCTTCCAGATCGCGGGCGAGCCGAAGGTGTCGGTGATCGACTCGCGCTGCAGTGTGGTGAGCAGCGCCTCAGGCTCGACGCTCGCCGGCCGCGAGGGATCGAGCGGTGCGAAGACGCTCGTGCGCTCGAATGCGGCGTTGAACAGCGCGAAGAGCGGGAAGCAGCACAGATCGCGCTGTCCGGGTCCCAGTCCGTAGAGCGAGCGCAGCGCCTCGACCTGCGCCAGGAAGTTGCCGTGCGTGTAGACGACGCCCTTGGCGGGTCCGGTGGAGCCGGAGGTGAACAGGATCGCGGCGGTGTCCTCGCTTCGCGGCACGGCACCCGAACTCGTCCCGCGTCCGGCGCGTTCGAGCGATTGCAGTGAAATAGCGCCCGGAAACCAGCCTCCCACGCACACGAACAGCCGGGCGTGCTCCAGTGCGGCCGGTGCGATCCAGCGCAGGATCTGCGCCTTGGGCACGCCGATCAGCGCTGCCGGCTGCATCGAGTGCAGGCAGCGCACCAGCGCGGCGCGTCCCATGCCCGGATCGATCAGCACGGGCACGGCGCCGATCGCGAACAGCGCGTACACGATCGCAATCAGCTCGGGCGAGGGCCGTACGAACACGGCCACGCGCGTACCCGCCGTGATGCCGCGCGCAGACAGGCCGGATGCCATCGCCGCGCTGCGCTCATGCAACTCGGCGTAGCGCACGCGGCCGCCCGGAAACACCACCGCCTCCAGCTCGGGATGGCGCTCTGCCGTGCGGCGCAGGAAGCCGAAAAGCGTCTCAGCCTGCGACATGGGCTGCTGTCGTCGCCGGTGCGCTGCTCGCGAGGAAGGCGCGCAGGTGCCCTTGCACCTCCTTCGGAGCGTCCTCATACACCCAGTGTCCGGCATGCTCGATCGGATGCACACTTGCATGCGGGAAGTGGCGCATCCAGTCGCGGCGGAAGTGCGGCGTGAAGCACCAGTCGCGCTCGCCCCAGATGAGGCAGACGGGCCGGTCGCGGAAGTTCGCAAGCGAGTTTTCGATCGCGCACAGCTCCTCCCAGGAGGGATGGGCCGGCGACATCGGAATATCCTCGACGAAGCGGCGCACCGCGATGCGATGGGCCGGAGTGTCGAAGGGCGCGAGATAGGCGGCCTTGGTGGCCGGATCGAGCCTGCGCTCGACGGCGAGGTGCACCGCCAGCCCGGCGAAGGCATTGAACTGCGTCACGAGGAAAGGTCCGATCAGCGGCGCCCGGCAGGCGCGGATGCGCAGCGGCATGCGCGTCGAACGGAAGGCCGCGGTGTTCGTTGCGACGAGCCTCGCGATGCGTTGCGGCTGTCGCCGCGCCATGCCCATGCCGATCGCGCCGCCCCAATCGTGCATCACCAGCGTGATGTTCGAGAGATCGAGCGAGACCACCAGTCGTTCCAGGTTCTCGATGTGGTCAACGAGACGGTAGCTCCAATCGAGCGGCTTCTCCGAGCGGCCGCAGCCCAGATGGTCGGGCGCCACTACGCGGAACTCGCGGGAAAACTCCTCGACCAGCGAGCGGAACAGAAACGAGGAGCTGGGATTGCCGTGCACGCACAGCAGCACGGGTGAGTTGCGCGGGCCCGCATCGAGAAAATGCATGCGACCGGCGGGTTGCTGGAACCACTGACTCATGCGCGCCACTCCCACTCGACCTGCCAGTCGGATGCGTCGCAGGACAGTGCGCCGTACCACAGCTCGTGGCGGACCAGCACGACACGGTGAGTGGTGCGACGGAACTCGATCTCGAGCGTGTCGGGGGCCGGCTGTGCCGCGATGCGGCACTCCGAGAGACCTGCGAGACCCACCTGCGTCTTCTTCAGCACGGATTCCTTGGCAGTCCAGACGGCCAGCGGCGCCAATGCAGGCTCATCCGCGGTCAGAAAACGCTCCAGCAGCCGTGGGGAAACCTCGCGCTCGTGCTCGATGTCGATGCCGACACGATCCTCGCACAGCACGGCGGCTGAAGCGCCCTCGGTGTGGCTCACAGACCAGTGCTGCCCGCGCGTCGGCAGCGGAACACCTTCCCTGTCGGCCAGCGGATCCTGCAGCCCCAGCTCGCCGAGCGCGCGCCGAGCCGCCGCGCGCTGCGCCTCGACCTTTTCGCGGGCCGTGAGGCCGCGCGGAGAAGACAGCACCAGCACGCGCAGCTTCCTCACGATCCCTCCGGCCGCGTGGCGCGGCGCACGAGCTCCCGATCGAAGTAGTTCACGCCCATGCCTGCATCCACGACGATGCCCTGGGCGTTGATGCCGCTCGAACGCGGAGAGAGCAGGAACAGCGCAGCGTTGGCGACTTCCCTGGTCTCGAGCGCCTTGCGGCGCAGCGTCGCCTGCTCCGCGTAGAGATAGGACTCCAGATAGCCGGGGATTCCGGCCGAGGCGCTTGTCTTGAGGAGACCGGCGTTGACAGAGTTGAAGCGCACACGCGAGAAGGCGCTGAAGCTCTTGGCAAGGAAGGCCACGGAGGAGTCGAGCGCGGCCTTGATGGGGGCCATGGCACCGTAGTTTTCGGCCGCCATGCGCGTGGTGGAGATGCCGATCGTCACCACCGAGGCATCCGCGTCGAAGCGCGGTTTGAGCGCGTTGGACAGCGCGAGCAGCGAGGCGCAGGACACGTCGAAGGCCCGCAGGAAGTCGGCCTTGGATGTCTCGTGGAACGGCTTGGGACCTTCGCTGTAATCGGCGAAGGCCACCGAGTGCACGAAGCCGGACAGCGTGCGGCCTTCCAGCGCGCGGGCGAGGTTCGCGATCTCCTCCGGGCGCTCCACATCGCAGACATGCACCTCGCGGCCGGGCAGGAGCTTGGCGAGCTCCGCCTTGCGCGCCGGAGTGCGCACGGAGTGGATCACCTGTGCTCCCGCTTCCTCGAGCCCAGCGGCGATCGCGTACGCGACGCTCTTCCTATTGGCGACGCCCAGTACCAGCACCGTCCGGCCTTCCAGTCCCAGCCAGTTCATGCCGGACTCGCCTGAGTGCGCTCCACGAGTGCCACGGCGAAGGAAATGCGCAGGCACAGATCCTTGCCGACGCTGACCTTGGCATCGACATAGCGCGCGTTGGAAAGCCGCTCGCGCGTCTTGAGCTCCGCGGTCACTGTCTCACCCGGCAGCACGACACGACGGAAGCGCGCATCCTCGATGCGCGTCAGCAGCGCAGTGCTCGTGCCGGGCTGGGAGCGTTCATCGGGATTGGAATACAGGATAGCCGCGCTCTGGAAGCAGAATTCGCACAGGATCACGCCGGGCAGCACCGGATCGCCGGGGAAATGGCCCTGAAAGGCGGGCAGGTCGTGCGGCACATGCCAGCGCGTCACGATGCGATCGGCCTCGCGCTCGACGATCTCGTCGACGAACAGGAAGGGCGGACGGTGGGGCAGCGCGGCAAGAACGGATTCAGAGGCCACCGGTCACCTCCAGCGTGGTGCCGTGGATGTAGCTTGCCGCCGGATCGCACAGCATGCGCACGGCCCAGGCGACTTCCTCGGGCTTGCCGAAGCGCGCCGCGGGGACCATCGCGAGATACTCCTTCTTCAGCTCCTCGGGCAGGTCGCCGATCAGCTCGGTCTCGATGAAGCCCGGCGCGACGCAGTTGACCGTGATCTTCTTGCGACCGACCTCGCGCGCCAGAGCGCGCATCAGTCCCATCTGGCCCGCCTTGGAGGCCCCATAGCTCGCCTGACCGGCAAAGCCGTGCCGCGCGGCCGGGGAGGTCACGAACACGATGCGTCCGTAGCGCGCACGCAGCATGAAGGGCACGGCGTGCTTCGCCATGAGAAAGGAGCCGCGCAGGTTCGTGTCGAGCACGGCATCCCAATCCTCGAGCTTCTGCAAAGCCAGCAGCTGATCACGGCGGATGCCGGCGTTGCTGACGAGGATCTGCACGTTGACGCCGCGCTCTTCCAGCCCCTTCCAGAAAGCTTCGACGGAGGCGGGGTCGCACACATCGCAGCGGGAGAGGTACAGGCGCTCGGCGTGCGCGCCCGCCAGCTCGCGCGTCTTCATTGCCGCGTCTTCGTTGCCCTGGTAGGTGGAGTGAACGCTGGCGCCGGCCTCGAGGAAGGCGAGCGAGAGCGCGCGACCGATGCCGCGCGTGCCGCCGGTGATGACGGCGGCCTGACCTTGAATCGAACTCATGAACGAACCTTCTCCAGACTGCGCAGGAAGCCGTCGGCCTTGCTGGCGGTGATGACGCCGTAGTTGGCCGCACCGAGCCAACCCGACATGATGATGCCCACGCTGCCGGCGTGGTACAGGCCCTGAACCTCCTTGGAGAGTTCCATGCTGTAACGGAGTCCTTCGAATTTGGTGCCGAAGGAAGCTCCCTGCGGGGACTGCGTGTAGAACTCGAAGGTCCGCGGCGTGGCGGCCTCGATGTGCGTCAGCTTGGCGCGGATGCCGGGCACATGGCGCTCCAGCGCCGTGACGGTGTCCGCCTCCAGTCGGGCCTTGTTGGCGAGGTAGCTTGCCTCGTCCATGCCCGCCCAGTCGCGCCAGTGCGCGTTCATCGACGAGACGATCGTCGTGCGCGTGCTGCCGGGGCGCGTCTTGGGGTAGTAGAAGGAGAACGTGCGGCTTTCACCGTGCAGGTCGCACAGCGAGGGTGAATCGAAGCGCTCGCGCGTGCTGGTGAACAGGAGATCGGTCAGGAAGGGGATCGACTCACCTTCCGCCAGGCCCATGTAGACCTGCGTGCTGGAGTTGTTGAGTCGCACAGCCTTGACGCCGGCGGCGAAGGCGGAGGAGAAGTGCGACTCGCCGACCAGACGCTCGACGGTGGATTTCAGGCTGGCATTGCTGATCACGGTCTCGCAGGCGATTTCTCGTCCGTTGGCGACGACGCCGCGCGTCTGGCCGTTCTCGACGAGGATGCCCTCGACCTCGACGCGGTTGAAGAGCTCCACGCCCGAGCGCGCCAGCTCTTTCTTCATCTCGCCGATCAGCCAGTCCGTGCCACCGCCGAAGGTGTACACGCCCGAGCTCATGAAATTCGAGAAGACGATGCCGTAGCTGATCGCCGGGTCGGACAGCGTGGAGCCGTTGGCGTAGGTGATCGGCTCCATCAGCAGCCGATGGACATCGTTGCGGCCTGGGAAGTGGCGCTCGAACAGCTCTCCGGCGGTCTCGCCGCTGTCGGAGAAGAAATCCATTCTGGCGAGCTCGCTGTAGAAGGTTTCCACGCGCGCACGCTCGATGCGGAAGTGCTCCACGAGCAATCTTGTGAAGTCATCGCGCGTGAAGATGGTCTCGAGCCGGAACTGCGGGTTGTCGAAGCGGATCGAGTCGAGCCGCTCGATGCGTGCAGCGATGGCCTCGTTCCAGTAACGCCGGCAGGTCTTCTTCATTCCGGCCGGGAAGCCATGCAGCGAGACGTCGAAGATGTGGCCGCCGCGGCGCTTGAACCAGGTCGCGAGCCCGCCGTAGTTGTAGTGCTGCTCGAGCACCGCGACCTTGTGGCCGCAGCGCGCGAGGATGTTGGCCGCCGTGAGACCGCCCAGACCGCTGCCGATCACGATCGCGTCGTAGCGCGCGCGGACGTCCTTGAGCGGATCGTGGGTCAGCGGCGCTTTGCCGTCCAGGCTGCCCTTGTAGTACTTCTGTTCGCGGGTCATGTGGCGCGGGCGTGCAGCAGGTGGAGATTCGCCATGGTGATGCCCGAGAGCAGCGCACCCGTGATGCCCACCAGCCCCTGATCGTTGCCGATCAGGATCAGGCGCGGAATCGGGGTGGCGCCGTCACGGTACTTGTGAGGGGAGCCGTAGACCGCGCCGCGCGCATGGCCGGTGTAGCGGCGGATCGTGCGCGGCGTGAAGCTGTCGGAGTCGATCGCATGCGGGCGCGGGTCCAGCCCCAGCCGCGCCGACATGTCCGCGAGATGGTCACAAGCCGCACGCTTGGCGATTGGATAGGCCTCTTCATCGATCTCGCACCAGCGATCGTGATTGGCGATGGCCGTCGCGCGCAGCATGCCTTCGACGGGCGGCTCCTGCGTGGCGTAGTTGTCGCTGGCGCAGAAGATGCCGATCGAAGGCTCGATGCGGCCTTCGGGCTCGCGCCATGGCACGCGCGGCTCGTCGCAGCAGAAGTGCACGGTTTCCATGCAGCCCAGTTCGCGGGAGGGGCGCTTGAGGATCCACAGGGCTTCGAACAGCGTCACCCAGCCGCTTTCCTCGGTGCGCACGGGCAATCCCGCCAGCCGCGCGGTCTCGACGCGGCCCGCGCTGGAGAGCACATGCGTGCACTCGATCTCGGTGCCGTCTTCCAGACGCACGCCGCGCACGCCATCTGGACCGCTGAGGATCGCCGCGACCGTGCTGTTGCGGCGCAGCACTCCGCCCCGTTCCGAGAGCCGAGCCACGAGGATGTCGAGCAGGCGCTTGATGCCGCCCTCGGGGCGTGCAAAGCCCTCGAGGAACAGGCTGCGGAACAGGATCACGAAGTCGTTCCACTCGGCATCCTGCTCCAGCGCGCTGCCGTAGCTCAGGATCGGCAGCAGCAACACTTCCGCCAGCTCGGGGCCCAGCCCCAGGGCGACCAGCTGCGCCCGGGCGCTGACGAAGCTCGCCGCGGGGCGGAAGGGATCATGGCTGCGCACGCACTCCAGCAGGCGCGCGAAGGCGTCGCGTTCGCCGGGGAACTCGCGCTCGATCTCGGCGCACAATAGTGCGATGTCGTTGGAGAAACGCACGCTGAGCCCGGCCAGCGTGATACGCGAGTGGCCCTGTTCGCCGAGGGCGAGCTCATCGTGTCCGATGCGCAGCTGACGCAGGATCTTGGTCAGCGGAGCATCACGCGCGCCCTTGCGCGCGAAGTTCGTCATGGCATGCAGCCCGGTGTCGAGCCGTCGGCCGCGCCGCTTGTAGAAGCTGTTGAGACCACCCGGCAGCGCGTGCTGTTCGAGCACGAGCACGCGCTGGTCGAACTGGGCCAGACGGATCGCCGCCGCGAGGCCGCTCATGCCGGCCCCGATCACGATCACATCCTGGCGCTCCGTCGACACGGACAGACGGCGGGGATCAGACCCCGACCTTCAGCTGCTTGGTGGAGAGCTGCGGGTAGAGGTAGTTGACGCAGCCGTCCATCGTGGCGAGTTCCTTGTAGTCCTCCTCGGGAACCTGCACGCCGTAACGCTTGCGCAGCTCCATCACGATGTCGAGGAAGTCCATCGAATCGAGCGCGATCTGATCGCGCAGGCGCACGTCGTGCTTCAGATTCGAGAGATCCTCGTCCGGGGCGATGGTGGCGATGATGTCCTTGATGGCTTCGACGATTTCTTCGCGGGTCATGTCGTGGAGAGAGAGGTTGCCTGGCTAGCCATCCCAGCGCCGCACGATCACGGCGGAGTTGATGCCCAGCATTCCGAAGGAGAGGTTGAGGATGTGCTCGACCCGCCCCAGCTCCTTCGGGCGGTTGGCCACGAGGTTGCGCACCTCGCAGGCAGGGTCGAGATTGTCGAGGTTGATGGTGGGGTGGACCCAGCCGTCGTTGAACGAGGGCAGGTTGCCCGCCAGTTCGAGCGCGCCGGCCGCACCCATGGTGTGGCCGATGAAGCTCTTGGTGTTGTTGACCTGCGTGCGGGCGCTGTCACCGAAGACGGCGCGCACGGCCTCGCACTCCTGCTGATCGCCCATAGGCGTCGCTGTGGCATGGGTCGAGACGATGTCGATCTGCCCCGGTTCGAGTCCGGCGTGCTTCAGCGCGCGCCGCATGCACTCGTTCTGGCGCTCGGCCAGCGGCAGCACGAAATCCGCGGCATCCGAGTTCACGCTCCAGCCGATCAGCTCGGCATGGATGCGCGCTCCGCGAGCCTGCGCGTCCTCCAGCCGCTCGAGCGTGTAGAGGCAGCCGCCTTCCGAGACCACGATGCCGTTGCGATCCTTGTCGAAAGGGCGCGAGGCCTTCGCAGGATCGGCGTGGCTCGCCAGCGCACCCTGCGCGCGGAAGCTCGCGAAGATGCCGAAGGTGTGGATGCTCTCGCTGACGCCGCCTGCCAGCGCAAGGTCCACCTCGCCCAGCTGCAGCATCTGCGCGCCGTGAATCAGACCCAGGTTGCCGGCAGCGCAGGCGGCGCCGATGCAGTACGCCGGGCCTGTCAGCCCGAAGCCCAGCGTCACTTCGCCGGCCGGGTTGTTGGCCACCGTGCGCGGGTTGTGGTGGTGCGACCAGAACGAGAGGTCGAAGTTGTACTGGCTGACTTCGTGGATCTGGTTTTCGGTCTCGACATTGCCGTGTTCGGTGGTGCCGATGTACACGCCGACGCGGGAGCGATCGCGGGTTGCGATGTCGATGCCAGCGTCCTTGAGCGACTCGCCGGCGCAGTAGATGCTGATCGAGCCGGCGCGCGTGCCGCGGCGCAGCTCCTTCTTCTTCTGCCAACGCAGCGCGTCGTAATCGCACACCCCGGCCAGCGTGTCGCCGACGTGGCGGATCGACCAGGGCCGCACGCCCGAGCGCCCGCCCAGCAGATTCTGGCGGTATTCCTGCAGCGAATTGCCGTTCGGGCTGGTCAGGCCGATGCCCGTGATCACGATGCGGGAGAGACCCTTCACGCGCCCTTCCTTCCGCGCTTCAGCGCGGGCTTGTCGCCGTTCTTCGCCGGCGTCGGCAGCGGTTCATCCTCGTCGTCCTCATCCTCTTCCTGCATGCCCGCGAGGATCGAGCGCGCGATCTCGGCCTGCGCCTTGCGCGGATCGTCCTTGCCGGCGATCACGCGCGTGGGCACCTTCATGCCGACCTTGAGCGCCGTGTTGACCGCCTTGTGCAGCAGGCTGTTGGAGTCGCCCAGCGCCCGTTCGACCGAGCTGAACACCAGCTGCATCACCGCATCCGCGATCTCGCAGGAGGAAAGGATCGAGCGCAGCGTCAGGACGCGCGGGTCCTTGTCGCCGTAGCGCGTGCGCACATAGGTCAGCGTGCTCTGCGCGGTCAGCTTGAGCCGCTGCAGCACGACCTGCTCGCGCCGGCGGAAGACCGTGGCGACGATCGAAAGCGTGTTGCCTACGGGCGAGTGCACGTGGGCGCGGCGGTGCGGATCGAAGTGCGTCTCGATCGCGCCCCACTCGGAAAGCTCGTGCAGCGTCTGGCTGGTTGCGCCGGTGGAGAGCTCGAGGCTGTTGGATACCTCGCGCATCGACAACGGCTGGCCTGAGAGCACCAGCAGTCCCCAGACACGACCGTGGACGCGCTTGAACCCGAAGGTCTTGAAGAACAGCTCGAAAGTGGGCAGCTCGGCCGCCAGGGCGGCATCGAGGCCCTGGAACTCCGGCGGGGGAGCGGCGGAGGGCTTTTCGGAGCTCTTGTCTGCGGTCTTGTCTGCGGTCTTTTCCGACATGGCAGGTCCCCGGGGTGTGCGGTCGGGGGGGCGCTGGCGGGGGGGTGGATCCGGACGGGGGGTCTGCGCTTTTCAGATTTTTCTGAAAGCTCTGGTGATGGTGACGACCGAGCGCCTCGCTGGCAAGCCAAAAAATGACCCTTCGGACTGCTCGCCGGACGCGAGTGCGTCCGACTGGGCGGCGTCCGGGCCAGCAGCGCTCAGGGGGCGTATTCGACGCCCAGCATCGAGCAGTTCAATCCGCTGCCGATTCCAAGGAGCCCGATCCGGTCTCCGGGCGCGAAAAAGCCCCGCTCGCGCGCCAGAGAGAAGGAAATCGGCAGCGATACCGACCCGATGTTCCCAAGCCACGCCACGGTGGGGAAGTCCAGCCGTGGATCGAGCGTGAGCGTCTCGCACAGCAGGCGCTTGTGAGCCGCGCCGACCTGGTGGGTCACGAACTTGCTGACCCCGCTCCAGCCCAGCTCCGCCAGAAAGCGCGGCCAGGTGCGCGCGGCGAGCGCATTGCCCGCCGCCAGCAGGGCCTCGGAGTCGGTGTCCATCAGCAGGGCGCCGCCGCCGTGCTGATCGCCCTGACACAGTCCGTGATGTTCGCTGGCGGCCAGCGTGATTCCGCCGATCAGCCGCGGAGCACGCGGCGCATGGCGCGCATGCGTCAAGAGCACCGCGGCGGCACCCGATCCGATCGTCAGGCTGGCATAAGCCCGCTTGAGCTCGTTGCGCCCTCCGCGCTCAAGTGCGTTGAGCGCCGTGACCGTCGATTCCAGCAGTGGCGCGCCGTCCTCGCCGCTGACCACCAATCCCGCTTCGATGGCACCCAGCTCAATGCGCGAGGCGACCAGGCTGAGTGCGTTGGCGAAGCCGAGGCAGGCGTTGGAGAGATCGAACAGTTCGCATTCCGGAGCAAGACCCAAACGCGCGTGCACCACGCTGGCCGTCGCAGGCTCCAGAAAATCGCGGCAGACCGCGGAATGCACTAGCATGCCAATGCGCGCGCGCGGAAAGTCCGTGCGGACAAGCGCGTGCTCTGCGGCCAGCGCCGCCAGCGTGCTCGGCTTGGCACCGGGCTCGCACACGCGTCGCTCCGCAATGCCGCTCATCAGCTCCAGTCGGCCCGTATTGAGGCCCAGCCGCGCGTAGACCGGCCCCAGACGCTGCTCCAGCTCTTCCGAGCGCAGGATCCGCTCCGGCAGGTGATAGCCGTCCGCGGCGATGGCAACCGAGCCGAAACGCATGGGGGCAGCAGGATAGAGGTCGGATAGCTGCCCCGGAAGGGTGCGGATTGACGGAATCGGCAGTTGCGGTGACGATCTTCAGTCCCCATCCCATGACGAGTGCTGTGCCCACGATCCTGCACGTGGACATGGACGCGTTCTACGCGTCCATTGAAATCCGCGACAATCCGGCCCTCGCTGGGCAGCCGGTATGCGTGGGGGGCACGCCCGAGGGCCGCGGCGTGATCGCCGCCGCCAGCTACGAGGCGCGCCGTCACGGCGTGCACTCGGCGATGCCGACCATCGAGGCGCTGCGCCTGTGCCCGCAACTGGTGCTGGTGCCGCCCGACTTCGAGCGCTACACGCAGGCCTCGCGCGAGATCATGGCCGTGTTCCGCAGCTTCACGCCGCTGGTCGAGCCGCTCTCGCTGGACGAGGCCTTTCTGGATGTCTCGGGATGCGAGCGCCTGTTCGGGGACGCGCCTGCGATCGGTCGCGCGATCAAGCAGGAGATCCTGCGCCGCACGGGCCTGATCGCCTCGGTCGGCGTCGCGCCGTCCAAGTTCCTTGCCAAGCTCGCCAGCGATCTCTCCAAGCCCGACGGTTTCCGCGTGATCGAGGCTCACGAGGTGCGCGAGATTCTCGACCCGCTGCCGGTCTCCAAGATCTACGGCGTCGGACCGCGCACGGCCGCAAGGCTGGAGTCGATGGGGGTGCGCACCATCGCCGATCTCGCGCAGCGTTCGCGCGAAGAAGTGGCGCGGGCTTTCGGCGCAACGGGTGTGTGGATTCACGATCTCGCGCACGGCATCGACCCGCGTCGCGTAACGCCGCGCCGCGAGGAGAAGAGCCACGGCATGGAGCGCACGTTCCCCGAGGATCTCTCCGATCGCGAGGAACTGCGGCGTTTCCTGCTCGAGTTCTGCGAGGAAGTCGGCTTCGGATTGCGCGACAAGGGCCTGCGCGGCCGCACCGTGACGCTCAAGGTGCGCTACGCGAACTTCACGACGCTGACCCGCACGCGCACGCTGGAACATCCCACCAATCTGGGACCGCGCCTGTACGCGACCGCGCGCGAGCTGCTCGACAAGGTGCCGCCCGGACATGTGCGGCTGATCGGTGTGCAGGTTTCCGGGTTGTCGGATGTGCGCGCGCCGATCCAGGAGCAGCTCTTCGCGAACTTCGAACTCACGGAATCCGGCCCGGTTCCGCGCGCAGGGGCTCGCGATCGGCTGGAGCGGGTGACCGAGGGCCTCGACAAGCTGCGGCGCAAGTACGGGGAGGGCACGGTCGTGCCCGCGAGCCTGCTGGGCCACAAGCCGCTCAAGAGCCGCGATGCGGCCGGCTGAGCTCGCCGGCTGAGTCCACCGCTTCTGCGGGTCTTGGGGTAGGCTCTAAAAGATCATGAGCACTCTCCGGCGTTTTCTCTTGGCCAGCCTGTTCGCTGGCGCGGTTGCCCATTCCACCCCTGCTCAGTTCACGCTGAGCGAAGTGTTCCCCAATCCTCCCGGTGCCGACAACGGACAGGAAGCGATCGAGATCCGCGGTCCCGCCAATACATCGCTGGCCGGCTACTACCTCGTGGTGATCGAAGGGGACGGCACGATGGCAGGTGTCGTGGATGTCGCCCGCTCGCTGGGAACCCTGACCACAGGTTCCAATGGTTTGCTGCTGCTGCGCGACGCGGCTGGCGTGATCCTACCTGCGCCGGACGCAGCGACGGCGCTCGAGGTAACCGACTTCAATCCCGACATCGAGAACGGCAGCAACACCTTCCTGCTCGGCTTCGGTACTCCGCCGGCCGTGGGCACGGATCTCGACCTCGGCAACGATGGCACGCTGGATGCTCCGCTGACGGGCTTCAATGTCGTGGATGCGGTGTCGATCGTCGAGAGCGATGGCACCGCGAACTACGCCTATGCCGATGAGCTCGGCGGCTATGTCTTCCCGCAGTTCCCCAGCTGGACGCCGGACCTGATCTATCGTCTGTACAACGCGGACGGTTCGGCCTGTTCCTGGGCTGCCGGCGATGTCGCCGGCGTCAATCCCGGCGGACCGTACACCTGGGATCAGACGTTCAATCCTTCATTCGGCGGCGTGCCGACGGCGACGCTCGTCGGCGCGGACTTCGGCACGCTCAACGGCGCACTCGACAGCGACGGCGACGGGCTTTCGGATGCCTGTGATCCTGCGATCGTCGCGATCTGTGACGCAGGGGCAGCCGGAGTGATCAGCTGTCCCTGCGCCAACCCGCCCGCCGGCGCCGGCAAGGGCTGCGACAACAGCGCGGCCACGGGCGGCGGCTCGATCGCGGGCAGCGGTGCCGCCACGCTCAGCGCAGACACGCTCACCTTCACGACGAGCAACCAGACGGCCAACGGCACGACGATTCTGCTGCAGGGCAACGCTCTGGCGGCTTCAGGGGCGGGTGTTCCCTTCGGACAGGGCGTGCGCTGCGTCGGGGGCACGCTCAAGCGTCTGTACGTGCGCTCGCCCGGCGGCACGGGCGGCATCAGCGTGCCGCAGGTCGGCGACAACAGCGTCTCGGCGCAGTCGGCCCTGCTGGGTGATGTGATCGCGCCGGCTTCGACGCGCCACTACATGGCGTACTACCGCGATCCGATCGTGCTCGGCGGCTGCGCCGCGAACGCCACATTCAACGCCACGAATGCGTTGAGCGTGGCCTGGAACTGAGCTCGGCTCAACAGGAACGGCGTCTAGTGGGCCTCGAGCCAGTTGGCTCCGTGGCCCAGGTCGACCTTGAGCGGCACGCTGAGCTTCAGCGTGCCCTCCATGCATTCGCGCACCAGCGCTTCGGTCTCCGCCAGCTGGCTGCGCGGCAGTTCCAGCACCAGTTCGTCGTGCACCTGCAGGAGCAGCTGCGCCTCGAGGCGCGAGCCTGAGAGCCGTCGCTCCAGATCGATCATCGCCTTCTTGATGATGTCGGCGGCCGAGCCCTGCACAGGCGTGTTGACGGCCGCGTTCTCGGCGAAGACGCGCGTGCGCGCGTCCTCGGCGTTGATGTCCGGGAAGTGGCGCTTGCGACCGAGCAGCGTCTCGACATAACCCTGCCGGCGGGCCATCTCGAGCGTGGCGTCGATCCAGCCGCGCACCTTGGGGAAGCTCTCGAAGTAGCGCTCGATGAACTGGCGCGCCTCGGGCACGCTGAGACCGGTTTCGCGCGCGAGGCGGTCCGGTCCCATGCCGTAGAGCAGGCCGAAGTTGATCGCCT
>SYGM01000091.1 GCA_005799545.1 Planctomycetia bacterium | reverse complement strand
GCCTTTCGGGCGACGGCGTGTGCTTCGTGCACGCCGGCGGCAGCGTGCACCCTGTCGAGCTACGGCCGGGTGAGGTGCTGCGCGTCGACACCGGCTGCCTTGTCGCGATGGAACCTCAGGTCGACTACGACATTCAGTTCGTCGGCGGGATCAAGACCGCGCTGTTCGGCGGCGAGGGCCTGTTCTTCGTCAAGCTGACCGGCCCCGTCAAGGTCTGGCTGCAGTCGCTGCCGCTTTCGCGCCTCGCCGACCGCATCACCAGCGCGGCCAAGGGCGCGCGCAAGGAAGAGGGCTCCGTGCTCGATCGCGCCTTCGGCATGGGCAACATGCTCGACGGGGATTCCTGAAGACCGACGGCCGCGTTCCTGGTGCCCCCCGCCGTGCAACCCGCCACCTTCGAGACCGTTCCGCTGGATCAGTACGAGCTCGTCGACTCCGGCGCGGGCGAGAAGCTCGAGCGCGTCGGCGGTGTGCTGCTGCGCCGGCCCGATCCGCAGGCGCTGTGGTCGCGCCAGCTGGCGGAAAACGAGTGGGCGCGCGCCGATCTGACCTTCGTGCGCGAGTCCGACCGCGGCGGCCGCTGGGAAGCGCGCGCGGATGCGGTCAAGGCGGCGCGCGGCCGCGATCCGCACTGGCACTTCGAGCATGCCGGCGCGCGCTTCGTGATCCGGCCCACGCCGTTCAAGCACATCGGGCTCTTTCCCGAGCAGGCGCCCAACTGGCAGCACATCGCGCAGTTTCTGCCGCGTCTGGGCCTTGAGCGGCCGCGACTGCTCAACCTGTTCGGCTACACCGGCGTCGCCAGCGTGCTCGCCGCCAAGGCCGGCGCGGAGGTGACGCATGTCGACGCCTCGAAGACCTCCGTCACCTGGACGCGCGAAAACGCCGAGCTTTCCGGTCTCAAGCCCGACTGCATGCGCTGGATCGTCGACGATGCGCATGTCTTCGCGCGGCGCGAGGTGCGGCGTGGCGCGCGCTACCACGCGATCCTGCTCGATCCGCCGCACTACGGCCGGGGACCCAAGGGTGAGGTGTGGCAGTTCGAGGAGCACATCGCGCCGCTGATGGAGTCCGTGCGGGGACTGCTCGAGCCGCGCGCCTGCGTCATTCTCTCGACCTACGCGATCGGCGTCTCGCCGCTGAGCCTTGCCAACCTGATTTCCGAGCTCGGCCCCGGCGAAATCGAAGCGGGGGAGCTGGTCTTGGCTCCGAGGGCGCCGGCAGCGTCCAAGACTCCCCGCCACCGTCTCCCCGCCGGTTTTTGCGCACGCTGGAGCCGGCTGTGATGCGCAGCGGCGGGCTGGAGATCCTGCACGAGGACAACCACCTGCTCGTGCTCAACAAGCCGCCCTGCATCCCGACCGTGCCGGATGCCAGCGGGGATGCGAGCCTCTACGACCGTGCGCGCGCGGACATCAAGCAGCGACACGAGAAGCCCGGCGAGGTCTTTCTGGGCGTGGTGCAGCGCCTCGATCGGCCCGTCTCGGGCGTGATCGTGTTCGCGCGCACCAGCAAGGCCGCGGCGCGCCTTTCGGAGAGCCTGCGCGAGAAGACGGCGCGCAAGACGTACTGGGCGCTGGTCGAGGGCGCGCCGCTCGGCGATTCCGGCACGATCGAGTACTGGCTGCACAAGGACGAGCACGCCAACCGCGTGACGATCGTGCGCGAGGGCACTGCGGATGCCAGGCTCGCCCAGACGCGCTGGCGCGTTCTGCAGAAGCTGGGTGCGCAGACCTGGCTGGAGCTCGAGCCGCTCACTGGCCGCGCCCACCAGCTGCGCGTGGCCTGTGCCAGCCTGCGCACGCCGATCCTCGGCGACCTCAAATACGGCGCCCGCGCCGCCCTGCCCGATGCGAGCATCGCGCTGCACGCCCGGCGGCTGGAATTCGTGCATCCCACCCGCAAGGAAGCGCTCGCCTTCGAGGCGCCTGTGCCCCCGGCCGCACACTGGGAACCTGGCCGCTAGCGGGGGCGTCAGAGGGGAATCGCGGCCCGAGCCCCACAGGTTCGGGAGCTGGCGTATTCTTCAAGACCCCCCATGCTGAACCGAATCCTCATCGCTGGTCTGGCGCTCTCCGGCTTGTTTGCCCCTCTGATGGCGCAGGACTGCGCCTTCCCCGTGCACCCCGGGGTGCTGGAGCAGAGCCAGCCGGATGGAACGCGCGTGCGCCTGCGCTTTGCGGGCAATGCCTTCGCGCACTGGTACGAGGATGAGCAGGGCTACCCCGTGCTTGCTACGGCAGGCGGCTACATGTACGCGCAGCCCGATGCGACCGGGACCTGGATCTCGACAGGCATCCGGGTGGGCAGCGCCGATCCGGCGACGCTCGGCGCACAGCCGGGCCAGATCCCGCAGGCACCGCAGGGCCTCAACCGTCCGCCGCAGTGGAACGCCGAGCACGGCCACGATCACGCGCCGACCACCACGGGATCTGGCAGCGTGCCGCAGCCGCAAGCCCTGCCGGGTGCGCTCGCCGCCAGCTCGACCGGCACCGTCAAGAACCTCGTGATCTGCATGCGGTTCTCCAATCACGGCCCCTCGGGCCAGAACCGCACGCTGCCCACGCAGTCGGATGTCGACAAGATCATGAATGCGGTCGGCGGCGATCCAACGCTGGCGCCCACGGGCAGCGTGCGCGATCACTACCTGCAGGGTTCCTACGGCCTGCTCACGATCAACTCGACCGTCGTGGCTTGGGTCGATGTGCCCAACACGGAGACTTACTACGCCAACGCCAACTCCGGCCTCACCAGCCGGACCTGGGAGCTGATCACCGCTGGTCTGCAGGCTGCCGATCCGCTGGTCAATTTCTCTCAATTTGACGCCGACGGTGACGGCTGGATCGACGCGATCACCTTCCTGCACTCGGGCTACGGCGCCGAGTGGGGCGGCAACGACCAGTACGGCACGAACTACGTCAACCGCATGTGGTCGCACAAGTGGGAGATCCCCGCCTGGACGAGCGCCGAGGGCATCAAGGTCTCCGACTACAACATCTCTCCGGGCCTGTGGGGGACCAGCGGCACCGGTCCCGGCCGCATCGGCGTCGTCTGCCACGAGCTGGGCCATTTCTTCGGTCTGCCCGACCTCTACGACACCAACGGCAGCGGGCAGGGCATCGGCAACTGGTGCCTCATGGCGGGCGGTTCCTGGGGCTTCGACGGCTCGCAGCGCTATCCCTCGCACATGTCGGCCTGGTGCAAGGCCAAGCTCGGCTGGCTCAAGCCAGAGCGCATCCTGCCCGGCACCTACACGGCCGCGCAGGTCGAGACATCGCCGACCGTCTATCGCATCGATACGGGCTATCCCGTCGGTGAATATCTGCTGATTGAGAATCGACAGAATGTCGGCTTCGATGCGCAATTGGCCCAATCGGGCCTGTGCGTCTGGCACGTGGACGAGACCAAGGGCTCGATGACCCAGAACTCGCCCAACACCGAGGAGGGGTTCCCCACCCAGGCCGGTTGGCCGACCAACAACAAGCACTACCGCGTCGCGCTGCTGCAGGCCGACGGCGGTTACGACATGGAGCGCAACCTCGACCGGGGCGACAACGCCGACCCCTATCGCTCCGGAGGCGTCACGCTGATCGATGGCAGCACCACGCCCAATCTCAAGGCCTATCAGGGCGGCACCATCGTCACCAACGGCAACCGCATCGACTCGATCTCGGCCACCGGGGCGAACATGTCGTTCCAGTTCGTGAACACCACGGGCCCGAGCATCACGACAACCACCGCGCCGATCGCCAACCTGAGCACACCCTACTCGCTCCAGCTCAACTCCACCGGCGGCACCAGCCCGATCGTCTGGACCGAGCGCGCGCCCTTGGCGGACTACAGCTCCGCTTCCCAGTCGCCCGCGACCTTCACGCTCGGCGGCACGGCCCAGAACTGGAACGCAGACGAAGGCATGTGGGCCTACACCCTGCCGTTCCGCTTCCCCTTCTACGATCAGTCCTACGATCGCATCGTCGTCTCCTCCAACGGCTTCATCGACTTCCAGACCGGCGATGCGGAGGCCGGCAACCGTCCCGACTGGATGCGCTTCTTCCCGCGCATTGCACCGCTGTGGGACGACCTGCGCACGGATCAGGCCGGCCAGAACATCTTCATCGACACCTCCACCGCCGGTCAGGTCCGCATCCGCTGGGCCGCCGCGCACTTCGACTCGGGCTCCGCCTGCAACTTCGCCGTCCGCCTCTACTCCGATGGCCGCATTCGCTTCGAATACGGCTCGGGCAACACCGGCCTGACCCCGACCGTGGGCATCTCGCGCGGCGACAGCACCTCCTGGAACCTCCCTGCGAGCCTCAACTCCCAGTCCACGCTGACCAACGCCGTTCCGATGCTCTTCACGCGCACCGGTTCGCAGCTGCCCCCGGGCCTGAGCCTCTCCACCGGCGGCCTGCTCTCTGGAACGCCGACCCAGACCGGCACCTGGACCATCATCTTCCGCGCGACGGACAACCTGCGCCGCTACGCCGAGCGCTCGATCGTCGTCAGCGTCGGTCAGGACTGCAACGGCAACGGCATCTCCGATGCGACCGACATCGCCAACGGCACCAGCGACGACTGCGATGCCAACGGAACACCGGACGAATGCCAGCCGGATGCCGACAACGACGGCGTCCCGAACGTCTGCGATGGCTGCCCCAACGATCCGTTGAAGACGGCACCGGGCGTGTGCGGCTGTGGTGTGGCCGATACCGACTCGGACAATGATGGCGTCGCCAACTGCAACGATGGTTGCCCGACCGACCCGCTGAAGATCGCACCGGGTGTGTGCGGCTGCGGTGTGGCGGATACCGACTCGGACAGCGACGGCACTCCGAACTGCAACGATCTGTGCCCGAACGACCCGCTGAAGACGGCACCTGGCCTGTGCGGGTGCGGCGTCGCGGATACGGACTCCGACAGCGACGGCACTCCGAACTGCAACGATCTGTGCCCGAACGACCCGCTGAAGGTT
>SYGM01000090.1 GCA_005799545.1 Planctomycetia bacterium | reverse complement strand
GGCGCGCGGTCTCGCGGGCCAGTTCCGGATCGGGTGCGGGGCACATGGGGCGCAAGATGATACTGCCTGTCTGCGCACGCGGCACGCTCCCTCCGGACAGATGCTAGGATCACGGCCGAGCCATGCCGCACTTCCTTCTTCCGGCCCTGCTTCTGTCCGCCGTTCCGCAGAGCGGCACTCCGGTGGCCCGGCTGATTGGTCTTGAGGGCGCGGTGCAGGAACTGCCACTCTCCGCGCTCGATCTCGCCGACCCGCGCACCAAACAGGCCTGGCGCGTGCGCTTTCCGGCGAGCGCAATCGTCGAGGTGCCCGCAGACAGCGCGCGCGTGCGCCTGTGGAGCGGAGAGCTCCTGCACGGCGAGTGGCGCGGAGGCAAGGAGGAGTCCTTCGTGTTCTCCACCACCAGCGGCGTGCCGCTGGTGCTGGGCATCGCGGAACTCGACGCGCTGGAGTATCCCGCGCGCGTTCCCGCCGGCTGGGGCAAGCCCATCGAGCCGGCGGCCGAGGGCGACCGCCTGTACCGCCGATCGCGCGAGGCGCTCGATCTGCTCGGCGGCGGCACGCAGGCTTTTCAGAGTGCCGGTATCGCGTTCGACATCAACGGCATCGGCGTCAAGGAGATCCCGATCGGCGAGGTCGCGGCGCTTTTCATCGATCGCGAGGCGCGCGAGCTGTACGAGCCGAAGGCCGGGGCGGGAACGCCGGTCGAGCTGGATCTCACCGACGGCGGACGCCTGCAAGGCATCCTGGTGCGGCTCTCGCTGGCGGGCTGTGAGCTTGTGCGCGCCGGCGGTGAGCGTCTGGAAATTCCGCTGCAGGCCATCGCACAGCTCAGCGTGCGCGACGGCCGGCTGAGCTGGCTCTCGGCCCTGCCGGTGAGCGAGGCGCCCGCCTGCTCGCCGTTCGGAGACGATCTGGGGCTGCAGTGGCCCAGCCGCATGGATCGCTCGGTCAGCGGCGGACGGCTGCGCGTGCGCTCCGAAGTCAGCGCGCGCGGCATCGGCATGCACGCTCCCAATCGCATCGCGTGGCAGCACGACGGCAGCGAACAGCGCCTCACGGGAGCCGTCGGCATCGATGACAGCACGCGCGAGCTCGCGGCGCGCGGCTCGGTGATCTTCCGCGTGCTGTGCGACGGCAAGGAAGTCTGGTCCAGCGGCATCGTGCGCGGAGGCGAAGCGGCGCGGGCCCTGCCCGCGATCGAACTGCGTGGCGTCCGACGGCTGGAGCTGGTGGCGGATGACGCCGGCGACGGTTTCGCGGGCGATCGGGCCAATTGGCTCGAGCTGGCGCTGTCGCGCTAGCGTTCGGATTCGGGCCCGGCTCCCGAGTCCGCGCTCGATTCCGTGCGCGGGACCATGCGCGGTCCCAGACTGCGGAAGTACACGCCGCAGTCGCCGCCGCGCTGCTTGGCCGTGCGCAGCGCACGCTCGCTGTGTTCGCGCAGGAGCTCCGCGGATTCCAGATCGCGACCGGTGGTGCTCTCGAAGCCGATCGAGCCGCTGACCCGCAGGCCGCTGTACTCGGGCAGCGTGTGCGGATTGAGCGCGCGCAGCGCCTCCAGCAGGCGCACCACGACGCGTGCGCCCTGGGCCGGCGTCGTGTACGGCAGCAGCACGCCGAATTCATCTCCGCCCAGCCGGCCGGCGACATCCTCGGCGCGCAGCTGCGAGCGGATCGCATCGGCGGCGCGCGCGAGTGCGAGGTCGCCCTGTGTGTGATCGAGCTGCTTGTTGATCAACCCGAATCGGTCGAGATCGATCAGCAGCAGGCACAGCGGCAGCTGGTGCCGTCGGCTGGCGGAGAAGTGCTCGTGCAGGCGCTCATCGAAAGCTCCTGCGCGCAGCAGGCCCGTGCGCTCGTCGTGCAGCGCACGGTGGCGCAGACCTTCAACCTGCTCCAGCGCGATCGAACGCGCGAGCAGGGACTCCATGCGCCAGGCCAGTTCCTCCGGACTGGCGGCGCGCGTCGCGAGATCGAATTCTCGACGCCGGTAGGCGAGGCGCGAGAGTGCCTCGGCGCGGGCTTCGCCCTCGGCGCAGATGTACAGAAGCAGCGGCGACTGCTCGTCGAGGCCCACCAGCTCGATCTCGCTGTTGCCGCCTTCGACCAGCGGATCGAGCAGCACCAGATCGTGGCCGCCGGCGGCGAGCAGACGCTGGCTGTCGCGCAGGCTGCGCGAGTGCTGCCATTCGAAGGCTCCGTCCGGAGCGATGGCCAGCCGCCCTTCCCAGCCGCTTTGGCGGTGGTCCAGCACCAGAATCCGGAACTTGGCGCGCTCGTGCATGCGGGGGCGGGCAGGAGCGGACTCCCAGCCCAAGGCAGTATACCCCACAGGAAGTCGCTTTCGGGGCGGCCGGAGCTTCTGCGGTTGACCCTGCGGCAGGGCTCGCTACACTCTTGGGCCCTTATTTCCCGCGGTGGGAAAGCAGGGCCGGGCCTCCTGGATGTCGACCAGAGGGCCGTGGAAAGGATTGCCCCCCTCTTCGGCAGCGGTCGAGCGAGCGAGCACCAGCTCTGGTGTGCCGGGCGTTCTCTCGGCGCGGGGACTGGCGCCCGGACCCCTTCTGCCGATGTCCGGCCGGAGGGCGACAACCCGATACCTGCCGCGCGCGTGGGCGCGATCCAAGGAGGCTTTCCAAAGGGGAGCCCTTCGCCACGAGAATCCATGCAAGACATCAACATTCAAGAGCTGATCGACGCCGGTGTGCACTTCGGCTGCCGCGTTTCCCGCTGGAACCCGAAGATGGCGCCGTACATCCACGGCCGCCGCAACCTGATCCACATCATCGATCTGCGCGAGACGCTCAAGGGCATGCTCCGCGCCCGCAATCTGCTCTACCACATGGCGGCCGAAGGCTCCGCGATCATGTGGGTCGGAACCAAGCGCCAGGTCAAGGGCGTCGTTCAGGACGCCGGCCAGCGCACGGGTATGCCGATCGTCACCGAGCGCTGGATCGGCGGCACGCTGACCAACTTCTCGGTCATCCGCTCGCGTCTCAAGCGCCTTGAAGATCTGGAGAAGACCGAGGAAGACGCCACGGTCGCCGCTCAGTACTCCAAGAAGATGCTCTCGAGCCTGCGCCGCGAGAAGCGCAAGATCGTGCGCAACCTCGGCGGCATCCGCGAGATGGGCTCGATCCCCGGCGCGATGGTCGTGATCGACCCCGCCCGCGAAGCCAATGCCGTCCGCGAAGCCAACCGCATGGGTCTGGTCGTGATCGGCGTGCTGGACACCGACTGCGATCCGACCGGCATCGACATCGTGATCCCGGGCAACGACGACGCGCTCAAGAGCGTGCGCCTGATCGTCGAGACGCTGGTCAAGGCCGTGGAGGAAGGCGCTGCCAACCACCGCGAGCGCATGGCCACGATGGGCGTCGCCGAGAAGCACGAGGGCGATGCGCGTCCCAGCGGCGATGAGCCGCGCCCCACGGGCAAGAACCGCATGCCCGACGGCATGGGTGGCCGCTATGCCCGCGGTCGCCGGAACGACGGCGGCGGCGGCGGACGCACTGCTCCCAAGACCGAGGAGGCCTGATTCACCATGAGCGTCGAAATCACTTCAAAAATGGTCGGCGAGCTGCGCGAGCGCACCGGCGCCGGCCTGATGGAATGCAAGAAGGCGCTGGCCGCCAGCGCCGGCACCATGGAAGGCGCCGTGGACTGGCTGCGCAAGTCGGGCCTCAAGACCGCCGAGAAGAAGGCCGGTCGCGAGATGGGTGAGGGCCGCATCGCGGCCTGCATCCTGCCCGGTTCCAAGGGCGGCGCGCTCGTCGCGCTGACCTGCGAGACGGACTTCGTGGCCCGCACGGCCGACTTCGAAGGCCTGCTCAACGGCGCGGCCAAGCTCGCGGCGGACGGCAACTGCAGCGATGCAGGCCAGCTGGGCGCGATGAGCTACGGCGGCTCGACGTTGGACGAGTCGATCAAGCTGATGGTCGGCAAGATCGGTGAGAATATCTCCATCGGCAAGGTCTCGGCCTTCCGCAACGCGGGCGGGTACGTGGGCTTCTACGTGCACCACGACGGCAAGAAGGGCGCGATCGTGTCGGTCAAGACCGGCGCGGACGAAGCACGAGCCGTCGCGGCGCTGAAGGATCTGGCGATGCACGTCGTGTTCGCCAACCCCAGCGCGCTGAAGCGTGAGGAAGTGCCCGCCTCCGAGGTCGAGCGCGAGCGCGCGATCTACCTGGACGAGGTCAAGAGCAAGCCTGCGGAAATCCAGGAGAAGATCATCTCCGGCAAGCTCAACTCCTTCTACGCGATGTCCGTCCTGCCGGAGCAGAACTGGTTCAAGGACGACTCCAAGAAGGTCCAGACCGTGCTCGACGCCGAACTGGGCAAGGGCTCGCTGATCGAGGGCTTCGCCCGCTTCCAGATCGGCAAGTGAGTCCTCTGCGCCCCCCCTTGGGGGCCCGGATGCTGGAATCCCGGCGCCGTTTCCCTATCCTTGGGGGGACGGCGCCGGAGCCTTTTGCGGCCCGGACGAGTCCACCTCCACGCCCCCATGTCGAAACCCTACCAGCGCGTCCTGCTCAAGCTCTCCGGCGAGGCCCTCGGTGATCCCACCAAGGGGCACGGCATCGATCCGGAAGCAGTGCAGAAGATCGCGCGGCAGGTCGCGCGCGTGGCGCGCATGGGCGTTGAGCTTGCGATCGTGGTGGGGGGCGGCAACATCCTGCGCGGCGCGCAGTTCTCCAAGCTCGGCGCACCGCGTGCGAGCGCCGACTACATGGGCATGCTCGGCACGGTGATCAATGCCCTGGCGCTGCAGGATGCGCTGGAGCAGGAAGGGCTCGAGACGCGCGTGCAGACCGCCATCGAGATCCGTCAGGTCGCCGAGCCCTTCGTGCGCCGCAAGGCGCTGACGCACCTCTCGCACGGCCGCGTCGTGATTCTCGCGGCGGGCACGGGCAATCCCTTCTTCACGACCGACACGGCCGCCGCACTGCGCGCCACGGAGCTCAACTGCGAGGTGCTGCTCAAGGCCACCAAGGTCGACGGCGTATACACCGCCGATCCCACGAAGGACAAGAGCGCCTCGCGCTACGAAGAACTCGACTACATGCAGGTTCTGCAGCAGGGCTTGAGCGTCATGGATGGCACCGCCATCACCATGTGCATGGAAAACTCGCTGCCTGTCATCGTCTTCAACATGTTCGAAGAGGGCAATCTTGAGCGCGTGATCCGCGGCGAGACCCTCGGTACCAGAATCCGGAGCGCCACATGAGCACCCAGGCAATCGTCAAGGACACGCGTGACAAGCTCGAAAAGGCCCTGCACCACCTGCAGGAAGTGCTGAAGTCCGTGCGCACATCGCGCGCGAGCGCCGCGCTGGTGGACGGCATCCGCGTCGATTACTACGGCACGCCGACGCCGATCTCGCAGATGGCTTCCATCACCGTGCCGGAGCCGCGCCAGATCGTGATCAAGCCCTTCGATGCTTCGATCCTCAAGGAACTGGAGCGGGCGATCCTCAAGAGCGATCTGGGCATCACGCCCCAGAACGACGGCAAGCTGCTGCGGCTGACCATGCCGGCCCTGAGCCAGGACCAGCGCAAGAAGTACGCCGCCAAGGTCAAGGAGATCGCGGAGGAGACCCGCGTGGCCATGCGCAACGTGCGCCGCGACCAGAACAAGGTGGCCGAGTCGGCCCACAAGGGCGGCACCCTTACCGAAGACGATCACAAGCGCGCCCAGGACGAGATCCAGAAGGCCCTCAAGGAGTACGAGGACAAGGTCACGGGCCTGCTCGAGCGCAAGACGGCCGAGATCATGGAAGTCTAGGCCGTTTCCGGGGTTCCCTCGGCCGGTTCCAGTCGCTATTCTGTTCACCCTCGAACGATCGGGAATGGGCGCGTAGCTCAGTCGGTAGAGCAACTGGCTTTTAACCAGTAGGTCGAAGGTTCGATCCCTTCCGCGCTCACCATTCCTCAGGTCTTGCAACGGCCGGTTTCCGCGGCTATAACCTTCGCCCCTGACTCACTGGGTGCCCACGTAGCTCAGTTGGTAGAGCAGGTGACTCTTAATCATCAGGTCCAAGGTTCGAGCCCTTGCGTGGGCACCAACTCTTCTCACCCGGCGTGCTCGCGCAGCGGTGAAACCGGCGACCCTTGCTCCGCAAGCGTCGGTTCCGGGAGGCCGCCCAGGGCGATGTACATGCGCGCCCAGTAACCCGCGCGCGCCACGCCTTCCATGCCCGCCAGCGCCACCAGCGCAAAGGGTATCGCCAGAATGCCGACGATCGAAACCACCAGTGTGATCGTCACCGCGTAGGTCAGGACCAGCACACCCAGTGTCAGCACCAGGTCGACCAGCGCCGCGCGAAACGTGGCCCACGGCCGGTGAGAGGCAATCCGCCAGGCATGCAGGAGTGCCGATGCCGCGCCGCGGCGGTGGCGCACCAGGCTCTGCAAGGCCAGCTGGAACAGCATGGCGATCGTCAGCTGGTACAGCGCGCCGAGCGCGAAGAAGGGCGTCAACAGCCCGTAGAACTCGTAGCTGTGCGGATCCAGTCCCGTGCCCTTGAGGAAGAACCAGGGCGGCACGATCACCAGCGCGAGTCCCACCAGCAGCGTCAGCACGACGCGCAGCCACAGTGCGAGGCTGGTGCCGAGCAGTCCGCGGCTGGCGTTCCAGCAGGCGCGCAGCTGGGGTGTGTGCCGCACCGGCGCTGCGGGATCGGCCGGTTGCCCGAGCTCGCGCAGGCGCGCCGGCTGCATCAGCAGCGCCAAGCCGGCCTGCAGGCGCAGCGGAAACAGAAGCAGAGGGCTCAGCAGCAGCGCGAGCGCGTACGAGCCGCCGACGGCCAGATCGAGCTGCTCGCTCTCGATCTGCAAGGCATCGCCGAAGCTCAATCCCAGCAGCACGGTGAGTGAGGGAAAGCACAGGCCCGCGAGCCAGATCCAGCCCGGCGCACCGGCCGCCTGGGCGGCTCCGCGCAGGGCCAGGCCCGCGTCCGCGAGGGTAAGCTCATCTTCTGTTCCCAGCCAGCGCGACATCGTTGCTCCGAGTATGGCGGATACGGCCGCCGTCCGCGTTCATTTCCGATGAGTGCGCCGGTATCCCTGTACGCTACCCGGCCGCCGAGGCGGTGAAGCGCTGTGACGACATCAGGCTCTCGATTTCCGAGACCGTCTTGGGAATGCCTGCGGTCAGCACCTCTCCGCCCTTGTCCGTCACGAGCACATCGTCCTCGATACGCACGCCGATGCCGCGCCAGGGCGGCTCGACGCTGTCCTCATCCGCGGCGATGTAGCAGCCCGGCTCGATGGTCAGCACCATTCCAGGCTCCAGCAGGCGCGAGCGGGAATCGACCACATAGGCGCCGCAGTCGTGCACATCGAGTCCCAGCCAGTGGCTGGTGCGGTGCATGTAGAAGCGCCGGTAGCTGTGCTTTTCGAGCACCTCCTCGAGCGTGCCGCTCAGAAGGCCAAGGCGCAGGAAGCCCTCGCACAGCACGCGCAGTGCGCACTCGTGGACCGACACGAAGCTGGCCCCCGGGCGCACCGCGGCGATCGCCGCCAGCTGCGCCGCCAGCACGACCTCGTAAACCGCACGCTGTTCGGGCGAGAAGCTGCCGTTGACGGGGAATGTGCGCGTGACGTCGCTGGCGTAGCACTGATATTCCGCGCCCGCGTCGATCAGCAGCAGATCGCCGTCCTTCAGCGGCTGGTCATTTTCGACATAGTGCAGGATGCAGGCGTTGGAGCCGCCCGCGACGATGTTGGTGTAGGCAGCACCGCTGCCCCCGCGCGCACGGAATGTGTAGTCGAGCAGCGCGTCGATCTCGCGCTCATTGACGCCCGGACGGCATTCGCGCATGGCGCGCGTGTGCGCCTCGCGCGTGATCGTCGCGGCCTTGCGCATCACCTCGAGTTCCTCCGGTGTCTTGAACAGCCGCAGCTCGTGCGTGAACGGATTGACATCGAGCAGCTCCAGCGGCGGCACGATCATGCCCTTGGCGCGTGCGCGCAATGTCGCGAGCACTTCGAGCATGCGGCGGTCACGCTCGGGTTCAACTCCCGTGCGATAGACGATGCGCTCGCAGTTGACGAGCAGCTGCGGCAGATCCTCGAACAGACGTTCGATGTTGCGCGCTTCATCGACACCCAGCGCAGCCGGTGCGGCCGCCAGTCCCAGCCGCCGCCCGCTCCAGATCTCCTTTTCGCGGTCCTTGTCGCGCAGGTAGAGGATCGTGCGACCGGGCTTGTCCGCCGCGAGGGCGGGCAGAATCACCAGCGCGCAGTCCGGCTCGGCAAATCCGGTGAGCCACCAGAAGTCGGAGTCGGGCCGGAAGCGGAACTCCGCGTCGAAGTTGCGGACCTTGTGCGCGGCGGTGAAGAAGATGCCGGCGGCGTTGCGCTGCTGGAGGCGTTCGGCAAGGCGCGCGCGGTTGCGCTGATGGAGCTCGGAAGAGGGCATGGGGTATCAGGGCTGCAGAAGGAAGGACTCGATCGCCTCCGCCAGCAGCGCCAGACGGCGCGCCTGGTCGGCGGGTTGTGCCAGATCGATGTGAATGCCGGCGGGACGCGCGGCGCCGCGCTCGAAGACGCAGGCATCCACCCTCAAGGGGGGCAGCGCCAGAGCGCCCGCGAGTTCCTGGAAGAACTCGCGCCGTGGATCGCCGGGCAGCAGCTCCAGAGCGAGTCCCTCGCGCTGCAGCAGCTGCGGCTTCGTCGGCGGCAGACGGCGGGGGAAATCGAAGGCGCGCGTCTCGAAGCGGCCGTAGAGCGTGCGCGTATCGGATCCCGGCGCGAGCTCGACACGCCGCGCACGATCGCTCGCTGCGTCACCGACCGCGGCTCCGGCCGGGGTTTCGGCCGGGGTTTCGATCGGATACCAGTCGAGGTACTCCAGCCCGAACGCAAAGTCGGGATCCTGCGGGATCTCCACATGCACCACGCACGCCGGTCCCTCCTGATGCGTCAGCTCGACGATCACGCCTTCGTATTCCACACGCACGGCGAGCTTGACTCGCGCCGCACCGATCGCGAGACGCTCCAGTTGCATCTCCCGCCGCTCGATGCGACCGGGCAGGCCGCGACCGGTCCGGGGCGGCAGCGCCGGTCGCAGCGTCGATCCGTCGGAGAGCGGCTGCACGAGGCTCTCGACGCCCGGCAGGAAGCGCGGCAGCAGACCAGCCATGAGCTCCGGGCGCGCCTGCGCCGCGACCAGATGCTCCCAGGCGCGCTCATAGCGGCCCTGAGAGAGCGCAAAATCGCACAATTGGGCGTGTGCGGCAGCCGCACTGCTCGTGCGGGCACTCTCCAGCGCCTGCAGCCATGTCGCCCAGGCCTGCGCCTTCGAAGGATCGAGAGCCGCGAGCCGTTCCACAGGCTGATTGTCGGGGAGCGTCGCCAGCACGCGCTCCGCCGCGCTGCCCTCGGGCAGTTGCGGCCGCTGGGCCGACTGTGCGCTCGGGGCGAGCAGCAGCAGGGCCATGTGACAGGGTGCGAGGCTCCGTGTGAGGCTCAACATGCCTGCGAGCCTCGTTCCTCCTGCGCGGGGTGTCAAGCGCAGGGCCTGATCCTGAGCTGATCCGTCTGCGGGGGCTTGAGCCTTGTACAGGAGATTTGCCAGCATAGACCGCCGTGATCGCCAAGGACCTGCTGGAACTGCTCGCCTGCCCCGTCAACCGCATGAAGGTGCGCGAAGCCGATGCCGCCCTGCTGGAGCGCATCAACCGGGCGATCGCCGCCGGGAAGCTCTGCCATCGCGACGGCCGCAAGGTCGAGGGCGCGATCGAGGCGGCCCTGGTGCGTCAGGACAACCTGTGCGCCTACCCGGTGCGTCAGGGCATTCCCGTGATGCTGGCGCCCGAGGGCATCGAGCTCTCCGGCCTGTAGTCCGCGATGCGCTTCGTACATCCGGCCCATCCGGGTCGCTGCGTGCGGCTGGGTTACTGCATGAACCTGCATGCAGCCCGCACGCTGGACGAGTGGTTCGACGCGCTGCGGCGCGTGACGCTGCCGCTGCGCGAGCGACTGCATGCAGGCCGCGAGTCCTTCGGCGTCGGCATGTACCTGCCGGCGGCGCTGGCCTTCGAGCTCGTGCGCGATCTGCGCGCACGCGAGCGCGTGATCGCCTTCCTCGAGGCCGAGCGTCTCGATGCCTTCAGCTACAACGCCTTTCCCTACGAGCACTTTCAGAGCGATGAGCTCAAGGCGCGCGTCTACGCGCCGGATTGGTCGCAGCCCGAGCGCCTCGCGTACACGCTTGCCGTGGCGCAGCTGGCGCTGAACTTCCGCGAGGCCCGCGAGGGCGAGCAGATCTCGATCAGCACGCATGCCGGCGGTTTCGGCGCGGATCTGCGGCACGAACCGCGCGCACAGGCCGCGCGCGAAGGCCTGCAGCAGGCCGCGGTCGCTCTCGATGCACTGGCGCGCGATCACGGCCGGCGCATCGTGCTCTCGCTGGAGGCCGAGCCGCGCTCCAATGCCAACGACACGCGCGATGCGGCGGCGCTGGTGCGCTCGCTGGGGGCGGGGCTCTCCTCGCTGGGCCTGTGTCTCGATGCCTGTCATTCGGCGGTCGAGTTCGAGGATCCCAGAGCCAGCGCCCGGCTCGCGCTGACTTGCGGCAACTTCGGCAAGCTGCAGTACTCCAGCGCGCTGGTCTGCCGCGCCCCCGAGCAGAATCCGCAGGCCTACGCTGCGCTGCTCGCCATGGCGGAGCCGCGCTTCCTGCATCAGGTCACGGGCCGCGCGGGAGAGCGCGAGCTTGCCTGGCTCGATCTCGATGAACTGCGCCACAGCGGCCCCAAGGGGGCCGAAGAGCTGCGCTGCCACTTCCATGTGCCGGTCGACGCGGAAAGCCTCGGTCAGCTGGGAACCACCCGTGACCATGCCCGCTCGATCCTGGAGGAACTGCTGCGCACACCTCAGCAGTGGGGCAGCCAGGAGCTCCACGTGGAGATCGAGACCTACACCTGGCAGGTGCTGCCCGAGACCACCCGCGGGGGCGCCGAGGGCCTGATCTCGGCTCTGGAGCGGGAATATCGGGCCGTGATGGGGGAGCTTTCGGCCGCCGGCTGGCACAGGGCTTGATGCGGGGCTTGATGCGGAGCTCGATACAGGGCTTGACACGGGGCCTGCGGGATCTTATTTTCCCCGCCCTCGAACGCGCTGGAAAAGGCGCGAGCGAAACGGTGGTCCCATCGTCTAGCCAGGCCTAGGACACTAGGTTTTCATCCTAGCGACAGGGGTTCAAATCCCCTTGGGATCACCAACTAACCCACCTCGGAGCCTTGCGGCTGCGAGGTGGAACCATTTTAGGGCCTGCGCCGATTTGTGGCCTGCGCAGACGGCCTGCGCAGACGGCCAGTGCCGCCCAGCGATCCCACCCAGGCCAGCACGAAGGCCATCGCCAGCCCGGGGACCACGGGCTGGAAGCCCAGCGTCGGGAACCAGCCCAGCCAGGCCAGCGCGAGCGTGCCGATGCCGCCCAGCATGGACAGCACGGCGCCCCGCGCCGTCAGCCCGTCCCAGTGCAGTCCCAGCACCAGCGTGGGGAACAGCATCACATAGCCGCTGAACGCGAAGTTGCTGAGGCCGAAGATCGACACTTCGCTGGCTTCGAAGGCGAGGTAGAGCGCAAAGGTCAGCACGGCAACGCCCAGCAGGAACAGCCTCTCACCGCCTTTCCTGCGGACTCCGCGCACATCGCGCTCGAGCATGCTGCCCAGCGTCAGCAACTGCGCATCGATCGTGCTCATCGCCGCCGCCAGCACCGCCAGCGTGCCGAGCACGGCCCACTGCGGTCCCAGCAGCTCGCCGACCATCCAGGGAAACACGGCATCCGAGGCCTTGCCCTCGAGGCCCGGACGCAGCAGCGCGCCGAACACGCCGATCAGCACGGCGGGGAGCCACAGCAAAGCGAGCGCGAGCGGATACAGCCGCATGCTCGCGCGCAGGCTCCTGTCATCGCGTGCGGCCATCAGGCGCACCAGCATGTGGGGAAAGCAGGCCACGGTGAGCGTGATGTTGATCGAGGTCGAGAGGAAGCTCTTCCACTCCGTGCGCGGCGCATCGCGATCAAGGCAGCTCAATTCCGGCCGTTCCGCCAGCAGTCGCTCGAACGCGGCCGCAGGTCCGCCGAGCGCGATGAACAGCAGCACGCCCACCAGCAGGATCACCCCCAGAAACAGTGCGCCCTGAACGATGTTGGTCTACGCCGTGGCGCGCATTCCGCCCATCAGCGTGTAGGCCAGTGCGATGCCCAGCGAGAGCGCGGCACCGACTTCGCGCGAGAGCACATCTGGAAACACGCTTTCCAGCGCGAGGCCGCAGCCGGCGATGCCCGTCACCATGTAGGGCAGCGTGAACAGCGTAAAGGCGCCGAACAGCACCCAGCCGACAGCGCGGTTGCCGAGCTTGCGTGCATAGAGTTCAGCGGGGGACAGCGCTCCCAGTTCTAGTGACAGACGCCGCGCCGGCTGGCCCATCCACCACAACAGCAGCGGTACGCCCAGCGCGATGATCGGCGCATTGAGGCTGAAGATGGCGAGGCCCTCGTGGTAGCTCATGCCGGGCACGCCGAGCAGCACGAAGGGGGAACAGTTGGTGCCGAACAGCGCGAAGAACAGTGCCACGCTCGTCAGGCCGCTGCCTGCCAGGTAGTACTCGCGCGCACTCTGCTCGCGACCGCGCTCGGCCTGCCAGCCCAGCAGCAGCATCAGCGCGAAATACGCCAGCAGTGCCAGCAGCGCGATCACGCCTCGCGCTCCGTCTCCGGCGAGTGCGTCCAGTACCACAGCAGCACAAGCGCGAGAGCCATCCAGCACAGGCGCCAGGCCAGCTCTTCGGGCAGCCAGCCCAGCACCAGCTGCGGGCGGCTCTCTCGCCAGAAATCGAAGTGCAGCACCAGCAGTGCGATCAGGGGCAGCAGCAGACGCGGTCGCCTCATCGGTTCAGGCTCCTTCAGGGCCACTCCAGCCGCCACAGATTGAGCACGCGGTCCGTACCGTCCTCGAGGGGATGGCGCAGCAGCCTCAGCGGCGGCGCGCCGGGCAGCGAGCGCAGCATGCGCTCCTGCTGCGGATCCGGCTGAGCAGCCGCCGATCCGATCCACGCACCCAGATAGTCCGGCCTGCGCGGGAAGAAGTAGTCCGGTCGCACGCCCTTGTCATGGCCGGCCGAGACGCGGCGCGGAGCGGGTGTTGTGCGCGCGACCTCGCGATCGACAAGCCCAAACTGGTCGTAGAGGAACAGTTCCGAGGCGTAGCCCACGGCTCCGATGTTGCCGATCACGAGTGTCTCCCCGGGCCGCGTGAAGCGCTGCAGGGCCTGCCCCAGCTCGAGCCACTCCGCGCTGCGCTGCCGCATCGCGCTCCACTGCTGCTTCTCGCTGCGCCAGCGCGGGTCGTTCCAGCGGAAATGCAGCGCTTCACGCGCGGATTGCGGAACGGGCGCGACATCCAGCGTCGCGAGCGGTGAGAGCGCCAGCAGCGCCAGCCAGACCGCGCGCGCGCGCAGGAGCAGACCCAGGCTCAGAGCGAGGAAGGCCAGCCCGGGCACGAAAAAGCGGCCCATCGGCATGAAATCGCCGCCCACCAGCAGGCCGTGAGCGAGCGTCGCGAGCGCAACCAGCAGCGCCAGCCCCGCATCGAGTCGCCGCTGACGCCAGCACAGACCGGTAGCCAGCAGCACCCCGATCGGCACGGCGGGGAAGCACAGGAGGAAGCTCGCAAGGTACTTTGCTCCGCGCTCCAGAGTGATCGAGGAGAGTTCGCTCTTGGCGAAGGCGGTGTTGGGCAGCCACTCGCCGTAGTAGCCCGTGCGGAAGACCAGCAGCGCCGTCAGGCACAGGCCCGGCGCGATCAGCGCGGGCAGCATCCGCCTTCCGAACTTCAAGCCCCCGCACGCCAGCACCAGCAGTGCGAAGGCGATGCCATCGACACGCAGCAGCAACACAGCACTGGCGTAAAGCCCCGCAGCCAGAAAGCGTCCCGCCTGCGCGCGCTCGTAGCACAAGAGCAGTGCCAGCGCGAAGGGCATGGTCTCCAGGCCGGAACTGCCCCACAGCGCGAGCGCCGGACACAGCGCCAGCAGCAGGCCGGCGCCCAGACCCGCGCGGCGCGTGCACAGCGCGACAAGCACCGCACCGCAGGCAACCGAGATCAGGTTGGCGCACCATGCGAGCGAAAGTCCCAGCTTGGCAAACGGTGCGAGCAGCAGCACCCACAGGAGATTGGAGTAGCCCTCGACGGGCGGATCCTCGCCGAGGTTGAAGACCAGCCCGTGGCCTTCGGCGAGATGGCGCGAATAGCGGAACGAGATGTACGCATCGTCGCAGGTGAACCAGTACAGCACTGCGTGCGCCACGAACAGCGCAGCCGCCAGCAGCACGGCCATCCGGTTGCCCTGGACTTGCGCGGTCGGATTCATGCGCGTTGGCGGGCGCCTTGGACAGGGTTCCGGCGGGCACGGCCGCCGACCGGTTTCACGCGCCGGACCGGCGCGCTCGACTGGGCATGGGGGTGGGCCTGTTCGTAGGCCGTGCGCAGCCGCTCGATCGAGACATGCGTGTAGATCTGCGTGGTCGTCAGGTGCGCATGTCCGAGCAGCTACTGCACGCTGCGCAGGTCGGCACCCGCATCGAGCAGATGCGTCGCGAAGCTGTGACGCAGCGTGTGCGGTGTCACGCGGCGCACGATGCCGGCCATCTGCACACGCTTGTCGACGATGCGGCCCAGGCTGCGGGTCGTGAGCCTTCCGCCGCGCGGATTGAGAAACACGGCTTCCTGTGCGCTGGCCCGGGCCCTGGGCCGCCGCGGATCCGCCAGATAGCGCTGCAAGGCCAGCTGCGCGGGCTTGCCGAGCACGCTGATGCGCTGCTTGCGCCCCTTGCCGAGGAGTCGCACGAGTCCGCGCGAGAAGTCGATCGCGCCGCGGTTGAGGCCGACGGTCTCGGCGGCACGCGTTCCGGCGGAGTACATCAGCTCGAGCAGTGCCAGATCGCGCAGATCCTCGTGGCGCTCCTTCGTGAACGTGTCGAGCAGCTGCTTCAGCTCGGCAGCCGAGAGCACGCCGGGCAGCTTGCGCTCGCCGCGCCGCTGGCGCAGTCCCGCCGCGGGGTGCGCGTCGATGCGTCCCTGGCGCAGCAGGTGCTTGAAGAAGGAACGCGCCGCCGACAGCTTGCGCTGGATCGAGCTCTTGGCGAGCCCGCGCTCGTCGAGACGCGCGAGATATGAGCGCAACGAGCGCGGCGTGACCTCATCGGGCTGCTCGAGTCCGCGCTCGGCCGCGAAGCGCAGGAACTCCTCGAGGTCCGAGCGATACGCCCTCAGCGTGTGCGGGCTCGAGCCTCGCACGGCCTCGAGCTCGCGCAGGAACTCATCGCGCGCACGCGCGAGCGCATTGGCGGCGGGCTTGGCCGGCTGGGTGCTCACTTCGCGGGTTGCTTGCCGGTGGCGGCGGGCCAGCCCACCGGACGTGCCACATGCGGCTCGAGCAGCGCGCACAGCGTCATGGCGGTGCCGAAGTTCTCGCTGCGCGGGAAGACGCGGTCATTCCAGCCGCCGGAGGACTCGCGCACGGCCCACAGCAACTGGTAGAGACGCTCGCGCGCAGCCGCGCGCTTGTCTGCGGGGAGGAACTCGATCGCCTGCGCCACGTAGCGGTGTCCGTAGAAGAAGTAGTAGGGCGCGATGTTGTAGGGGGGAATGTGCGTTCCGTTCTGTCGGCGGCGCACTTCCAGCCATTCCCAGTGCGCGAAGAAGGACTCGATCGCCTTCTCGATGCGTGCCGGATCGCTGCGGCCCGCCAGATGCAGCGTGGTCTCGACCACGGCCATGCGCGCGACCGCAGCGGGAATTTCCTCGGCGGCCTTGCCGCGCTCGGTCCGCGCGCTGGTGGCGTACTGCACGGCCCCGCTATCTCCGCGCGAAGCTTCCAGCGTGCCCAGCGCGCGCTGCACCAGCTCTTGCGAAACCGTGAAGCCCGCGGCGCGCGCCTGGTCGAGGAACTGCAGAGTCGGCGCGGTCATGAACGGGCTGGCGCCATCGGGTGCATCGGTGCGCGCGTAATTCCAGCCGCCGGATTCGGAGTGTTCGAGCTTGTCGAGCGCCTCGATCAGCCAGTTGACGGCCGCGTCGATGTCCTTGCGGCGCGCTTCGTCGACCATCGGGCGAGTCCTGACCAGCAGCAGGAACTCCAGCGCGTAAGCATGGCCCCAGCCGCGCACGTCGTAGCCCTTGCAGCCTTCGGGCTGCATCTTGGGCAGCTTGAGCGCCTCCAGCACGAAGGCAAGGCTGCGCTCGATGGCCGCCTCACTGGGCTTGTCCAGCTTCTCCGGCAGCGCGCGCAGCAGCGCGCTGCAGACGATCGAGGTGCCGCCCACGCGGTAGCCGATGGGGATCTCGGGCTTGCCGCTCTCTCCCGGCACGCGGTAGACGCCCTCGTAGGGCCACTCGCAGGGTTCCTTGCGCGCGGGATCGAGCGACTCCTGCATGCCCACCAGCAGACCGATCGAGCGCCGGCGCGCATCGTCGAGTTCCTTTTCCTCGGGCGCCTTGGTCTCGAAGGCGGCCTGCTTGCGCTTGAGTTCCTTCTCGGCGCTGGGCTGTTCGCGCGCCGCGCGCGGACGAGCTTTCGTCGAAGGAGTGTCCTGAGGGAACAGAGTCAGCAGGGCAGCGCAGGTCGCGATCCACATGGTGGCGCGATCCTACGCCCCCGGGCCACCGACTTGCGAGAGGGTCCTCAGCGGTTGGCGGTCGTCGTGGCGGGGCCGGATCCGCTCGTGGCGGGTGCGCTCGGCAGCTCCTTCTGTGCGCTCGCGAGACTCTCGCGCCAGCCGGCCAGCAGGATCTCGCGCGAACGCGGGTTGATCCCGAAGGTGAAGCCTTCCTTCTCGCTGCGGGCGAGCGCTTCCTGCATTGCCACCGCCGCCTTGGACTGGGCTTCAAGGTAGCGCGTGGTCTGCGTGATCGTCAGGGCCTGCTGGCGGTTGAGGCGCTCGAGCGCGTCCACGCGCTCGCGCAGCAGCGCCAGCTCGGCGGCTGTGTCCGGTCGGGCAGGCGCCGGAGACTGTGCGGTTGCAAGAGCGACGATCAGGCCCACACCCACCAGCGCGTACGGAAAGACTTTCATGCAGGGTAGCTATCGGCTGGTGCGCGTGCGCGACTGTAAGTTCCTATACTTCCCGGCACTCATGAGCGCGCCCAAGGGCCCCGGGGGCCGTTCCCCGCTGCTGTTCATCTTCCTGACGGTCTTCATCGACCTCCTGGGCTTCGGGATCGTGATCCCGCTGCTGCCGATCTACTCGCAGTACTTCGGTGCCAGCGAGTGGCAGCTGGGGCTCTTGTTCTCCTGCTTCTCAGGCATGCAGTTTCTCTTCGCGCCGCTGTGGGGGCGTCTTTCGGACCGTATCGGACGCAAGCCCGTGCTGGTGGGCGGCCTGATCGGCAGCGCGGCGTCCTACGCGCTGTTCGCGTACGCGGATACGCTGGGCCTGTTGTTCGCTTCACGTCTGCTGGCCGGCTTCTTCGGCGCGAACATCTCCTCGGCGCAGGCCTACATTGCCGATGTCACGACGGAGGAGAACCGCGCCAAGGGCATGGGGCTGCTGGGTGCGGCTTTCGGGCTGGGCTTCACCTTCGGTCCGCTGCTCGGCGGCGTACTGTCCGGGATGCACGCCGATCCTGCGACGCTGCCTCCCGCTCCGGGGCTTGCGGCGGCGGGTCTGAGCCTCGCGGCGGCGCTGTTCGGTGCGCTGACGCTGGTTGAGCCAGCGCGCCAGCCCGGCAGCGGTCGCGTGTTCAGCTTCGATGCGGTGCGCGAGGCTTCCGCGGAGCCGCGCATCGGGCTGATGATCCTGCTCAACTTCCTCAACATCTTCGCCTTCGCCTGCTTCGAGGGCATGTTCACGCGCTTCGGGCTGGCACTGTTCCCCGAGCAGTTCGGTCAGAGCGGGCCGATCGAGCACGCCACACAGGCCGACATTCTCAAGGCTGCGCCGATCGCGGGTTACTACCTGTTCGGCATCGGCATCGTCTCGGCGCTGATTCAGGGCGGCTTCATTCGTCGGCTCGTGCCGCGCTACGGCGAGACCCTGCTGGCCATGGTGGGGCCGCTTCTCTTGGCGCTGGCGATGGCGGGCATCGGCGCCGCGCCGAGTTGGACCATGGTGCTGATCGCCTGCGCTCTGATGCCCTTCGGGTTCGGTCTCTCCAACCCTTCGGTCAACAGCCTGCTCTCACGCGCTGCGCCCAAGGAGCGCCAAGGCGCGTTCCTCGGCATCAACCAGTCCGCCGCAAGCCTCGCGCGCATGAGCGGGCCGCCGCTGGCGGGCCTTTGCTTTGCGGTGAGTCCGCGGCTACCCTTCTTCCTTGCCGCGGGCGTGCTGCTGCTCGCCTTCCTGATCGGGCAGCACTACCACCGGCGCTACGCCGCGAGTTTCCCGCGCCACACGGGGGCCTGAGCCGTGCGGGTCGTTCCGCAGGTCCATCCGCTCGGAAGGCAGCCGCCTTTGCTCTGTGCGCTGCGCAAGCTGGGCGAAGAGTCCGGCTTGTGCCTGCTCGAGAGCGCGGACGGCCAGAACGATCAATGGAGCTGGCTGTTCTTCGAGCCGCTCCCCGTCGACGCTCAGCCTGAGAGCATCGCCGACCTGCGCGGGCTGCTGGAACGGCTTGAACTCGCTGCCGTCTCCGTGCCCGGTCCGTTCCGCGCCGGCTTCGTCGGTGCGCTCTCCTACGATCTGGGTGTCGCGGGTGAGCGGCGCGTGTGGTGTGAGGAGGATCCCTGGCACTGGCCGAAAATCGTCGGCGGCCTGCGCACGGATTTTCTGGTGCGCGAGAGCCGCACGGGGGAGACATGGCTGGTGCTGGGACAGGCGGATTCCGCACCGACCGAGTTCGCTGCGCAGCGTGCCGCGCGGATTCGCGCGCGGCTGGCCCAGCCGGCGCCGGCGCTCGAAACTCCTCAGGCGACGGGGGAGCTTGAGCGCCATACGACGCCCGCGCAGCACCGCGAGCGTGTGCAACGCATGCGCCAGGACATCGCGGCCGGCGACTACTACCAGGCCAATCTGGCGCACAGCTTCACGCGTGCGGTGCGCGGACATCCGGTGCGCTGGTACGAGCGTCTGTGCGAGCGCAATCCCGCTCCGTTCATGGGTTATCTCGACTTCGGTCGCGGTGCGCTGCTCTCGGCTTCGCCGGAGCTGCTGCTGGAGTCGCGCGGCGCGCGCCTGATGACCCGGCCGATCAAGGGCACGCGGCCGCGAGCGCGCGATTCGGAACAGGATCGTGCGTTGGCGCACGAGCTGCTCGCCAGCGAGAAGGACCGCGCCGAGCTGGCGATGATCGTCGATCTGGCACGCAATGACCTGGGACGCGTCTCGCGCACCGCCAGCGTGCGTGTGGAGGGCGGCTTTCCGCGGCTGGAAAGCTACGCCTCGGTGCACCATCTCCTGGCTGATGTCGTCGGGGAGCTCAAACCCGAGCTGGACTCGCTCCACGCGTTGGCCGCGTTGTTTCCCGGAGCCTCGATCACGGGAGCGCCCAAGCTCGCCAGCATGGCGGCGATCGCGCGCGCCGAGGGCGAAGGCCGCAGCTTCTTCACCGGCTCGCTGGGCTGGATCGATCGCAGCGGGGATTCCAGCTGGAACATCCTGATCCGCACGCTGCTCTACCGCAGCCTCGGTGCGGGGCACGGCGAGTTCCGCTTCTCGGTCGGCGGCGGCATCACCCATGCCTCCGACCCTCAGGCCGAGGAAGAGGAAACGCTGGTCAAGGCCGCGCGCCTGCTGGAGACGCTCTCGCCGTGAACGCGCCCGACTGGATCGATGGGCGGGAGCAGGCGCGGCCCGGTAACCTTGGGCCGGGTGTCTTCGAGACCATGCGGCTCGCCGAGGGCCTCTTGCGCCGGCTGGAGCGCCATCTGGCGCGGCTGGAGCGCGGCGCCCGCGCGCACGGGTTTGAGCTGCGTGGAGACGAGCGCGAACAGCTCGAGCGCTACATCGCTGCGCACGCGCTGCGCGACGGAGTCGTGCGGCTGGCGCTGGAGCCCGGTGCGAAACGGGAGCAGGTGCACCTTTCCCTGTCGGCACGCGCCGCGCGGTGCGTGCCTGCGGAGGGGGCCACGCTGCTTCTGGTGGATGCGCCAAGGCTGCCGCTTGATCCCGACTGCGTGCACAAGCGTACGCGGCGCGGCGTGTATGAACTCGCGCTGGCCCGGGCGCGCGCCGAGGGGGCCTTCGATGCGCTGCTGTTGGATGGGGAGGGGCAGGCCGTCGAGTGTGCGACTGCCAACCTCCACGCACGGATCGAAGGGGTCTGGTGGAGCCCCGGAGCCCCCCAAGGGGCCTTCCCGGGCCTGGAGCGCGAGGACTTCCTGACCCGGGTTGGGTCCGCGCGGGAGGCCGCCATCCCCCTTTCCCTGCTGCAGAAGGCTGTCGCCGTGCGGCTGACCAACAGCGTGCTGGGGGAGGTCGAAGTGAGCGCGATCCCCGGAATCTGGATGCGCAACCGGACGGACTGATTCGGGTATCCTCATCCAGTACCCCCCAATGCTGCTTCAACTCACCCTGCTGCTCTCGGCCCTCGTTCCCCTTCAGGACCAACGCGCCCAGTGGGACGCACTGCGCGATGCCAAGGAACTCAAGCCCCGGCTCGATGCCGTGCGGGCGATCGTTCAGGATGCCGCCGCCGAGAACAAGTGCGGCAATGTCGTGGGCGAGCTGCTGGACTTTGCCGTCAAGGCAACGACGCCGCCCGAACTGCGTGTGGCGATCTCCTCCGAGCTGGCCGCATGCAAGGATGCCAAGACTCCGCGCGAGATCGGCTCACGGCTGGGCAAGGGCCAGTTGTTCGAGCAGCGCTTCCTGATGGACTGTGCGCAGCACTTCCCCGAAGAGGCGCTCGACAAGGACATTCGTGACAAGGTGCTCAAGGGCGACGAGACCTCGCTGCGCGAGTATGCGGTGCGCACGCTGGTCGCCCACAAGTACATGCCGGCCGTGCCCGTGATGGAGGCGATCGTCAAGGATGGCAAGGATCGCGAAGTGCTTGCGGCGGCGGTATGGGGCGTCAGCCAGCTGCGCCGCAACACACCCGAATGGGGCGCGTGGGAGGAGAAGCTGGTCGCCATGGTGACCAGCAAGCAGGAGAGCCTGCGCCTCGCAGCTCTCGCGGAGCTGGCTCAGGGACAGGACGTAAGCCTCGAGCCGATCTTCAAGGCAGCGCTCTCGGCTCCGGAATGGCCGGCGCGTTCGATCGCGATCGAATGGATGGCGCGGCAGAAGAGCAAGGCCGCCGTGACCGCGCTGATCGAGCAGTTTCAGAAAGAGCAGCCCGGCAGCCGTCTGCACTCGGACATCGCCAAGCAGCTCGGCAAGCTCACGGGCATGCCGTTGGGGGACGATTCCTCACGCTGGTCGGAGTGGTGGAAGAACAGCGCGGAGACCTTCGAGTTTCCCAAGAACGCCGGCGGTGCTCGCTCCAAAGACGCTGCGAAGGCCGCACCGCCCAGCGGCACCTCCGTGGCACCGCGCTTCTACGGCGTGGAGATCAACAGTCTGCGCGTGATCTTCGTGATCGACGTGTCGGGGTCGATGGTCGAGGCCGTGGCGGAATTGCCCAAGGAATACCGGCACGAGTCGAGCGCCAAGCCCACGCGCATCGACGTGGCGAAGTTCGAGCTCTCGCGCATCGTGCAGGCCTTGAGCCCGGGCAGTGCCTTCAACATCATCAGCTTCTCGACCGGCGTCGATGCCTGGATGGACGGCCTGCAGGAAGCCCTCACGGGCGGCAAGACCGGCGGCAAGGCCGCAGGGGGGCCCAAGAGCGGCCGCGAGAAGGAAAAGATCGAGAAGGAGATCGAGAAGGAGAAGGCCAAGGCGGCGGCATTCGACGCCGAATTGCGCAAGAAGGCTCAAGGCTACATCGACGGGCTGGGTGCCAACGGCGGTACCAACCTCTACGATGCGCTGGCGCTGGCCTTCGAGGACCCGCTGGTGGACACGATCATCGTCCTCTCCGACGGACAGCCCAGCGCCGGCACCGTGATCGATCCGGTCCTGATCCGGGAGGATGTCAAGCGCTGGAACACCGTGCGCAAGATCAAGATCCACACGGTCTCGATCGGCACGGATTTCGACGTGCTCAAGTGGCTGGCGCAGGACTCCGGCGGCGAACACAGCTTCTACCGTTGAGCTCTTGCAGGTCGGCACGGCCCTTGCGGTAATAGGGGCCATGCGCCTTCTGCTCTGCCTCTGTCTCAGCCTCCCGATCGCCGGACTGACGGCTGATCATTCCATCCTCATCGCTCAGGACAAGCCCGCGCCGCTGCCCGACAAGCGGCCGGAAGTCGAAGCCATGACCAAGAAGCTGCTGACGCATGCTTCGAAGAAGGGTGCTGAGGACATCGACGCAATCGGCGTGGTGGACCAACTCGTGCAGGAGTTCGAGAAGTGCGGGCCGAAGGATCGCCAGCTGGTGGTGAAGTCGCTCTCGCGCTGCTTCGAGGAGCGACGCCTCGAGAAGGCGGGCGAGCCGCCCAACAACAAGCTCTACATGGCCTGCGCCGTGGCACTCTCCACGATGGGGCCGGAGAGTGCGCCGGAGCTGCAGAAGTGGATCGGGCACAAGGAGCTCAAGAAGGATGTCGCGCTGCAGCAGCGCCTGATCCTCTCGCTCGGCAAGACCAGGGACAAGGACGCGCTCAAGGCGCTGCAGGATCTCATGTTCCATAAGGACAACGTGATCGTCGCTGCGGCGGCCGAAGCACTGGGCAACTACGAGGACCTGGAGATCGAGGCGCGCAAGAAGCTCTTTGAGAGCCTGCTCAAGGTGCTGATGTCGCAGAAGGGCATGACCGATGCAGAGCCCAACAGTCCTGCGTTGCGCGAGCGTTATGACGTGATCGGCGCGCCGATCATCACGACGCTGCAGAAGCTCTCCCGCCACAACGAGCGCAACCCGGATGAGTGGCAGCGCTGGTGGAACAAGAACAAGAGCAAGAACTGGGACAAGGGCACCGATTGATCGGTGCCAAGGAGGCCTGGCTGCTCGGCGCGGCGGTGCTGCTGCCACTGGTGGCGCTGAGCATCCGTCAGTGCAGTGCTCCGGTGCCCGGCCGCAGCCTGCCGGTCGCGATCGTCGCGGAACTGCCCGTGCCGGTTCCGGTTCTCGCCGGCAGCGTCCAGCTGTCCGATGGCACGCAACTGCGCGTGCGAATTCGCCCCTGGCGCTCGGATCCTGCCCGTCAGGGATCCGAGTCGGCGGCACTGTACGGCCGGCTGCCTCCGGACGCCGGTCTCGACCCCGCCGGCAGCCTGCATGAGCTCCTGCTCGAGCGCACGGCGGCTGATCCCGGCTCTCCGGAACTCGCGCTGGAAGTTCTGCGGCCCAGGATCGTCGATGATCAAGGCGCATGTCTGGTCTCGCTTCCCGCACCCAGCCCGCTGGGCGATCCCTTCCTGACGCTGGCAGCAGCGGCGGAAGGTCCACTGTTGCCCGGCACGAGCGTGCGGGGCCTCCTGTGGGGCAGCCTGCCGGCGCGCGGCGCACGGGTCTTGCTGCCCTCGCCCGTGGAGTTGAGTCTTCCATGAGGCTGATACTCGCCCTCGCGACCGTATGGTGCGCAGCCTGTTCGAAGGAGCCGGCCCAGCCTGCAGTCCCCGCCGCTCAGGCTGCTTCTGCGGCGACCTTCGTGCCCTCAGCCGCTGCCGCTCCTGCGGTCGGCTCACCGGTTGCTCTGCAGGCCGAGCTCGAGCGCTTGCGCGCGGAAAACGGAGCACTGCGCGCGGAGCTCGCCAGCGAGCAGTCCCGCCGGCAGCAGCGCGAGCAGGAATGGCTCGAGTACACGCGCGCGCTGGCCGAGCTCGCACCGAAGGCGGGCGTTTCGCCGCCGAGCTTTGCGACCGATGTCGGCACGGCCGAGATGCCGCCGGTTGCGCTGACCCCTCCGCCGGACCCGGCCATCGCGGCCCGCGCCGAGCGCGACGCTCAGATCCTGCGGCGCATGCAGGCGCTGCTGATCGCGGACTCGGTGCAGGGACTCGATGCGCTGGAGCTGGGCACGCTGCAGGATGGCTGCACGGGTCCGGTCGTCTTCCGCGCGCTGGATGATGAAGGCCGGCCGGTCGGCAGCATCTGCGCCGAAAAGCTGGAGCTGGAGGGCAGCCGCGCGGCGCGCACGCTGACCTTCGTGTTTTCGCAGGGCTACCATCGCCGCGGCGAGCTGCGTACGCCATTTCCCGGCACGGGCGTGCTGAGAGTCGAGTTGCCGGAGGTCGATCCCACGCCGTGGATCGAGTCGCTGCCCGAGCTGTTCGCCAAGGCGCGGCCGCGCGAGCGGGTGGATGACGCTCTGCACGATCTCACGAAGCTGCGCGTGGCCCTCAACCTGCAGCTGCGCGAGGATGCGGCCGCCGGCTACTGGCGTCTTGCAAGCCTCGAAGGGGTGATGGGGGGCACGCTGCGCGAGGTGGTGCTCGATGGCTTCAGCTCGGAAGGGCAGTTGGAGCGCAAGCTGTTCGCGGACACCCTGCGCATCCTCGAGCGACCGCAGGGCGTCCTGCTCCTGCTCGAGTCGGGAGCTCAGCTGCGCGGCGACATCAAGACGCCCTTCCTCGAGGGCCGCTATCGCATCCACCTGCCGCGCCTCGACTGTGCCCGCCTGCGGGCTGCGGGCGTGCCCGTGCTGGAAGCGGACGGCTAGCCGAAAGGGTATAAGTTCGCCCTGTGGATTCCGACTTGTTCCATGAGCGGGGCGAGGGTGCGCAGCCGCAGGCCTTCGGCGGTCGCGTTCTGAGCGTGCGCGAGCTGACCCGCGCGGTCCACAAGAGCCTGGAAGGTCTGGGGCGGCTGGCGATCGAGGGTGAGGTGACTCAGATCAAGCGCGCTGCGGCGGGCCACCTCTACTTCGACCTCAAGGATCTCGACGCCAAGGTTTCCTGCGCGATCTGGCGCAGCTCGCTCAGCACAGCAGTGCGCTTCGATCTCAAGGAAGGTGCGAAGGTCATCGCGCACGGCAAGCTGGATGTCTATGCGCCGCGCGGCACCTACTCGCTGATCGTGCAGCGCCTCGAGCAGAAGGGCATCGGTGAGCAGCTCGCGCGCCTCGAAGCGCTCAAGGCCGAGCTCAAGGCGCTGGGCTGGTTCGATCGCAAGCGTCCGCTGCCGGTCATGCCGCGGATGATCGGGCTGGTCACGAGCCGTGACACGGCCGCGCTGCAGGATTTTCTGCGCACGCGCAGTCTGCGCTGGCCGCTGTACCCGGTGCGGCTCGCGCACACGCCGGTGCAGGGCGCCGCGGCCGCGGCCGAGATCGCCCAGGCCGTCCGGCGCATCGATGCTTCGGGTGTCGATGTGATCGTCGTTTGCCGGGGCGGCGGCTCGCTCGAGGATCTGTGGTGCTTCAACGATCGCCTCGTGGCCGAGGCGATCCACGCGGCCTCCGTGCCGGTCGTGACGGGGGTGGGGCATGAGACCGACACCACGCTGGCGGATCTGGTCGCGGATCTGCGCGCCCACACGCCCACGGATGCCGCCCAGACGGTGATTCCGGATCGCGCACGGCTGCTGGTCGAACTCGAGCGCGGCTGGCAGCATCTGGAGACCGCGCTGGAGCATGCGCTGGAGCGCCGCGAAGAGCGCCTGGTGCGCATCGGCGGTCGTCTGGGTTCCAGCCTGCAGGCGCGGCTGGAGCGCGCCGGCACGGTTCTGGCCCGCGGCGCCGCCCGCTTGGAGCGCCAGAATCCGAGCCTGCGGCTGGCCCAGCAGCGTGCGCGTCTGGAGCAGCTGGGACTGCGGCTTTCGCGCGCGGCTGCGCGCCTGTGCGAGCCTGCGCACCGCCGACTGGCCCTGTGCGAGGCCACGCTGCAGGCCACCTCGCCGTTTCGCGTGCTGGAACGCGGCTATTCGATCACGCGCACGCTTGATGGCAGCGTGCTCAAGAGCGCCGAGCAGGCTGCGCCCGGCACGCCGATCGAGACGATCCTGCACAAGGGTCGCCTGATCGCACGCGTGGAGGAGCAGCGGTGAGCGTCGAGCCTGCACGCGTGTTCGCCGTGATCGCCAACTGGAACGGCGGCGATGACAATCAGGAGTGCATCGCTTCGCTGCTGCGCGCGGGGCTGGAGCCCGAGCGCATCGTGTTTGTCGACAACGGCAGCCGCGACGGCTCGCTGGCGCGCGTGGCGGAGCGGTTCCCGCGCGTGCGGCGCATCGAGAATCCGGACAATCGCGGCTTCGGCGAGGCCAGCAATCAGGGCGCCGCGCTGGCGCTGGGGGCGGGCGCGCAGGCCGTGTTCTTCGTCAACAACGATCTGGTGGTGGAGCCGGGCACGCTGCGGGAGCTGTGCGAGCGCCTCGATGCGGATCCGCGGCGAGGCATCGTCGGACCGCGCGTGCTCTACAAGGATGAGCCGCAGCTGGTGTGGTGCGCAGGCGGCAAGCTGACCTGGCGGCAGAATCTCTCGACGCTGCTGGGCCATCGTCAGCCGGACGGCCCGCGCTGGCAGGCCGAGCATGCCGTGGACTACGTGCCGGGTTGCGCGCTGCTGGCCCGCCGCGCCGTGCTGGAGCAGGTCGGCCTCTTCGATGCGGCCTACTTCGCCTACATGGAGGACGTCGATCTGTGTCTGCGCGCCCGGCGCGCAGGCTGGGAGATCTTTCTCGCCGGCGGAATCGCCGTGCGTCACGGTACATCCAAGGCCACCGGCGGCGGCTACAACCCGCGTCGCAAGTGGATGATGGGCGTCAACTCGATCTGGTTCCTGCGCCAGCACGCCCGCCCTCGCGAATGGCTGCGTTTCTGGGTCTTTGACGTCGCGAGCCTGCCTGCGCTGCTGCTCGCCGGGCTGGTTCAGGGGCGCGCGCGCGCGGTTGCCGCCAAGGCGGCGGGCATCTGGGATGGACTGCGCGGCAAGCGCGTGCGCGCGCAGGACATCCAGAGCGGATCCGGCTGGCTGTGGTGAGCGCGGCAGCCGCCGCGGCTCAGGATCGCTTGCGGGCCGGCTTCGCGGCCGGGGCCTTGCCCGCGGGCCGGCCTGCAGACTGGCCCGCGAGCTTGTACTGGCTCTCCTGCTCGATGCGACGGCGGTCCTTGGCGACCGACTTCATCAGCTTCGCCAGCAATTCCTCGCGCTTGGCGAACAGGCGATAGCCCTCGCGCGGGCGCAGGTAGCCGCGTGCGGCGGGGTGCTTCCTGAACAAGGCTTCCTCGCCCATGCGCTCGGCCCAGCGCTCAAAGCGCGCGCGCTTTTCGAGCAGAGCCTTCGTCAGGAAGGGCATCACCATCGAATAGTCGGCCTGCATGCTCTCGCAGGTCGAGCGGAAGTGCTCCTGATCGACCTTGCCCCAGGTCACGGCTTCGGCCGGCGGGCAGGAGGACAGCGAACCGTCGGTGACAGGCGCCGTCGTGATCTGGATGTCGTAGAGATAGCCGGAGATGTTCTTCAGGCCGAAGATCTGCGAGAGCGCGGGCTCGGGCTGCAGATTGAAGTTCTTCGGCACGCCGCCGCCGAGGATCACGGTGCCGATTGCGCCGTGCGGATTGTCGAACAGACCCCAGTGGTGGTACGCGCAGCTCTCGAAGACCTCCTCGTGCAGGTCCAGCTCGAACTTGTACTCGCGGCCCATGGCGCGGGCCAGTGCCCACAGCTTCATCGAGTTGAGGAACACCGATCCATCACCCGGCGCGCCGACGAAGATCGGAATGTCCTTGCGCGCACACAGGGCCAGCAGACCTTCGCGCGCGCCGTTGGCCTGCTCCTGCGCCGCATAGCGCCGGCCCAGCAGGTGGCGGAACACAGGCCCCGTCATGCGGCGCTGGAACTCGGGCTGCTGCAGGCAGGCCGAGATGAACGCATCCTGCTCCAGCAGCACATCCTCATCGAAGCCGATGTCGGTGACGCGGATCGTCTTTTCGTCGCGCAGCGCACCGTCATCGCCGAAGATCGGCACCTCGTGAAACGGGTGGCGGCGTGCTCCGTTGAGCGCGCGGTGGCCGTCGTGATAGCAGACCGCGTCCGTGGTCGAGAGCAGCATGAACCAGCCGGTGTCGAGCAGCGGATTGAGCCAGGCATGGTGCTGACCGGACACCGTCACGGGCCCCGCGATCGACATCGTCATCGGCAGGCCCTTGCCCACGCATTCATCGAGCAGCGTCCAGATCCGGCGCAGGTACGCTCCGCCGAAGGACGGAAAAGAATTCTCGAACAGGGCATCGAGTCCCTCCGTCTCGGTGACGGGGGTGGTGACCAGTTCGCGGCGGGAACCCGCCCATTGACAGGCGGCCTTGTGATCCTTGCGGGTCGGCATGGGGGCGCAAAGTGTACGGATTCCCCCCTCCCGTTGCACGGTCGGGTTGCACGGCGCGCGTCGATGGGGGATGCTTCCAGCACCATGACCCAGTTCTCCGACAGCGCCGAAAAGGGCTACTTCAAGCAGGACTACTCACCCAAGCGCCGCATCGAGGGCGTGGAGATCATCGAGCTCAAGCGTTTCAACGACGACGGCGGCTCGATGACCGAGCTTGGGCGCATCGATGGCGGCCTGCACAAGCAGTTGCCGGGTTTCACCGTCCGTCAGGTCAACTATTCGGTGCTGGAACCCCTGGCGATCAAGGCCTTCCACATGCACCGGCGCCAGACCGATGTCTGGTTCGTGCCGCCCAGCGACAAGATCCTGCTGGTGCTGGCCGATGTGCGCAAAGGCTCTCCGACCGAAGGCATGACGATGCGCTTCGTGCTGGGGGATGGCAACTCGCGACTCGTGCGCATTCCTCCGGGTGTCGCGCACGGTTGCCGCAACCTGCGCACAGCGAGCCCGAGCACGATCATCTACTTCGTCGACGTGCAGTTCTCCGTCGATGAACACTGCGACGAGGGACGCCTGCCCTGGGATCACTTCGGCGCGCAGATCTGGGAAGTCGAGCGCGGCTAGCGCATCACTGCAGTTCGAGCAGTCCCGAACCGTCACCCGCGATCATCGCCGCAGTCGGATTGCGGTAGTCCAGCGTCGAGCTGTAGGGCTGGATCCAAGGCAGCGGCAGGGGATCGAGAATGCGCCCGAGCGCCAGAGCCGCCTGTGCGCGCGGATCCTGTCCCAGCTTGTCGTCGAGCACGATTTTCAGGAGGGCCGAGACGGATTCGCTCTCACTGATCATGCCGATCGTGCGCGAGAGCCAGGCTTGCGCGGCGAGGCTGCGCGATTCCTTGAGCTGCTCGATCAGAGCGGGAGCCAGGGTGCGATCGCCCAGCAGTGCCAAGGCGATCGCCGACTGCTCGAGCAGGAATGGCTTGTTCCGTGAGCTCAGCGCCAGCTCGCGCAGCCGCGGGGCAGAGTCCGCCCGGCCGGCGAGTCCCAGTCCGAGCGCGAGATAGCCGCGCAGCGTATCCTCGCTCTCCGACTCCAGCATCTGATGCAACAGAGCAGCGCCCTCAGGATCGCGCGCCAGACCGATCGCCACGGCCAGGGCGCTGCGCTCCTCTGTCGTCTGCGACCGCGCGAGCGCCTTGCGCAGCGCCTCACGCGTCGTGTTGTCGCCCGCGCTGCCCTCAGCCATGACACCGTGCTCCAGAATCCCGATTGCCAGCGCGGACCAGGCCACGATCCGTGCGCGGCCGCTCTCCAGCCCCGCGATCAATTCCCTGCGCAGGGCATCGCGACGCGCCAGCGGTGTCTCTCCCGTCCCGCTGCGACGCGCCGTTTCCGCAAGACCGATCAGCGCGCTGGCGCGTTCAGACATGTCTCGCACCTGCGCGCTGCGAGTCAGCTCGCGACCGATCTGGGCGTCGATGGCATCCGCATCGGCATCGCCTGCCGCCGTCAGCGCCTGTGCGGCGGCTGCACGGATCGGCGCGGGCGTCGCAGGATCCCGGAGCCGCTGAAAGCTGCGGTGAAGCGCCTGCTCTGTCACCGTCGGGTTGGAATGCGGCGCCAGCTGGCCGAGCGCCACCAGCGCATGGGCCTCAACGATCTGGGGTAAGGCGGGCCGCGCGGCGAATTCGCTCAGAAAGCGCACCTGCGTCTGGCGCGAGATCCACGCCGCGGTGCGTGATTCGGTGCGCTCCATCGGCAGCGGGACGATCGAAAGCGCCTGTATGCACGCGATGTCCAGCTCCAGCGAGCGGCCGTCCTCGCGCTGCAGGAGATCTGTCAGCGCGCGCGCGATCAGCTGTCGCTCGCGGGTGTCCTGCGAGCGTGCCCCGTACAGACCCAGACCATAGGCCGCGAAGCAGCGCTGGCGCTGGGAAACGCTGCGTGAACCGACCAGCCTGCGACCGGCTTCGTTATCGCGGGCCACGGCTTCAAGGCCGCTGAGTTCGGACGTGCTTGCCAGCACGCCAAGGCTCAGGGCGGCGAGATCCGCCAGCTCGCTGCGCGGACTCGAGAGCAGCGCGCGGATGCGCGGGCCGAAGCTCAGGCTCTCGGGGTGTTCGCCGCGATCGCCGATACGTGCCGCGGCCACCATCGCGCCCAGCGTCAGCTCCGGATGCTCGCGCTGATCCAAGGCTGCGCACAGCGCCTCCCGCACATGCGCGAACTGTGTCTTGGCGTCGATCTCGACCAGTTCATCGCGCGAGCGCACGCCACTGTCGGCGAGCACGCGCTTGAGCTCCAGAAACTCCTCGCGGTGATAGAGCCACCACATGTCCCAGGTCGGTTCGACATGGCGCGCGATCCCGCCGCTGGCAGGCCCCAATCCGTTGCCGCGTCCGCTGGCAGGTCCGCCCGTCGAAGCGCCCGCACCGGGCACCGGCGAGCCGGACGTCGCGCCCGCACCCGGGCCGGAGGGACTGGGCGTGCCGGGACCGGAGGGGCGGCCGTCGCCGGGGCCCGAGTATGGCACACCGGTCGGCGGGGGAGTCGGGTCGGGAGGCGTCGGTGGGAATACCGGACCGTGCAGCGCAACGGCGTGAATCGGCAGCGCGATCAGGATGCAAAAGGCGCGGTGCACCATGCTGCCCTTCTAGCCCCTGCACGCAGCAAAGTCACCCTCAGGGCCAGCGCACGCTCAGCGCCGAGGAGATGTTGAAGGTGTTGCCCTGCGGCGAGGCGCAGAAGCCGGGGTTGGCATCGCGATAGTAGGCCTGATACACGCGCGTGGCACTTGCGGGGATCGTGTCGCCCAGCGCAGCTGACTGTGTGCGGACGGAAGGATCTGCAGCGCCCGGCGCACTGGCAACGCCTCCCGAAGCACTCTTGACGTACAGACGCTTGAGACTGCCGCCGGCACAGCGCACGCCATCGCCGAAAACGGCGGGAGTCGCCGCCGCCTGAGAGCCCTGCAGGAAGATCGTCAGCGCAGTGGGAAGCTCGCCGGTGGATGTCAGGACCAGCGTGTCCGCGGCCACGGAACCGCTCGCTTCCAGACGGGCGCCGCCGCTGCCGGCGGAGTTGTCGCAGCCGCGGCCCTCGGCGCCGCGATTGGCGCACGGGCAGGCGTTCACCAAAGCATCTTGGAAGCAACCCGGCAGCACATCGGCGAAGCCGAGCGCGCCGTCGCCGAGCAGGTTCTGCGCATAGATGTCGCCGGAGTCATTGCGTGCATCGTCCCAGACCATGCGCACAAGGCCGGTCGCATCGACGACGACCCCCGGCTTGTCCTTGGTGGACAGCACGGAGGACATCACGACCGGCACGGCGGGGAAGAGGTTGGCTCCGCTTGCATCGACGCGGAAAGCAAGCACTCGATTGCCCTGTGCAGGGTAATTGGTCTGCTCGCAGGCGATCACCACGGCATCGTTGCCCAGCGGCACGCAGCGCTCGAAGAGCTTGGGCACGCCGTTGAACGGCAGCAGCTCCACGCCGTTGTCCGTCAGCAGGCGCGTGCCGCCGATGGAGATGCGCTGCAGGCAGGTGGCCCACTGGCTCTGCGTCGTGTTGCGTTTGTTGAACGCGATCAGGCAGTCACCGCCTACTCCCAGCACCGCGATCGAGGGATCGAGCTTGTAGCGCGAAGCCTCGGTCGAAACGCGCAGTCCGTTGTGCGGGTAGATCTCCGCGCCCGCCGCATCCACGCGCTGGATCCAGCAGTCAAACAGGCCTCCGACCGAGCTGTGCCAGCCGAAGATGGCTCCGCCGCCGTCGGCGGGGATCACCAGCGGCTGGTAGGCGATCGGCATGGGGGCCGCGTCGTAGATGCTCTGTACGGCACCGGCATTCCACAGCGGGTTGCCGGCGGAGTCGTACTTCTGCGTGCGCAGATGGCGCGGGCTGGAAAAGGTGGCGATGTCGCGCACATAGGCGACGATCCAGCTGCCGAAGTCGGAGGCCACGATCGTGCTGAAGGCGGGCTTCTCGGTGCCGGCGCCGACGATCTCGAGACCCTGACCCGCGAACTGGGGCACTCCCGCCGCATCGAGCTTCTGCATGTGGACCGAGCCAGGGCCGCTGGAAGGCGAGCGCGACCAGGTCACGACGAAGCTGCCATCCGAGAGTCGAGCGACCTTGGGGTTGGCTTCGTAGTCCGCGTTGTTCGAGAGCGCCACGCCGTTGGCGCCCCACAGGAAATTGCCCGCACCGTCGATGCGATATGCGTAGACATCGAGATCACCGCCGACTCGCGTGTCGGTGAAGCTCAGGACCACCCCGCCCGCACCGTCGGAGCAGATGCCCCAGTCCACGAGCGAGCTCGACTGCGGCTGGTTGCTGACGAGCAGGCCGTTGTGCGGAAACACTTCCTGTCCCTGCGCGTCGAGCTTCTGCGCGTAGACGGCATACGAGCCGCCGCGGTTGTCGAACCATGCCATCCAGGTGCTGCCATCACCGCCTGCGGTGATTTTCGGCACGGCCTGATCGCCGCTGGAGTCGCATACGGCCGTGTTGAGTGCGGGGTTGTTGTTCCACTGCGCCGCCAGAGGCGTGCAGCACAGACACAGTGCAAGGAGAGAGCGCATCGGATGCTCAAGCGTACCGGAGTGCGGCCGTTTCCGCCGAGATTGTCCCCGTCCCCGCCCGGACGGGCCTACGGCCAGAAGATCGTCACGCCGTTGGTGCTGTTGAAGGCGTTGCCCTGCGGCGAAGGGCAGAAGCTGGGATTGGGATCACGGTAGTAGGCCTGGTAATGGCGCGTGGAGCCGGGTGCGATCGGAGCCCCCAGATTGGCCGACTGCACACGAATGCCCGGGTCCGCGGCCGCAGGTGCCGTGGCGATTCCGCCGACGGCGGACTTGACGTACAGGCGCTTGAGCTCGCCGCCGGCGCAGCGCAGGCCGTCGCCGAACACAGCCGGAGTCGTCAGGACGCTGCTGCCCTGCAGAAAAATGGTCAGTGAGTTGGTCAGCTCTCCGCTGGAGACGAACACCACATTGTCCGCCGCGGGATCGCCGCCCGCGCTGAGGCGCGCACCCAGACCCGTTGAGTTGCGGCAGCCGCGCCCAAGAGCTGCGCTGTTGCCGCAGGGACACGTCGCCGCGCTGCCGTCTCCGAAGCAGAACGCCGTGCCCGTCGGGGCACCGGAGAGCGCCTCGAGATAGAACGCCCAATTGATGCCGCCCAGCCCCTGCAACAAGGCGAGAGCATCGTGCCGGACGCCGCTGACCGTCCAGTAGTCGTGCGGGATCCCCAGTAGGGTCATGTGCGCATCGAGCAAGTCATTGTTGCCGATCATGCAGTCCGCGGTGCCGACGGCCTGACGGACGCGCAGTCCGCTGGAGAGAATCGCGCCGAGATTCTGCTGTGCCTGAGTCCAGGGCGTGTTCGCGAGATAGTAAGCGGGATCCGAACCCCAGACATCCTGATAGATCTGCGCGCGCAGCGCGTCCGGAGCCAGACTGCATATCGGTCCCTGCATGAAGTCGAGCTGCAGCGGTCCTGCGCCGAGCATCGAGGCGGCGCCGAAGACCTGCGGGTGCTTGAAGCCCAGCCGGCCTGCGCCCATGCCGCCCATGCTGAATCCCTCGACGATGCGCGCACTGCGGGTAGGGATGGTGCGAAAGCTTGCATCGACCAGCGGCAGCAGCTCCTGCATCAGCACGGTCTCGATCGGACGCGAGCCGTCCTTGGCATCGGTCCACATGCCGTAGGGCCAACCGTTGGGGAAGACGACAAGCAGCGGCGGGATCCGGCCCTGTGCCACAGCTGTCGAGAACCAATTCGAGACCGGCGTGATTCCGTCGGTGGAGGAACCGGAACCATGCAGCCAGTACAGCACGGGAAATCGTCTCGTCGGATCGGTGTCGTATACCGGAGGCGTCCAGATGTGATAGCTGACCGTGGCGCTGGCCGCGGTGCTGGCAAATGTGCGGTATTCGACCCGCGGCGCGACCACGGGCCCAGTATCCCATTGCGCCTCGGCCGTCAGACTCAGTCCCAAGAGCGCGGCAGCCAGCCTGACAGCGGATAGAAAAGATGAAAGCCTCATGGTCAGGTCAAACACGGTTCCATGCTGCAGGTTGCGACAAAGCGGCGCGGAGGGTCCTGTCAGGACCATCCGCGCCGGCATTCGGGGGGGCTCTCTCAGGAGTGAGCCGATGTGGTTCTCAGGGCCAGAGGATGCTGAGACCGCTGGAGATGTTGAATGTGTTTCCGCTCGGCGCCGGGCAGAAGCTGGCGTTCGCATCGCGATAGTAAGCCTGATAGTAGCGCGTCGAGCCCGCAGGAATCGGATCCCCGAGGTTCGCCGACTGGGTGCGAACCGACGGATCACCGGCCAGCGGGGCTGAAGCCACGCCTCCGACCGCCGACTTGACGTAGAGACGCTTGAGGTTGCCGCCGGTGCAGCGCAGGCCGTCACCGAAGACGGCGGCAGGCGACTGGTTGACGGTGCCCTGCAGGAAGATCGTCAGTGCCGTCGGCAACTCGCCGCTGGAGCTGAATTGGATGGTGTCGGCCGCGAGATCGCCGGTGGCGAGCAGCTGCGCGCCACCCGTGCCCGCGGAGTTGTCGCAGCCCTTGGCCGTCCCGCCGAAGTTGCTGCAGGGGCACAGGCCGTTGCTGCCATCGCCGAAACAGAAGGCCGTGATGGGGCTGGTGTCCGGCAGACGCTTGATCTGGAACCCGTTGACGGCGCCGCCGAGTCCGCTGTCGAACACCGCGGTGTTGACGCTGATCTGGATTGAGCCGCCGCCGATGCTGAGCGAGTGCTTGGCATAGCTCACGCCCTGCACATGGGTGCCGCTCCACGATCCGCCGACCAGCTGTGCCGATTCGGCACCGTTGAGGACGCTCACATTGGAGCGGATCAGGGCGCTGTCAGGAGCCCATGCGTAGGTGTACACCTCGTAGTTGCCGGCCTGCAGACCGCCGAAGGTCCAGGTGACGGTTCCAAGGCCGACATCCTGCGCGTCATCGAGCAGACGCTCATCCTCCAGCACCGTGAGGAAGTTGTTGACCGTGAAGTTGCCCAGACCGCCGGAGGTAATCAGGGTGACATTGGTCAGTGCGCCGGAGTTGAGGTCCTTGAGCTGCTGGCTGATTGCCGGCAGATCCGAGGAGACCCGCGTCCAGACGCCGGGCTGAGCGGCAGCCGCGCCGTAGGCGCTGCCGGGAATGCTCGCGTTGGAGCTGCCGATGTCTACGTTAAAGCTCTGGGCCTGAACCGCGCCGGAGGCGAGGGCCAGGGCCATGGAGCACAGGAGGAACGGTGACTTCATGGGGACAGTGGGATGGTGTGAGGAGAATCCACTCGAACCCTACCCCGTGCCCGTGCGCGAGGTCGGAAGACCGGCAAAAAAAGTGCGGGCCGCTCCTTCGAGCGGCCCGCGGGCTGAGTCGATGCCGTTTCGCGTCCGTTCAACGCAGGATCACCAGTCGATCTGGACGGCGTTGGAGACGTTGAAGCTGCCACCTGCCGGCGAGGCGCAGAAGGTCAGGTTCGGGTCGCGATAGTAGACCTGGTACCAGCGCGAGGTGCCCGGGGCGATGACATCGCCCAGCGCGGCCGATTGCGCCGAAACGGAGGCCTGACCGGCACCCGGAGCGCTGACAACGCCGCCGGAAGCATTCTTGACGTAGAGGCGCTTGAGCGAACCGCCCGCGCAGCGCACGCCGTCGCCGAACACCAGCGGGGTTGCAAGGTTGGTCGTGCCCTGCAGGAAGATCGAGAGCGCGGTCGGCAGCTCGCCGCTCGCGGTCAGAACCACCGTGTCGAGGCTGGTGCTGCCCGTTGCCGTGAGGTTCGAGCCGCCGGTGCCGATCGAGTTGTCGCAGCCGTTGCCGGGCTGACCGAAGTTGCCGCAGGGGCACGGGGTGGCAAGGCTGCCATCACCGAAGCACAGCGGCGTGCCGAGGGTCTCCTTGACGATCTGGAAGCCGTTGACCGTGCCGAAATTGGTGCTCGTGGTCGCCGGCCGGCTGGTCAGGATGGTGAGATTCTGTCCGGTCTGCACCGTGATCGAGTGCTTGGCATAGGACTGACCAAGCACATGGGGCGAGCCCAGCCAGTTGCCGGTCAGCGTCTGCGCGCCTTCGGGCGCGCCGGGCACGTCCACGATCGTGCTGAAGGTGGCGGGGAAGTCGGGAGCGAGAGCATACGTGTAGATGCTGTACTTGCCGGCCGCGAGGTTGGTCACGGTCCAGGTGATCAGGCCGCCGGGACCGCCCTGCGAGGCGTTGCCGACATCCGAGGCGTCTTCCATCAGGTTGGCGTCATCGCCGACCCAGCTCGGATTGTTGATGAAGAAGTCGCCGAAACCACCCACGCCCTGAATGGTCACGCCGGTGGGCAGATTGGAGATGTCGCTGAGGATCACGGGCGCGCCGGCCGTGGTGGGGCATGAAACCCAGGTGCCCGGCTGGCTGGCTGCGGCGCCGTAGGCGACGCTCGGCAAGGGGGCCGACTGGTTCTGTCCCACATCGATGTTGAAGCTCTGGGCAGTGGCGACTGCGCTGAGCGCGACGATGCTGGCAAGATTCGAGATTCGCATGGTGTTCCTGAGAGGAGAGTTCGAGAGATTGGCTTGGAGTGAGAGCTCAACCCATCCGGGAATTCCGGGCAAAGGCTGGGTTAGCCTCAAAAAGCTTACCCCACACGTGAGAGTTTTGGCTAGGGGCGCGCGCGCTCGGTGATATCGATCATCCGCTCCAGTGCCAGACGGGCCTCGCGGATGAGGCTTTGGCGCTCCGCATCGGAAAGCCTTTCCCGCACGGCTGTGGTCTCGTCGACCACATCTCCGGCCAATACCCGGTTGATCTCCGGGGGGCAGCCCCGGCGCAGCAGGTCCAGCATGCCCGCCAGGTGAGGGGGGTCATTGCGGCTCATCGTTGCGCAGCCGCAGCCGCCGCCCTGGAAGGCCGGATCGGGGATGTCCGCCAGATGCATGATCTCGACACCGCGCTGACGGGCCTGCTCACGTGCATTGCGCACGAAATGGCCTTCGGTACCGATCACGATGCGCTCGCCGGCCGTTGCGTTCATCACGGCCTTCCATAGGTAGTCCGTGGAGCCCGATCCATCGGCCGCTTCGACCACTTCCAGCGGCGACTCAGGGTGCACCAGCACCTTCCAGCCGCGCTGCTTCCACCAGTGCACCATGGCGGGCTTGAAGATCGTGTGCACGCCGCAGTAGGAACCCCACAGGATCACTTCGGCGCGGTCGAGCGCGTCCCAGTCAGCGCTGCTGACGCGCAGCGAAGCGCGCCATGTCTGCGGATCGGGCAGCGCCGCGATGCGCTCTCGCGCGATGCCGAGTCGCACCGCCGTGTTGCGGCCCAGATGCTGGTCGGGAACGAACAGCACCTTCTTGCCGCGGCTGCGCACCCAGTCCATCACCAGGTGCGCGTTCGAACTCGTGCAGACGGCGCCGCCGGTGCGGCCTGCCAGCGCCTTGAGCCGTCCACCTGTGTTCATGTAGGCGATCACCGCCAGTTGATCGCCGTAGCGCTCCAGCAGCTGATCCGCGACCGGCTGAACCATCCAGTCCTTGGCGAGCATCTCCATCGTGCAGCCGGCCTTGGGGTTGGTGATCCAGACACTCTGGTCCGCTCGGGCGAGCGTGGCGATCGTCTCCGCCATGAAGTGCACGGCGGACTCGACGATGACCTTCTTCTCGGGATGCCGCGCAGCCTGCAACGCGAGCGCGTAGGAATCGGCGACCTTGCCGCCGTAGCGCTCGACCAGCTTCACGATCTCGCCGCCCATGTAGAAGTGCGCCAGCAGCAGCAGCGAATCGCCGAAGTGATCGAGCGCCGGCAGGGCGTAGCGGTCGAGCCACGGCAGCACCGTGCCGGGCTTGCGGTCAGGCAGCGCGAGATACTCTTCCGCGTAGGGCTTGAACTCCTCCTGATACCAGTCGAGCGGTAGGTCCGTCTGGCAGATGGGAAGCTCCGGTTGCAGCAGGATGCCCGAGGAGCGGATGGCTGAGTTCATGCTCCGCAGAGGATACAATCCGGCGCGTGCCCATGAGAGTTCTGTTGTCCGTGATGTTGTGGATGTGCAGCGGCTCGCTGCTGTCGGCACAGGATCTGCCCGTCATGCCGCTGCCGGAGGCCGGCATTCAGTTGACGGCTTCCACTCGGATTCAGCCCGGCGCCTATCTGCGGCCCGGGCGCGGGCAGGAAGGCGTGCTGCGACTGGTCGGTCTCAAGGACGCCGTGCTCGACCTCAGCGGCGTCGAGCTGCGCGGTCAGCCGGCCGATGCCCCGCTGGAGCGCGCGGAGGGCTACGGGATCGTGCTCAAGAACTGCGAGAACCTGACCGTGATCGGGGGCCGGATCGGGGGCTACAAGGGCTGCATCGCCGCGGACAACTGCAGGAACCTCGTCATCGACGGCACCAGCTTCGATGGCTGGTACGGACAGAAGCTGGAGTCGAATCAGGCCGCCGAGGAGATGGGCGACTGGCTCTATCCGCATGAAAATGACCACGATCAGTGGCTGACGAACTACGGCGGCGCCGTTCGACTGCTGATGTGCGAAGGCGCCACGCTGAAGAACCTGCGCGGACGGCGCGGGCAGAACGGGATCCTGCTGACGCGCTCCGACGGCGTGAAGATCCACGACTGCGATTTCTCGTTCCTTTCGGGCTGGGGGCTGGCGATGCATCGCAGCTCGCGTGCAGTCGTCGATCACAACCGCTTTGATTACTGCGTGCGCGGCTACAGCCACGACAATTACTGGCGCGGTCAGGATTCGGCGGCGATCCTGATGTTCGAACGCTGCAGCGACAACCTGTTCGCCTACAACAGCGGCACCCACGGCGGGGATGGCGTGTTTCTCTACGCCGGGCAGGATCTGGTGGAGGGCCGCGCCCGCGCGCGCGGTGAGAAGAACGCAGGCGGGAGCAATCGCAACATCTTCTGGCGGAACGATTTTTCCTGCGCGGTCGCCAACGCGGTCGAAGCCACGTTCTCCGATGATAACTGGGTGATCGAGAACGTGCTCTCCGGCAGCCATCAGCACGGTGTCTGGGGCGGTTACTCCCGCCGTATGCTGATCTGGAACAACACCATTGACGGCACATTGGGCGGCGCGGTCTCCATCGAGCACGGACAGGAGTGTGCGATCACGGAGAACCGCATCGCGGGCAATGAAGCCGGCGTTGAGCTCTGGTGGGATGAAGACGAAAGTCTGGTCCAGGGTCCGCTGGGTTCCCAGCGCGATACGTCGAGTTCGCGTCACTTCGTCTACGGCAACCGTTTCGACGGCAATCAGGCGGATTTCCTGCTCACGAAGAGTTTCGAGCTCGCCATCGGCGCCAACGCCTTCGACGGGCGCGGACAGCTTGAGATCGAGCAGTTCACGCTGCTCGGCGGGGAGATCGGCGCGTGGATGAGCGGACGCAACGGGCACACGGCCAGCGGCCGGGTGCGCGAGGTGAGCGTGCGCCTGTTCGATGGCAAGGAGCCGGAGTTCGTGCGGCGTGCCCGGGCATGGAAGGCTCCGGAGCTGCCGGGCCGGAACAAGGTCCTGCCCAAGGACCGCGGCGTGAAGCCGGACCTCGCCACGATTCTGATGGGGGACTACGGTCCCTGGGACTTCGAGAGCGGAGCGCCGCGGCCCAAGCCCCGTCTGCCGGGGGGGCTTCTGCAGGACTGCGTCTGGGAAGCCACCTGGTTTTCGTGGGCCAGCGGGCCCGATCCGCGCCAGCGCCCCGCGGAGTGGCGCGAACTTTCACGCCAGCCGATTCTCAAGCGCAGCACGCGCCACTGGACCAGTCCGTGGAACGAGCGCGAGATCCGCGCTCAGGTGGGCACCGCGCGCTTCGGACTCCTGGCCTCCACGCAGGTCAAGGTGCCTGCCAAGGGGCGCTACCGGCTGACGACCACCTCGGATGACGGCATCCGCGTGCGCGTCGGCGAGCGCTGGGTGCTGGAGAACTGGACCCACCACGCGCCGGTCAAGGACACCGTTGAGCTCGATCTGGAAGCCGGAACGCACACGCTTGAGCTGGAGTACTTCCAGATCGATGGGGCAACGGCGCTTTCGATGGAGCTGGTGGCGCTGCCCTAGGAGGCACCCTTCCAGAGCGTCCACACGCCGACGCCGATGAAGCCCAGGCCCGCGATCCAGCGCAGTGCCTCGGGCGAGATGAACTTGCCGACCACTCCGCCGGCCAGCACTCCGAATGCGGAGGAGGCGATCAGCGCCAGTGCCGAGGCTCCGAAGATCATCCACTTGGAATGCTGACCCTGAGAGGAATACAGCATCGTCGCCAGTTGCGTCTTGTCGCCGAGCTCGGCCACGAAGATGGTCACGAAGATGGCGAAGAATGCGGAGAGATCCATCCGCTCAGGACTCCTGCAGGAAGGGATAGCGCCAGTCCAGCGGGGGTACGAAGGTCTCCTTGATCGCTCGCGGGCTGACCCAGCGCATCAGGTTGAGGATCGAGCCCGCCTTGTCGTTGGTGCCCGAGGCACGCGAGCCGCCGAAGGGCTGCTGGCCGACGATCGCGCCGGTCGGCTTGTCGTTGATGTAGTAGTTGCCCGCCGCGAAGCGCAGTGCGCGCGTGGCGGTTTCAATGGCGCCGCGATCCTGCGAGAAGATCGCGCCGGTCAGCGCGTAGGCTGAAGAGGTGGATGCCAGCGCAAGGGTTTCCTCGAACTGCGCATCGGGGTAGACATGGATGGTGAGCACCGGGCCGAAGAGTTCGGTGCACATCGTCTCGTAGCGCGGATCGAGCGCCTCGATCACCGTCGGCTCGACGAACCAGCCCTGCGAGGAGTCGCAGCGACCGCCGAACAGCACGCGGGCGTCCTTCGAAGCGCGCGCCCCGTCGATGGCGGATTTCTGCTTGTTGAAGGAGCGCTGGTCGATCACGGCGCCGGTGAAGTTGGTGAAGTCGCGCACATCACCCTGCTTGAGCTCCGCGAGCATCGCGCCCATGCGCTCCTTGAGCTCTTGCATCAGCGATGCGGGAATGTACGCGCGGCTTGCGGCCGAGCACTTCTGCCCCTGGTATTCAAAGGCTCCGCGCACCAGCGCCACGCACAGCGCTTCGAGGTCGGCCGAGGGATGCGCGAAGACGAAGTCCTTGCCGCCCGTCTCGCCGACCAGCCGCGGATATTGCCCGTAGCGGGCGATGTTGGCGCCGACCGCCGACCAGATGCCGTTGAAGACGCCCGTCGAGCCGGTGAAGTGCACGCCGCCCAGCCTCGGATCGGCGATCACGAGATCGCCGATGCTCGCGCCGGAACCGGGGATGAAGTTGATCACGCCATCGGGCAGGCCGGCCTCACGCAGCAGCTCCATCAGGTACCAGTTGGAGAGCACCGAGGTCGATGCCGGCTTCCAGACCACCGTGTTGCCCATCAGCGCCGGCGCGGTGGGCAGATTGCCGCCGATCGAGGTGAAATTGAAAGGCGTCACCGCGAACACGAAGCCATCCAGCGGCCGATGCTCAAGGCGATTCCAGGTGCCGGGTGCGCTGATCGGCTGTTCGCCGTACAGGCGCTCGGCGAAGTGCGCGTTGAAGCGCCAGAAGTCGATCAGCTCGCAGGCCGAGTCGATCTCGGCCTGATGCACGGTCTTGGACTGACCGAGCATCGTCGAAGCGTTGACGCGATCGCGCCAGGGCCCGGCCAGCAGCTCCGCGGCCTTGAGGAAGATCGCCGCGCGGCTCTCCCAGGACAGTGCTTCCCACTGCGGGCGCGCGCGCTCGGCGGCTTCGATGGCGGCGGCGATCTCGGCGGGGCCCGCGAGGTGGTAGCGGCCCAGCGTGTGGGCGTGAGCATGCGGCATCGAGATGCGCTCGGTCCTGCCGGTGCGCACGGCCTTGCCGCCGATGATCAGCGGGATCTCGACCTCATTGCGGCTCATGCGCTCGAGCTCGGCCTTGAGGGTGCGCTTCTCCGCGCTGCCCGGCGCATAGCTCTTGACGGGCTCGTTGATCGGCGTGGGGATGCGGAAGACTCCGTGGGTCATGGCGGGCAGCAGTGTGGGGCCGTACGGGGCGTGTGAAGGAGGGGGGAGCGAGTATCGGATTCGCAAGGGTCGGAGTCGAGTATCTTGCTCTGCCTTCGCCCACACAGCAGCATGGAGGCCCGGTCAGTTCCTCCAGTCCCCTGCCCCCCCCCTCGAGTTCAAGTCCATGAAACCCACTCTGTCCACTTTCGCCCCGGCCCTGCTCCTCCTGACCGCCTGCATCAGCGGCAAGCCCCAGCAGGTGCCGGTCGCGCCCGAGAAGGCACCGGCCGCTCAGACCGCACCCGCCCCGGTTGCCGAAGCGGCCAAGCCGGATGAGAACGAGGCCAAGGCCAAGGCCAAGGAGCTGGAGCAGAAGCGCTTCGATCTGGAGTGCAAGCGCAGCGAACTCAAAATCGAGCGCATGGAGCGCGAATCGAGTGCGCGCAGTGCCCGTGAATCGGTCGAAGACGCCGAGCAGCGCCGCGCCAAGGCCGCGGCTGTGCTGGAGAACTTCAACAAGATCGAGAAGCCGAACCAGCTGGCGCAGCTTGATCTGCAGCTGGAGCGCAGCGCCCAGCGCCTCAAGGAGCAGCAGGAGGAGTTGAACGAGCTGCTCGCGATGTACAAGAACGAGGACTTCGCGGATCTCACCAAGGAGCTGGTGGTCAACCGCGCCAAGGCCGCGATCGCCTTCGCCGAGCGTGATCTGGCGCTCGACAAGCAGGAAGTCGAGAACAAGAAGTCGCACGATCTCGCGTGGAAGCACAAGGGCCTCGAGCAGGACCTCGTCGAGGCGGAGCGCGGCCTGCGCGGAGCCAAGGAGTCCGAGGAGCGCAGCAAGCTCAAGGCGCAGCTCGAAGCGCGCAAGTCCGAGCGCGAGATCGATCAGCTGGAGAAGGACATCGCGGAGCTGGAGAAGAAGAGCGAGAGCAAGGAGAAGAAGAAGTGAGCGCTCTCGCGGCTCTGGGGCTGCTGCTGGCTGCACAGGCGCCTGCTCCGGCAGGGGACACGCCGCGCATGGCTCAGCCCGTGCCGCAGCTCAGCCCGGATGACGGGCGCACGGTCTTCGCCAAGGCGATCCGCTGGATCGTCGAACAGCAGGATCCTTCCGGGGCTTGGGGCCATGACAAGGTCGGCTCGCTGTGGGAGCTGAACTACTCGAAGGCCAGTTTTCACGCCTGGCAATACGCCGGCAGCGCGCTGTGCTGCCAGACGCTGCTGGTGGCCGATGAGACGCCGCAGGTGCTCGAGGCGCGCAAGCGCGGGCTGGAGTGGCTCGCCACCAGCCCGATCGCCAAGCGCGGCAACCACTGGGACGTCGACTCGACGTGGGCGGCACTGTACGGATTCCAGTGCATGGTGCAGGCCGCCTCGCACCCCTACTACGCTTCGAGCGAGTGGCAGTCCAAGCTCCGAGCGCGCGGAGAAGAGCTCTACGAGTACCTGGAAAAGCACCAGGATCCCGCCGGCGGCTGGGGCTACTACGAAGGGCCGGTGGTCTCGCGCAGACCTACCTGGTCGACTTCGTTCTCGACGGCCTGCGTGATTCCATTCCTCCTCGATGCCGAGCGTCTGGGATGGAAGATCGACCCAGCGGTGCGTGCGCGCGCAGTTGAGTACGTGCGGCGCTGCCGCCTTCCGAACGGAGCGGTGTCCTACAGCTTTGATCCGATTCCCCGGCGCCTGGTGGGTGAGAGCATCGATGACGTCAAGGGCAGTCTGGGCCGCATTCAGGTTGCCAACTGGGCGCTGGTGAGGGCAGGAGAGCGCAAGGTGACGCCGGATCGGCTGCGTTGGGGGCTGGAGCAGTTCTTCGAGCACCACAAGTTTCTCGATGTCGCCTACCAGCGGCCCGTGCCGCACGAGGCGTACTACGCCAACGCCGGCTATTTCTACTTCTTCGGTCACTACTACGCCGCGCGCGTCGTGCAGGAATTGCCCGAGGCCGAGCAGGAAGCCTGGCACAGGAAGCTGCGCGGCGAGATCGCCAAGGTGCAGCGCACGGACGGTTCGATGGCTGACTTCATCGGCTCCTTCTATTCGTGGACCTACGCCACGAGCTTCGGCGCGATGACGATCGCGCTGGGCCTGCATCCCGAACGCTTTCACCGTCCCGCCGCCACGAACGCACCCCGATGACGCCGATCACAGCTTTTGTTGACTCCCTGCTGCAGCCTGGCGTCGGGCACGGGCCCGAACGCGGTCTCGATGCGCGTGCCCGTGCCTGGCTCGAGAGCGCTTGCTCGGAGGTCGCGTCCGGACTGCCGCACGCCGAGTTCGCCGCCCGCATCGCGCTCGCCAGCCGCTATGTGCCGCGCCGCGGCACGGTCGTGCTCGCTCCGGCGCAGCGCGCCGCAGCCGATGAGCTGCTGCCAGGCTGGAATCCCGAGCGCTGGGGCCTGCTTGAGGCCGCGCGCGCACGGCTGGTGCTCGCGCGCAGGGATCTTGAAGCCCGGTCCTGCGTCGACGCGCTGGAGCTGACATTCACCTACGCCGACATCGGCGAGGCCTGCGCTCTGTACAAGGCGATCGTGCTGCTGCCCGGGCCCGAGCGCTTCGTCTGGCGCATGGGCGAGGGCTGCCGCAGCAGCATGCGTGCGATCTTCGAGGCCGTGGCCTGCGACTCGCCGTATCCCTTCCGTCACTTCGACGCGCTCGCGTGGCGCCAGATGGTGATCAAGGCGCTGTTCGTCGAGGCCCCGCTGTGGCGCGTGCACGGACTCGATCTGCGACTGGATGCCGAGCTGGCGCGCATGGCGCTGGACCTCGCCGAGGAGCGCCGCAGCGCCGGACGGCCGGTGCAGCCGGAACTGTGGCTTGCGCTGGGCAAGCATGCCGGCGAGCGCGGGCTCGCTTCGCTGCAGAAGGAACTGGAAAACGGGCCCGATCGCGGTCGCGCCGCCGCCGCCTTCGGCCTGGCGCGCGCGGGCGCGCTCGATCCGCTCCTCAAGGCGCGCTCGCGCGAAGCCAGCCCGCAGGTTCAGTCCGCCATCGACCGCGCGCTCAAGGGCGCGCTCTCCCAGACCGCCTTTGCTAGCCTGCCTGCGTAGGAGCCCACATGCGCTTTTTCGATCCTCACATTCACATGACCAGCCGCACGACGGACGATCTCGAGGCCATGGCCCGGGCGGGCGTTCGCGCGATCGTCGAGCCGGCCTTTTGGCTGGGCCAGCCGCGCACGCAGGTCGGTTCCTACATCGACTACTTCAACAGCCTCGTCGGCTGGGAGCGCTTCCGCGCCTCGCAGTTCGGCATCGCGCACTACTGCGCGATCGGGCTCAATTCCAAGGAAGCCAACAACGAGAAGCTGGCGCGCGAAGTGCTCGAGCTGATTCCGTATTACGCGCTCAAGGAAGGTGTGGTCGCCGTGGGGGAGATCGGCTACGACGAGATCACCAGTGCGGAGGAGCGTGCCTACCAGTGGCAGCTGGATTTCGCCGTGCGCCATGACATGGTCGTGATGGTGCACTCTCCGCACCGCGACAAGAAAAACGGCATCCGCCGCTCGCTCTCCGTGGCCGCGGAGTGCCGGCAGCCGATGGCGAAGCTCGTGATCGACCATAACAACGAGGAAACCGTGCAGGATGTGCTCGATGCGGGTGCATGGGCGGCCTTCACGATCTATCCCCACACCAAGATGGGCTCCGAGCGCATGGTGGAGATCGTGCGCAAATACGGCCCCGAGCGCATCATCGTCGACAGCTCGGCCGACTGGGGCGTCAGCGATCCGCTCTCCGTTCCGCGTACGGCGGCCCTGATGCTGGAGCGCGGGATTCCTCGCGAGTGGGTCGAGAAGGTCACCTGGCAGAACGCGCTGGATGCCTACGCGCAGTCGGGACAGATCGATGTCGAGGCACTGCTCCAGACGCCGGTGATCGATCAGAGCCAGCTGTTCCTCGATTCCTCCGTGCTGCGCGGACAGAAGCCGCGCGTCGGAGAGGCAGTCCCCAACTGAGCGCCGCTCCCGGCAGGTCTGTGCATGTCCCGTCTGCTCGCTTGCCCTGGGTCGGTGATGGCGCTGGTGGCGGCGCCTGTGCTGGCGCTGGTCTGCAGCTGCGGCCCGGCGCCGAGCGAGCCGGCCTTGCCGTCTGAAACTGCAGCCGCACCCAAGCCCAATCTGCTGGTCATCAGCATCGATACCCTGCGGGCGGACCGACTGGGCTGCTACGGGTACGGGCGGCCAACCTCGCCGCAGATCGACCGTCTGGCCGCCGAGGCCTGCGTGTTCGATGCCGCCCAATCGGCCTCGTCATGGACCCTGCCGAGCATGAGCACGCTCATGACCGGTCTCAGCGCCTCGACGCACCGCTGCACGCAGCTTTCCTCGCGGCTGGATCCTTCGCAGATCACACTGGCGGAGATGCTGCGTGACAACGGCTACGACACCGCGATCGTCGCCAGCCACATCTTCATCACGACAAGCTTCGGTCTGCAGCAGGGCTACACGCACGTGGACACGAGCGTTGTGCAGGACGAGCAGGACATCACATCGCACGAAGTGGCCGACCGGGGCATCGAGTGGGTCACGGAACAGGCTCGCGCCCTGTCGCGCCCTACGGTGCAGGGACTTGCGGCGGACCACCGGCGGGCTCCGTGGATGCTCTGGCTGCATTTCTTTGATCCGCACGCGCCGTATCTGGTGCATCCCGGCATCAGTGAAGCCTTCGGTACGGAGTCCGATGCCGAACGCTACGACGGCGAGATCGCCTACACGGACCTGCATGTGGGACGGCTGCTCGATGCGCTGCGCGCCAGCCCGGATTGGAACAACACGATCATCGTGATCGTGGCGGATCACGGCGAGGAATTCGGCGAGCATGGACACCATGGTCACGGCTATTCGCTGCACGAGGAATGCGTGCGTGTGCCGCTGATCGTGCGCGTGCCGGGGCTCGCGGCCCGCCGTGTGCTCGAGCCCGTGCCGACCATCGATCTTGTGCCCACGCTGCTGGAACTGACGGGTACGAAATGGACGCACGAACTGCCGGGCCTGAGCCTCGTTCCTGCACTGAGCACGGGGCAGCAGGTTCCGCGCCGCGCACTCTCCGAGGTCAGCTGGCAGGCGCGTCAGGACATCCGCTGCGTGCAGGCAGAGGGCTGGAAGTACTTCGACTTCCATCTCGGCGAATACGATGCAGAGCTGTTGTTCGACAAGGCCGACGATCGTGCCGAACACGGCAATGCCTTCGATGCGCAGCCCGAGCGCGGCGCGCAGCTGCGCGAGCAGCTGGAGCTGGAGCTCGGCCGCGCCCGGCGCCTGTCGGGCGGCTATCGGCACCAGCGTCCGGGTGCGCTCTCACCGGCTGAAGAGGCGCGTCTGTCGCAGCTTGGTTACAGCGGCGATGAATCCTCGGGCGGGGTCCCCAAGGAGAAGAAATGAGAGGCCCCGCGCCGATGCTCGCGCCGATGCTCGCGGTCATGCTGTGCGCCTGCGCTCCCAAGCCGCCGGCGGAACAGGAGGAGCTGCGCTGCACGTACTATTCCGACGGCAAGCCGTGGTCGGAGCTGGTGTACTTCCGCGGAGTCCCGGATGGTCCTGCGCGAACCTGGCATCCTGACGGGCGGCTTGCTTCGGAGGGCAATTACGATCGGGGACGCAAGAGCGGACGCTGGCAGCGCTGGTTCCGTGACGGGAATGTCTCGCTCGATGCAACCTACAGAGAGGGTTATCTGGATGGGCCGTTCCTCGAGGCCTGGCCGGATGGCAAGGTCAAGAGTCAGGGACAGCTGGAGATGGGTCGTCCCGCCGGACATTGGATCGAGTGGCATCGCAACGGCACGAAGCAGCTGGAAGGTCGATACCGCGATGGGGAGCGCGAGGGGGTCTGGACCGCGTGGCTGCCGGATGGAACGCTGCGCGGCCGAGCGGTGTACGCGCGCGGCAAGCTCGTGACCGATCCGGCGCGCAAGCAGGCGGCGCTGGATGCGGAACCGCTGCCGGAGCATTGAGCGACCGAACGCCGTATTTCAGGGGGCTGCAGTTTGTTCAGCGCGAATCGCCCCTTTGGCGTAGGCTTTTCTGTCTCTCTCTTTCTTCTTCTGCTCAGGTTTCTCCCCGGAGTACACATGCGACTGATTGCGCTGCTGCCCTGCCTTGCCCTGTCCCTGCCCGCTGCCGCCCAAGGCGCCGATCTGTGCGGGAGCGCCCAGCCGATCGTCGGCGTGGGCAGCTTCGCCTTCGATCTGACGGCTGCCGCCACCGATGGGGTGGGCGACAATCTGTGCCTGGCGTTCGGACAGAACAACATCAACAGCGATGTCTGGTACTCGTGGGTTGCACCCAGCAGCGGCGTCTTCCGCTTCCAGACCTGCTCGCTGACGAGCGTGGATACGAAGATCGCGGTGTACGACGGATCCTGCGCGGGCGTTGTGATCGGCTGCAATGACGACACCTGCAGCCTGCAGAGTCTGGTCGAGTTCCCGGCGGTGGCGGGCAACACCTATGTGCTGCGCGTGGGCACCTATCCCGGCGCTGCGGTGGGCGTGGGCAACTTCGATCTCAATCTGGTGCCGCCTCCCACGGTGCTGTCGACTGCGGTCAGTCCGATCAACGGCCACACCTACCACCTGATCGGCGGCGGCAGCTGGACTGCTGCGGAGAACGCCGCGGTCGCGCTCGGCGGTCACCTTGCCACCGTCCGCAGCCAGGCGGAGCATGATTGGATCGTGCAGACCTTCGCCAACTATCAGGGCAGCACGGTCGATCTGTGGATCGGCTTCAACGATGCGGCCCTCGAAGGCACGTTCGTCTGGTCGAGCGGCGAGCCGGTGGTCTACACCAACTGGGACATCGGCGAGCCCAACAACGCCGGCGGCACGGAAGACTACGCAAACCTGCGCAAGAACAATCCGGCAGGGCTTTGGAACGACCTCGCCAACGCCCCGACCGGCTTCCACGCCAACCCCTTCGGAGTGGTCGAAATTCTCGGCAACTACAGCGCCTTCTGCAAGGCTGACGGCACGGATCCGCTGGTGACCACTCCCTGCCCCTGCGGCAACACGGGCACGGCGGGTTCAGGCTGCGCCAACAGCACCGGCAACGGCGCGCTGCTGGCAGCCAGCGGCTCGACCACGCCCGATACGCTCGTCTTCACGGTTTCGGGTGAACTGCCCACGGCGCTCTCGATCTTCCTGCAGGGCAACAGCACCGTCGCTGCCGGCGTGCCCTTCGGCGATGGTGTGCGTTGCGTGGGTGGAACTCTCAAGCGCCTGTATGTCAAGAATGCCTCAGGCGGCGTGGTTTCCGCGCCGGCGCCCGGCGACGTTCCGGTGGCGACGCGCTCTGCCAATCTGGGCGATGTGATCCCCTCCGGTGCGCTGCGCTACTACCAGGTCTATTCGCGCGATCCCAACACGACCTTCTGCGCCGCGCCGCAAGGATCGACGTTCAACATCTCGAACGGCATTCAGGTTCAGTGGTGAGCTGAAATCCGCGAGCGCGGGATTGATTCGGGGAAGCCTGCCTCTGGCAGGCTTCCTGCCTTTGGGGCTACCATGCAACCCAAGCATGGACACGCGCCTTCTCTGGATTGGATGGGCCTGCCTGACGGTGCTGGCCTCGTGCACGGAAGTACGAGAGACAAAGCTGTCTCTGGCGATGCCCGAAGCGGTCTCCTACGGCCGCGACATCCGCCCGATCCTCTCGGATCGCTGCTTTGCGTGCCACGGGCCGGATGAGGAGAAGCGCAAGGCGGATCTGCGGCTCGATGTGGCCGAGCGCGCCTACGAGGATCTCGGCGGCTACGCGGCGATCGTGCCCGGCAAGCCGGAGCAGAGTGAGCTCTACAAGCGCATCGTCTCCGTGCACGACAAGGAGCGCATGCCGCCGGCTGACTCCCCGAAGAAGCCGCTGAGCGAGTCGGAGCAGCAGCTGCTGCGTCGCTGGATCGAGCAGGGTGCTCCATACGAGAGCCACTGGTCGTTCACCGCGCCGGTCCGACCGGCGCTGCCCGCTGGCCGTGCGGATGCCAATCCGATCGACCGCTTCATCGAGGACAAGCTGGCCTCGAGCGGCATGGAGCCCAATCCGCGCGCGGACGAGGCCACGCTGCTGCGCCGTCTGTTTCTCGACCTGACCGGACTGCCTCCGACACCGGAAGAGCTGGCCGCGCATCTCTCCGATCGGCGCGCAGATCGCTGGGAGCGCACCATCGAGCGCCTCATGACCGAAGAGCCTTACGCCACACGCCACGCTGAGCGCATGGCCGTGCCCTGGCTGGATGCATCGCGCTATGCGGACACCTGCGGCATCCACATGGACAACGGCCGCTCGATCTGGCCGTGGCGCAACTGGGTGCTCGAGGCCTACCGCACCGGCATGCCCTTCGATCGCTTCATCACGGAGCAACTGGCCGGCGACCTGTTTCCGGGCGCCACGCAGGATCAGCTGATTGCCAGCGGATTTCACCGCAACCACGTCACGACGGATGAGGGCGGAGCGATCGCGGAGGAGTATCTGCTGGAGTACGCCGTTGATCGTGTTTCCACGACCGGCTCGGTGCTGCTGGGCCTCACCGTGGGCTGCGCCCGCTGCCACGACCACAAGTACGACCCGATTCGCCAGCAGGACTTCTATTCGATGATGGCCTTCTTCAACTCGATTGAAGAGCCGGGCCTCTACGATCAGCGCGGCGATCCGATGCGAGCCTTCGAGCCGTTCCTCGAGGTGCCCTCCGCGGATCAGCAGAGCCGCCGCGGCGAACTCAAGCAGCAGCTCGCCGAGGCCAAGCGTGCCATCGACACGCCGCCGCCCGGTGAGCAGTCCGCCTACGCGGAATTCCTGGCGCAGATGAAGTCGCAGGCCGATGTGCGCTACGCCCCGACCCGCTTCGTGCAGGGCAGCTCAAGCGGCGGCGCGCAGTTCGAGGTCCAGCCGGACGGTTCCTTCTTTGTCAGCGGTCCCAATCCGGACAGGGATCGTCACTTCGTCACGCTCGAGACGCAGGGCACCGGCCTGAGCGTGCTCGCGCTGGAGGCGCTGCGCGATGCGCGCCTGCCCGAGGGCGAAGCGGGGCGCTACTCGCCCAACGGCAACGCGGTCCTGACGGATCTCGTGGTCAAGGCCAGCAGCCTGACGGATCCCTCCCTCCAGCGCACGCTGCGCTTCCGCTGGGCCTGGGCCGACTGGGAGCAGCCCGATGGCAACTTCCGCGTCACCAACGTGCTCGATGCCGACAAGGCTTCGGGCTGGGCGATGGATGCGCACCGTCGCAACGACGCCCGCGGAGCTCTGTTCGTCACGGACGAGGCCTTCGGGTGGGAAGGCGGCACGCGGCTTGACGTCGAGCTGGGATACGAGTCCGTCTACGCTCAGCATACGCTGGGCCGCGTGCGCCTGAGCGCAGGCAGCATCGCGGAGGCCGGGCTGGCGCTCCTGCCCCTCCACGGCGGCCTGTGGCATGTGCTCGGTCCGATCGATGGCAAGGGTCTGGAGATGTACTCGACCGTGTACGGCCCGGAGAGCGCGACGACGCTCGATGCGGCCGAGGAGTTCACGCACGAGGGCAAGCCCTACACGTGGCGCGCGGTGCCCGAATTCAAGGATGGCGTGGTGCACGAGCTCGCCGAGGGCATCAACGTGCAGTTCGTGGCGAAGGAGTTCTTCGTGGCTGCGCCCCGCACCATCGAGGTCGGCATCGGCTCCGATGACGGAGTCGAGGTGTTCCTCGACGGCAAGAGCGTGTTCAAGAATCAGGTCTACCGCGGGGCCGCGCTGGATCAGGACAAGCTGCGTCTGGAGCTGTCGGCCGGCCGCCATCTGGTGATGATGAAGATCATCAACACCGGCGGACGGGCCGGTTTCGCGTGGAACCCGGTTCCTGGGGAGCGCGAGCTCTCCAGCGAGCATCTGCTTGGTTTCCTGCCGGAGAGCGTGGACCAGACCGAGCGGCTGGCACGCGGGCAGAATGCGTGGCGCCTGCGCTTCTCCGAGGACTACCGCAGGCAGAAGCAGGCCATCAGCGAGCTTGAGAACGGCCTGGCCCAGCTCGAGGGCTCGATCCCGCGCACGATGGTGATGAAGGAGCGCGACAAGCCGCGCGAGACCTTCGTCATGATGCGGGGCCAGTACGACAAGCCCGACAAACAGCGGCCTGTTCAGCGCGGCGTGCCGCAGGCGCTGGGCAAGCTGCCCGAGGGCGCGCCCGCCGATCGTCGCGGTCTGGCGCAGTGGTTGTTCTCGGCCGAAAATCCGCTCGTGGCCCGCGTGGCCGTGAATCGTCTCTGGGAGCAGTTCTTCGGCTTCGGGCTGGTTCGGACCAGCGAGGACTTCGGCCTGCAGGGCGAATGGCCGACGCACCCGGAACTGCTGGACTGGCTGGCGGTGGAGTTCCGCGAGTCCGGCTGGGACCAGCGCCACATACTGCGTCAGATCCTCAGCAGCGACACCTACCGGCGCAGTGCGCGCGTGGATCCGCAGCTGGCCCAGCGCGATCCGGACAACCGCCTTCTGGCTCGCTATCCGCGCCGCCGCCTTTCGGCCGAGGAGATCCGCGACCTGGCGCTGTACGTCTCCGGTCTGCTGATCGAGAAGGCGGGCGGTCCCTCCGTGAAGCCGTACCAGCCCGACGGCCTGTGGGAAGAGGTCGCGATGCTGCAGTCCAACACGCGCGTGTTCCAGCGCGGCGAGGGCGAGGACCTGTGGCGCCGCAGTCTCTACACCTACTGGAAGCGCGCCGCGCCGCCGCCCTCGATGCTGACCTTCGACGCGCCGACGCGCGAGTTCTGCACGATCCGTCGCACGACGACCAATACGCCGCTGCAGGCGCTCGTGCTGTGGAACGACGAGCAATTCCGCGAAGCGGCGCGCGAGCTCGCCGAGCGCACGCTGCGCGAGGGCGAGAACTGCGACGAGCGGCTGGCGCGCATGTATCTGCGGACCACCGGCAAAGTCGCGGATGAGCCCGTGCTGGAGGCGCTGCGCGCCAATCTGGAGCGGCATCGCACGCGCTATCGCGGCGACACGGCGGCGGCGCAGAGCATGCTGCAGGCGGGCCTGAGCCCGCGTGATGAACAACTGGATGCCGCGGAACTGGCGGCGTGGACCATGGTGGCGAGCGCTCTTCTCAGCCTCGATGCCACCCTTTGCAGGAGCTGATGAACATGGATCCCCGGGAGCTGTATCACCTCAACCTGACGCGGCGGCGCTTCTGCAGCCTCACGGCGCGCACGGCGGGTTCCGCGCTGGGACTCGCCGCCCTGTCGCAGCTGCTGGGCGCGGGAACGTCGGCCAGCGCCGCCACGCGGCCCGCGCTGCGGCTGCGGCCCAAGGCCAAGCGCGTGATCTACATGCACATGGAGGGCGCGCCGAGCCACCTCGACCTGTACGACTACAAGCCGGGCCTGCGCGCGCGCTATGACGAGGATCTGCCGGACTCCGTGCGCAACGGCCAGCGCCTGACCGGCATGACCAGCGGCCAGTCGCGCTTTCCGATCGCGCCGTCGATGTTCCGCTTCGCGCGCCATGCCAACCAGCAGGACGGCGTCTGGCTCTCCGAGCTGCTGCCGCACACCGGCGCCGTTGCGGGTGAGCTGTGCTTCGTGCACTCGATGCACACGGAGGCGATCAACCACGAGCCTGGCATCACCTTTTTCCAGACCGGCAACCAGCAGCCGGGCCGGCCGAGCTTCGGCGCTTGGGTCAGCTACGGTCTGGGCAGCAGCAATCAGAACCTTCCGACCTTCGTGGTGATGATCACGCAGGGGCTCGGCAACATGCAGGCCCTGTCGGCGCGCTTCTGGGGCTCGGGCTTCCTGCCCAGCGACCATCAGGGCTGCCACCTGCGCGCAGGCCGCAGCCCGGTGCTGTTCCTGAAAGATCCCGATGGCATCGATCGCACGGACCGTCGCGCCATGCTCGATCTCGTCGAGCGTCTCAACGAAGAGGAGTTCCGTGAAACGCTGGATCCGGAGATCCGCGCGCGTCTTTCGCAGGCGGAGATGGCCTACCGCATGCAGATGTCGGTGCCCGAGCTGGCGGACATCAGCAATGAGGATCCGCGCACGCTGGAGATGTACGGACCCGACGTGCACAAGCCCGGTTCCTTCGCGGCCAACTGCCTGCAGGCGCGCCGACTGGTGGAGCGCGGCGTGCGTTTTGTGCAGCTGTACATGCGCGGCTGGGATCAGCACGGCGGGCTGCCGAGGGAAATCCGGCTTCAGACGCAGGCCGTCGATCAGCCGCAGGCGGCCCTGATCCGCGACCTCAAGCAGCGCGGCCTGCTGGAGGACACGCTGGTGCTGTGGGCCGGTGAGTTCGGTCGCACGGTGTACAGCCAGGGCACGCTTTCGCCCACGGATTACGGGCGGGATCACCACCCGCGCTGCTTCACGGTGTGGATGGCGGGCGGTGGCATCCGTCCGGGCATCACGTACGGCAAGACGGACGACTACGGCTACAACATCGTCGAAAATCCGGTCGAAGTGCACGACCTGCACGCCACGCTGCTGCATCTGCTGGGCTTCGATCACGAGCAGCTGATCTACCGCCATCAAGGCCGCGATTTCCGACTGACCGACGTTTCGGGACGCGTGATGCGCGAGTGGCTGGCATGAGAGCGATCGTCCCCGCGCTGCTGCTTTGCCTGTGCGCCTGCCAGACGGCGCGCGTGGAACCGCTCGCTTCTGAGGCGAAGGCGACGGCGATCGGCCGCACGGAGCTGATCGATCCCGCGCTGGGGACGCTGGGGCTTGCGTTCCTCGCCGAAGGCCGCGCATTGGACGATGCGCAGGCGCTGAGCGCCATCGAACCGATCGCCGACAAGCTGGTCGAGCTCAATCTGGCGCGCACCTCGATCGGTGCACGCACGCTGATGCGCGCTCGCTCGCTCGCGGCGCTCGAGCGCCTCGACCTGAGCTTTGCGGCGCTGCCGCCCGGGAGCCTTGAGCCTCTGGCGGGTCATCCCAACCTCGGGGAGCTGCTGCTCGTCGGGTTGGAGCTCTCGCCGCAGGACCTGTCGGTGCTCTCCAGCCTGCCGAAGCTGCGGCAGGTGTACCTGCATCAGGCGCGCTTCGACGCGACAGGGCTGCCCGCGCTCGACGGGGTGGCGGTGCTGATCGATGCTCCGGCGCCGCAGCCGCTGGAAACCGAGCTGGCATTCACGCTGGGCTCGGACAAGCCGAAGGCCGACAACGCCAACTGTCCGCTGACCGGCGCGCCGATCGATGCGGCTTTCGTGGTGGAGTTCGAAGGCAAGCGCGTCGGCTTCTGCTGCACCAACTGCCGCGAGAAATTCCTCGCCGATCCGGCGAGCTACCGCTCGAAGTTGCCCTGAGATCGGCAACTCACAGATCAGCTCTCCTGTGCGCGCTCGCGTGCCCTTTCGAGGCGCTCGAGAATCGCAGGCAGCCAGATCGCGTGCTCCGGCTTCATCAGGGCGGAGCGCAGGCAGGTGACGCTGGCTTCATCGCAGGCCAGATCCGGCCAGCGCGCGGAGGCCAGTCGCGCGTCGATGCGCGTCAGCGCCAGATGCAGTCCTTCCCGCGCCGCTTGCTCGAAGACTCGCCGTGAAAGCCGCGAGGTCGTGCTCGCCGTGTCGGCCTGTGGGGCGTAAACCAGAATGTCGAGCTCCGGCGGCATCAGCACGCGCCAGCTACCCGTCTGCTGCTCCAGTGCGCGCTGCAGCTCGCGCGCGGCCTCGAGGCACTGCTCCAGCCGGCCTGCGAAGACGCCGCCGCGCTCGAGCGGCAGCAGCTCCAACGTGGCGCGCAGCGCCACGGCCGCGGCCCCCGGACGCGAGCACTCCAGCGTGATCTCGCCCAGGTGCAGCTCGGCTGAGCTGAAGTAGGTGTAGGGCGAGTCGTGCTTGTAGTGGCGGCCGACGCCCGGATCGGCGAACAGCACGCAGCCGCAGCCGTAGGGCTGCAGGCCGTGCTTGTGCGGATCGATCGCGATCGAGTCGGCCTGCGCGATGGCATCGAAGGCAGCCCGTGCCAGCGGTGAGAGCTTGGAAGCAAGCGTGAAGTAGCCACCGTAGGCCGCATCCACATGCACGCGCACACCGTGTCGGCGTGCAAGCGGAATGATCTCATCCAGCGGATCAACGGAGCCGATCGAAGTGGTGCCCAGCGTGGCGACGATGCCTCCGACTCCGCCACGCTCAAGGCGCGTGCGCAGGGCCGAGATGTCCATGCAGCCGTGCGAATCCGCGGCAACGCTCTCGTATTCCAGACCGAGCACCGCGCTGATGCGCGGATGGGTGTAGTGGGCGAGCTCCGAGCCGACGATGCAGCGGCCAGGCCGTTCGCGGCCGCAGACCCACAGCGCCTCAAGGTTGGCGAGCGTGCCCCCGCTGGTGAGATGTCCCAGCGCCTGCGGCATGCCGAACAGCGTGCCCAGTGCCGTGACGCACTCGCGCTCCATCGCCGAACTCGCGCGCCCGCCGTCGAGGGCGTGGTTGTTCGGATTGACCCACTGCGCCAGCTGGTAAGCGGCGCGCGCGAGCGGGTGCGGCGGCTTCAGCATCTGTCCGGCGTAGAGCGGATGCGCGTAGGGATAGTTGTCGCGCATGCGCTCGGCGATCGCCATCAGGATCTCGCGCGAACGGCGCGCCTCCTCGGCATCGAGCTCGCCATCGAAGGGCGGCAGGTCCATCAAGCCCTGTTCCAGCCGTGCAAGCGCAGCCGCGAGCCACTCGAGGCTTTGTCGCTCGAGCGTCATGACAGCCGCAGCAGAGTCCGGGCGTTGAGCGCGAACACGCGCTCCATCACGGCGGGAGCGGCCCCCGCCTGCTTCAGCGCGGCCTGCTGTTCCTCGAAGCGCGCGCGCTGCCAGCCGGTGGGGAAGGTCGTGGAGTCCGTGCCGAACAGCACGCGCTCAGGCCCGAAGGCGGCGAGCGTGCTCTCGAAGACCTGCGCCAGCGTCGGGCGCGGGCATTGCGTCGCCAGCCAGCTGTGCGAAGAGGAGGTGTCGGTGTAGAGATTGCCCGCCTGTGCGCCGGCCATCAGCGTTTCACGCAGGAATCCCGCCCCGAAGTGCGGGATCACGAAGCGAATGCGCGGCCAGGCGTGCGCCAGCGGCACCAGGCGCAGGGGGTCGGCATGACGCAGATCGCGCGCGCCGGGCAGACCCAGCAGCGTGCGCAGGCGCACGCTGAACTGCCCGCAGTGCGCGTAGACGATGCTCTCGTGGCGAGCGAGCACGTCGAACACCGGCGCGAGAGCGGGATCATCGGGCGAGTAACCGTGCAGGGCGGGGAACAGCAGCACGCCCTTGAGTCCCTGCGTACCCAGCAGCGTCTCCAGCCGCGCCGTGATGCCCTCCGTGCGCGGGTTGATCAGCGTGAAGGCGCTCAGCCGCTGCGGGGTGGCCGCGGCCGCGGCGGCCACCACGCCCGCCTCTTCGGGCAGGCTGGCAAAGGCGCACAGGTGCTCGACGCCGTGGCGATCCATTTCTGCCAGCCAGCGCCGGCCATGGACGGCCGGATCGGGGTCGGGAATTTCGATGCCGGTCTTCGAGCTGACGAAGGCCAGCTTCTCTTCGACGCTGCCGGGCAGCGGAGACTGGGCCGCGAGCGTCTCGAAGAAAGTACGGGAGAACCAGTGGGAGTGAAAATCAATCAAGCGCATCGCTCAATCCTCGCGCCAGCAGCGCCACATGCCCTTGAGGCGCGCGGAAGTGCCCAGAACATGGAAGGGCCGGCCTCGCACGCCGTAGAGATCGAGTCCGCCGCGCACCGGATCGCGCGCCAGAGCCTGCTTGAGGATGCGCTCCGGCGGCATCGGATACGGGGCCGCGGTGGCCTTGCCGAGCACGAAGCCCTCGCGGGCGAGGTACTGCAGCAATTCCTCGGGCTTGGCACCGCGCAGCGCGTAGGGCCAGAACTCCAGCAGCAGTGCCACGGATGGACTCATGGCGAGGCTGTCGCTCATGCCGCGGAGTGCCAGCCACTCCGAGCCTTGCGTGTCGATCTTGATGATGTCGTAGCGACCGGGCGCGCGCGCATCGACCGTGCCGAGCTCGATCTCGACACGCTCGCCGCTGCCCATGTCGGCCGGGCGATCCTTGCCCGCATCGAGCACGCGGTTGTCGCCGCAGTTGCCGCTGCCCAGTGCGATCCAGGCCTTGCCGGGCGCGGAGGAAGCGGCCACGCGGTGCAGGCGCGCACGCCCCGGACCGCGGGCATTGGCGCGCTCCAGATTGCGCGCGCAGACATCGGCGATGTGCGGAACAGGCTCGAAGGCCTCGACCTGTGCACCTGCGAGCACGGCCAGTGTGCTGAACCAGCCGATGTTGGCGCCCAGATCGAGCACGCGCGCCCCGGGCCGCAGATGGGCGCGGAACAGCGCGCTCTCGTGATCTTCCCACGAGCCCCGCTCGATCGCCGGACCGATGATCGTGTCGGCTGCGAGGATCTCGAAGTCCAGATCAAGGCCCTTGGGATGCACGGTGCGCGTCAAGGCTTCGCGCGTCGGGGCGGGTCGCGTCTGGTGCTGCATGGGACGCGAAGAGACTAGCAGTTCCGCCACGCGGTTCGCACCCCCGGCCTTTTTCCCGTACGCTCTCCGACCATGCCCAATCCTGCGTCCATGCCCAGCGAGCGCTGGGCCATCGATCTCTCCAAGGAGAACTTCAAGTTCTCGGCCGCCCACTTCCTGATCTTTCCGGACGGATCTGCCGAGCGCCTGCACGGCCACAACTACCGCGTCACCTGCGAGATCGAGGGGCGGCTGACGGAGCACGGGCTGGTGCTGGACTTCAAGCTGGTGAAGCCCGTCGTGCGGGAGCTGTGCGACTGGCTGGATGAGCACTGGCTGGTGGCCGCCGAGCACCCGGTGCTGCGGGCCTCGGAGCGCGAGGACGGCATCGTCGAGGTGCGCTATCTGGATCGCTACTACGCGGCCCCGCGCGAAGATGTGATCCTGCTGCCGATCAACAACACCTCTTCGGAGAATCTCGCAGCGTGGTTCGGGCGCGAGCTCCGCCAGCGGCTGCGCGGGCATTTCCCGGAAGCGCAGCTGATCCGGCTGCGCCTCTCGGTGGAGGAGACCAGCGGACAGCGAGGCGTGTACTACTGGCAGGATGACATCCAGGGCTGAGCATTCAGGCAAGGCTCCCGTCGGCCAGCCGGTGCTGCGCTGCCAAGGCCTGCAGAAGGTCTTCCAGACGCACCGGCGCGATCCCGGAATGCGCGGACTCCTGCGCTCCTTCGTGGCGCGCGAAACCATCGAGGTGCCCGCGCTGCGCGGCATCGATCTCTCGATCGAGGCGGGTGAGTTCGTAGGCCTGATCGGCGCCAACGGAGCGGGCAAGACCACGCTGGTCAAGGTGCTGACGGGCATCGTGCCGGCCACGCAGGGCCGGAGCGAGCTGTTCGGCGAGCCCTCCTTCGAGCTCTCCGATGCAGCCAAGTCGCGACTCTCGATCGTGATGGGGCAGCGCTCCCAGCTGTGGTGGGATCTGGCGCCGCTCGATTCGTTCCTGCTGCTGCGGGAGATCTACCGCGTCGAGAAGAGCGACTTCGACTTGCGGCTGGAACAGCTCGCGCGCCGCCTGGCGGTCACGGAGCAGCTGCGCATACCCCTGCGGCACCTCTCGCTGGGCCAGCGCATGCGCATGGAGATCCTCGGCGCATTCCTGCACCGGCCTCAGCTGGTGTTTCTCGACGAGCCGACGATCGGACTCGATCTCGTTTCCCGCGAGGAGATCCGCACCATCCTGAGCGAGATCAACCGCGAGCAGGGAGCCACGATCGTGCTCTCGAGCCACGACATGGAGGACATCGAGAACACCTGCCGGCGGCTGCTGATCCTGAGCGAGGGGCGGCTGCTGTACGATGGCGATCTCGTCAAGCTGCGCGAGCGGCTCTTCGAAAAGCGCGCCATCGAGCTGCATCTGGAGCCGCATGCCGCAGAGCCCGATCCCGCCGTGCTGGCCGAGCTGTGCGGTGCGGATGTGCAACTCTTGCGCAGCTCCGCGGGCGCCCTGTCCTTCGCCGTGCCCGCGGCTCGCGTGCAGCCCTTCCTCGCGCAGGTCTTCGCGCGGCTCGCGGTGCGCGATCTGGCGATCGAGCGCACGCCGCTGGATGTGCTGGTGCGGGAGCTGTTCCAGCGCGAGGGTGAGGGCTGACGCGTGGCCGTCCATCCGCAGGTGGCCCTGCTGCTGCAGGCGACGCTCTACGAGCTCAAGAAGGTGACTGCGTGGCGCATGGGCTTCTTCGTGCGCGAGATCGCTCGCGCCCTGCTGCGGCCACTGCTGACGATCTTCATGTTTCAGGCCGTGTTCGCCGCGCAGGGCGCGACGGAGCTCGGCGGACGCGATCTCGACGGCACGGTGCGCTACCTGATCGCCGTGGCCTGGATCGAGGGCCTGATCTTTCACGATCGGATGCTCGATCTGGCCGAACAGATTTTCCAGGGCTATGTCACCAAGTACCTGGTGATGCCCATGCGTTGCTTCACGCTGGCGCTGGCGCGTTACGTGCAGTTCAGCATCACGCAGACCGGCGTGGCGGCATTGCTGGGCATCGGCGGCGCGCTGCTGCTGCCGGGCGTCTGGCCGCTGCCCGTGGCCCCTGAGGCGCTGCTGGCGGCGCTCGTGCTGGCCCTGGCGGGCAGCTACTGCTTCCTGCTGCTGTACTTCCTGCTCAACTCGATCGCCTTCTGGCTGGAAGTGGTCTGGACGCTGCTCGTGATGACGCGCTTCGTGACGATGTTCCTGGCCGGGGTGATGCTGCCCTTGTCGTGGATGCCCGAACCGCTGGCGCGCGCGCTTGAGTACGGCTTTCCGTACTGGTCGATCGCCGGACCGGCGGAGATTCTGCTCGGCGAACGACCCGTGAGCGATGTCTGGACCGGCCTGGCAGTGATCGGGGTCAGCATCACCGTGCTCGAACCGCTGCGGCGAGTGGTGTGGAAGCGCGGTCTGGCGCGCTACGGCGGGAGCGGCATGTGAAGTCCCGCTTCGCCCAGCACGCCTCGATCCTTGGGCAGTACGCGCGCGCGGGACTCGCGCGACGCGCGGAGTTCCGCGTGGAGTTCATCAATCAGGTCGTGATGGACTGCGTGTTCTATCTGGTGCACATCCTGACCTTCGAGTTCCTCTACAACAGCGTGGACTCGATTGAAGGCTGGTCGCGTGCGGACATGCGCGTGTTTCTGGGCATGGTCTTCGTCTCGGACGCATTCCACATGATCTGGCTGGGTGCCGCCTGGTTCTTCAGTGCCGAGCTGAAGGACGGGCGGCTCGACAGCCTGCGCCTGCGGCCCGCGCATCCGGTGCTGGTGTATTTCTTCCAGCGCTTCAGCCCGGAGGCCTGTCTCAACATGCTGATCGCGCTGAGTTACCTGGTCTGGGCCTGGGTCAGCGCCGGCCATGCCCTGGACCCGGCGACGCTCGGCCTGTTTGTGTGGGCGATCCTGCTGACCTGGCTGGGACGCGTGACGCTCGCCGTGCTGTTCTCGATCCTCGAGTTCCGCTTTCTCAACAGCGACCTGTCGCGCCTGTTCATGCTGCTCTCGATCGAGACGGCCGATCGTCCGATCGATGTCTACCCGCGACGCCTGGCCCAGTTCCTGCTTTGGCTGATCCCCGTGGCGACCTGGAGCTATTTCCCGGCCGCCCTGGTGCTCGGGCGCATCGGGCCGGGCTTCGCGGCGCTCTACACGCTGTTCTTCCTGGCCTTCACCGTGCTGGTCATGCGCTGGTGGCGCCGCTCGTTCCGCTACTACGAGTCGGCCTTGTCCTGAAGCCTCGCCAGGCGTGCGCGCACGCTGTGGCGGAACTCCGGGATCGCGAGCAGGTTGATGCTCGCAGCTTCGGGCTGTGCGCAGATCGTCATGCTCGTTCCGGCCAGCAGCGCATCGAGGTCCGCGCCCTGCGGCAGCGGCAGCAGAAACTCGACCAGCATGTCGCCGAGCAGCATCGGCTGCATGCGCACGAGTTCCTCGAGTTCCTGCGGGCCAAGGCCCTCGAGCAGCGCCTGCTGCCAGCTCTCCGGATCCCGGGTCAACTCGGCCGCATCGAGCAGCCATTGCCTGGGAATCTGAGTGCGGCCCTGCTGGCGCGCCGTGGTGGCGATTCTGTGCAGGCCGGCGTACCCGCGTCTTTCCAGAATGCGGTCCACGATCAGGTCGGCGTAGCCGTAGAGCGCCTTCTTGCGGGAGACCGAGAGCTTGGTCGAGGCGGAGCCGGCCTGAGCTTCGAAGACGCTCATCGGATCCACGCTCTCGCGCCGCTCGCCTTCGAGGCGCACGCGTGCTTCAAGCTCGCGTGTGAGCCCATCCGGGCTGACGAGCGCGTCGGTGCGGATGTGCAAGGAAAGACGCAGGCCGCCCAAGCCGAAGGCCGCGGCGCAGTAGCGACCGGCACGCACTCGCGCGCGGCTCTGAGGCAGCAGCTCGACCGAGACGGCATCGCACAGGCCCTCTTCGATCGTGCCGGGCAGCGAAGACCAGCTCGGCCCGAGTGCGGCGTGGACCATCTCGTGAGCCAACGTGCGCTCCAGATCGGGTGCGGACTGTCGCAGGTGGATGCGACGGTGATCCGGCGCGTAGAACCCGTCCGCTTCCGGCAGCGTGGTCAGCGGGAACTCGTACAGCGTCGGCAGTTCCTGAATCCACACGGAGAGCTCCGGCAGCTCGGTGTCGGGAACCAGCTCCACCAGCCGGGGCGCGAGCTCCTCGCAGGCTCTGGAAATCTTTTCCGCCACGGCCCGCTCGCCGGCACGAACGTCAAAGCGGGCGCTCTGCACGCGCGCTCTGGGCGCACTCTGGCAGGCGCTGAGCACTGCCAGGCACACGAGCAGCAGGCAAGCACGCAGACGGATCGGCGACAAACGCGAAGGACCTCCTCGAAACCGTACCTCCGCATTCCGAACGGGGTCGGGTGGCCTCGCTCCCGCGCTTCTGGCACAATCTTTCGCCTCCATCGGCGCCCATGAGCATCTCCCGCTTCACTTCACAGGATCGCGATCCGCAGGCCAGCGGTCAGGACAGTGCCCGCAAGGTCCACGTGGTGACCTTCGGCTGCCAGATGAACAAGTACGACTCGCTGCTCGCCGAAGGTCGCTTTCGCCGCGAGGGCTATGCGATCACGGCGGACATGCAGGACGCCGACGTGGTGCTGTTCAACACCTGCTCGGTGCGTGAACACGCCGAAGACCGCACCTGGTCCTGGGTGGGGGAGCTCAAGCGCGCCAAGGAAGCTCGTCCGGATCTGGTCGTCGGCGTGATGGGCTGCATGGCGCAGCGCGTGGGCGAAGAGATCTTTGAGCGCGCCGGACACGTGGATCTGGTCGCGGGCACGCGCCAGTTCGCGCGGCTGCCTGCGCTCGTCGAGGAGGTGCTGCGCCACCGTGAGGCCCGCTCCGACAAGCCGGGCGCGCGCAAGTCCGCGGCGCGCGTGCTGGCGCTGGAGATGGACGATCCGGTAGCCATCGATCGCACTGATGAGCCCTGGGACGGCGGCCTGCACGCCTATCTCACCGTGATGCGCGGCTGCGACCTCAACTGCACCTACTGCATCGTCCCGTCGGTGCGCGGGCGCGTCATGAGCTATCCGATTGAGCATCTGGTGCGCGAGGCGCGCGCCTTCGTCGAGAAGGGCGTGCGCGTGATCACGCTGCTGGGGCAGACGGTCAACAGCTACGGCGAGGATTTTTCCGCGCCCGCCCCCGGTGAGCCGCAGCTGCGCGGGCGCCAGGGTCGCGCCAGCCTCGCGGACCTGCTCTGCGCACTGCAGGAAATCGAAGGCCTTGTGCGCATCCGCCTGATCACGCTGCATCCCTCCTATGTGACGCCTGCGCTGGCGGAGGCGATCGCGCAGTGCTCCAAGGTCGAGCGTTTCCTGCCGCTTCCGGCCCAGTCGGGTTCCGACCCGATCCTGCGCGCGATGAAGCGCGGCTACAACGTGGAGCTGTTCCGCAAGCGCACGGAGATCCTCCGCGCACAGGTGCCCGACATCGAGCTCGCCTCCGACTGGATCGTCGGCTTCCCCGGCGAGAGCGCGCAAGACCATGCGAGCAGCGAAGCGCTGCTCGCGGAGCAGGGCTTCGTCATCAACTACATCTTCAAGTACTCACCGCGTCCGAGCACGCATGCCGCCGAGACGCTCGTCGATGATGTGCCTGAGGAAATCAAGAAGGAGCGCAACCAGCGCATGCTGGCGTTGTCCGCCGAAACGGGCCTGCGGCGCCACTCCAGCCACGTCGGTTCCGTGCGCCGCACCTTCGTGGAAGGCACGAGCGAGAAGCGCGAGGGAGAGCTGCTCGGCCGCACGATCCACGGCCTGATCGTCTCTTTCCCTGGTCCTTCGGAGTGGGTGGGGCTGGAGATCGATGTCAAGATCGAGGGCGCCAGCCCCTACGGCCTCAGCGGCACCGCCGCCGCGGCCGAAAAGCCCGCGCCCTGTTGATGTCGCAGACGTTGATCCCTGCGGCACCCAGCGGCACCCTGACGGTGCCGCGCCGTTGATCTCACTTCAGCAGATCCGCGACGACCGCGCGCTCGCCTTCGAGCTCCTTGACGGTCAGGGCGATCTTCTCCTTGATGAACGGGGTCACTTCGAGGCCTCGCACGATGCTCCAGCCACCCTTGCCGTCGCTGGTGACGGGGAAGCTCGTGATCAGGCCTTCGGTCTGGCCGTAGCTGCCATCGGACACGACGCAGACTGAATTCCACTGGCCGGCCGGGGTGGCGCAGTGCAGGTCGCGCACATGGTCCACCAGCGCATTGGCCGCCGAGAACGCGCTCGAAGCCCCGCGCGCCGCGATGATCGACGCGCCGCGCTGCTGCACGGTCTTGAAGAAGTCGCCCTTGAGCCAGGCTTCGTCGGTGATGACCTGCGCCGCGCTCTTCCCGTTGATCTTCGTGTTGAAGAAGTCAGGCACCTGCGTGGCCGAGTGGTTGCCCCAGATCGTGGTGTGGGTCACAGCCGTGGTGTGCACGCCGGCCTTGATCGCGAGCTGGCTCTGCGCGCGATTCTGGTCGAGGCGCGTCAGCGCGGTGAACCGCTCGCGAGGCAGGTCCTTGGCGGCGTGCATCGCGATCAGGCAGTTGGTGTTGCACGGGTTGCCGACGACGGCCACGCGCACGTTCTTCGCCGCGTGGTCGTTGATGGCGCGGCCCTGACCCACGAAGATCGGTCCGTTGACCTTGATCAGGTCATTGCGCTCCATGCCGGGACCGCGCGGGCGGCTGCCGATCAGAAGCGCCCAGTTGACGTCCTTGAAGGCCGTGTTGAGATCGCTGGTCAGCACCATGCCCTCGAGCAGCGGGAAGGCGCAGTCCTCCAGCTCCATCGCGACGCCCTTGAGCGCGCTCATGGCCTTCTCGTCGGGGATCTCCAGCAGCTGCAGGATCACCGGCTTGTC
>SYGM01000089.1 GCA_005799545.1 Planctomycetia bacterium | reverse complement strand
CGTCGCGCTCGACCACGCCGGCCTTGTGACGGACGCAGTGCGCCACCACGGCCGCGAGGAACTCCGGATCGCGGTTGCGCAGCGCAGCAGAGCCCTCTTCCACGAGCTGCAGCAGTTCCCCGCCCGCCAGCACGGCGGTCTTGATGACTTCACCCAGCCCGGAGCGGAACTCCTGCTCATCGAGCGTGGCGAGCGTCTGCGTGTCGGCCAGCACCAGCGCGGGGGGGTGGAACGCGCCGGCCAGATTTTTGCCGGCGCGAAGGTTGATCGCGGTCTTTCCACCCACGGAGGAATCCACCTGCGACAGCAGCGTCGTCGGGAGCATCACGCAGTCGATCCCGCGCATGTACAGCGCCGCCGCGAGGCCGCCGAGATCGCAGACCACGCCGCCGCCGAGCGCCACGAGGCAGGAGCGACGGTCGAGCTCGGCCTGCGCCATGCGGTCGAGCAGGCGTTCGAGCTCGCCGAAGCTCTTGGATGACTCACCCGGCTGGACCAGGTGCGTCGTGTAGGACTGCGGCAGTCCGACGCGCGCCGCATAGAGCGGCGCGACATTCTCATCCGACAGGAGCAGCTTGCGTGACCAGCGCACCGTGCGCGCCGCGGCATCGCGCAGCAGGCCCGGGCCGATGCGCACCTCATAGGGACGCGAACCGCCGACCGGAATCGTGATCGCGTCCATGGAGCTCAGGTGCGGGCGCCGAAGGCGCGCTTGTTGGATTCGATGGCGGCGGCACCGACCAGCGCCCGGAACAGCTTGTCCTGCACGGTGCCCTCCGGCGCCAGCTCCGGGTGCCACTGAACGGCGAGTGCGAACGGATGCGCTTCGCGCTCGATCGCTTCGATCAGGCCTTCGTGGTCGCGACCGCTGATCTTCCAGCGCGGGCCGACGCTGGCGAGCGCCTGATGGTGGCTCGACACCACATCCACCTCGCGCTCACCCATGACCCGCGCGATGCGCGATCCGGCCTCCAGCGCGACCTTGTGCAGCACCTTTCTGCGGTGCTCCTGACAGCCGGGGCGGTCCTCCGGCAGATGCTGGAAGATGCGACCGCCCTCCGCGAGGCCCAGCAGCTGCATGCCGTAGCAGATGCCGAGCACCGGCAGTCCGCGCTCGAGCGCGGCGCGTGCCAGCAGGAAATCCCAGTCCTGCTTCTCCGCCGGCACGGGCACGGCCTCGGGATGCGTCGGTCCCAGACCCAGCCGGGCCGTGTCGAAGTCATCACCTCCCGAAAGCACCAGACCATCGAGATGCGCGAGCATGCGCGCGATGTCGCCCGGGCCGCCCACGGGCGTCAGCGCGACGGGCACGCCGCCGGCCTTGAGCACGGCGTTGGCGTAGCGGTTGGCCAGATGCAGCTTGGGCTCGGTGGTCTTGTCGAGCAGGCCATTGATGCCGATCAGCGGACGGTCGGGGTCTACCATGGGCCGGCGATCTTAGCAGGCACGCGAGAAAGGGCAGAATCTGCCAAGAGGATCCGGCGCCCTGTCGTTGACTGAGCCGGAACGAGTCCATGACACCCGCTTCCGACGGACAGTTGCTGCAGGCCTTCCGGGCCGGCGATCGAAGCGCCTTCGCGGCGCTGGTCGATCGTCATCAGGGAGTCTTGCTGCGGCATGCCCGCGCCATTCTCGGCGTGGGTCCGGATTGTGAAGCGGTGGTGCAGGAGGTGTTCCTGAAGCTGGCGCAGTCGCCGCCGCTCCTGCCGCCATCGACCGATGGCGACCCGCAGGCGCAGAGCGCGCACCTGCGTGCCTGGCTTCACACGGTCAACAGGAACGCATGCATGGACACCCAACGCAGCACTCGACGCCGATCGCTCCGCGAGGAGCAGGCCGCGAGTCCCGAAGCGCACGATGGCGGCATCGCCACTGTAGAGCAGGCCGACACGCGAGCTGCCGTGGAGCGCGAACTCGAACGCCTGCCGGTCGATCAGCGCGAAGTGCTCGTGCTGCGGCTGCTTGCGGATCGCTCCTACAAGGAGATCGCCGAGATCACGGGGCGCAGCATCGGAACGGTGGGTTGGCTGGTGAGTGAAGGGTTGCAGCAGTTGGGCGAGCGGCTCAAGCCGCAGTTGGAAGGCCGCAAGGCCGGAGGCAGGGCATGAACAGAATCGAACCGGAAGTGCACGCACGCCTGTGTGCGTTGGCGCTGGGCGAGGTGGATTCCGCCGAGCGGCTCGCGCTGGAGCAGCAGCTGGCGCAGAGCGCGGAGCTGCGCGAGGAATATGCGCGCCTGGAAGGCACGATTGCGCTCGTGCGCGAGCTGGAGGCGCCGCCGCAGCAGCTCTCGCCGTCTGCGCGCGAGGAACTCCAGCAGGCGCTGCCGAAGGCGCCGCTGAATGCGCCCACCCGCCGCTGGTGGAACAGCAGCTGGACGCGTCTGGCGGCGGGCCTCACGATCGCGGTCGGGGGAGCGGCTCTGCTGGTTCGCCTGCAGGACTCCACCTACGGAACCAGGGTCGCCAGTCTCGAGATGGCTGCCCCGGCTTCCCCGAGTGCAGCGAGTGCACCGAGTTCACCGAGTTCACCGGCACCGTCCACGGCGAGCGGTGCGCCGGTCATGGCGGGTGTCCCCGCTCCTGCCACTCATTCCCTCGACGCGTTGCCGAAACTGGCCGGGCTCGGCTACGTGAGCAGTTCCCGCGACTGGGATGCCACCGTGGCGGCCGGTGCTGCGCTGGCCCCCGATTCGCTTGCGGCCGGTGCCGAGGGGCAGTCCTTCGGCGCTGGATTCGGCGAGCTTTCCCAGGATGAACTCTCCGATCAGCAGAAGGATCTCTCGCTCCTGATGGGAGGGCTGCGCAGGCCCGGTGAGAGTCCGCGTGAGCTCTTCCTGCGCTTCTGGGGCGACAATCCCTTCGAGCAGACGGTGCTCGATCCGATTTCCACCTTCGCCGCGGATGTCGATACCGCCAGCTACACGCTCGCGCGACGTCTGTTGGTGGAACGTCAGGTGCCGCCGCGCGAGCAGGTCCGCACGGAGGAGTTCATCAACTACTTCCCGGCCGATGTGCCGGCGCCGACAGGCGACACGCTGCGCATTGCCACCGATCTGACGCCCAGTCGCTTCGGATCCGGGGACGGCAAGCCGCGCTGGATGCTGCGTGTGGTGCTGCGCGGCCGCGAAATGCCTCAGCACGAGCGCAAGCCGCTGCGCCTCACCTTCGTGATCGACTGCTCCGGATCGATGGAGCGCGAGCAACGCATGGAGCTCGTCAAGGATGCGTTGCGCATGCTGGTGTCTCAGCTTGATCCGCAGGATGCGGTTGCCATCGTCGCCTTCAGCGACTCGGCGCAGCAACTCGCCCCGATGACGCCTGTCATCAACAAGGCGCGCCTCGAGGCCGCGATCGACGCACTGCAGCCCAAGGGCTGGACTCATTCGGAAGCCGGACTGCGGCTGGGATACGCGACTGCGCTGGAGGGTCTGGACACGCGCGCCACGAATCGCGTGATCTTCCTCTCGGACGGGGTCGCCAATCGCGGCATCACCGATCCCGAGGAGCTCTCCAAGACCGTCCAGCCGATCCGGGAGCGCGGCATCCTGCTCAACACCTTCGGAGTGGGGATGACGAGCCACAACGATGCGCTGCTGGAGCAGCTCGCCGACAAGGGCGATGGACAGTGCCACTACATCGATGATCTGCGTGAAGCCCGGCGTGTGCTCGTGGAGCGCTTCATGGGCACGATGGAGACGATTGCACGCGATGTGAAGCTGCAGGTGGAGTTCGATCCGGCCCAGGTGGAGCGCTACCGGCTGCTCGGCTACGAAAACCGCGCCATCGCCGATGTCGACTTCCGCAATGACCGGGTGGATGCGGGGGAAATCGGCTCAGGGCACCAGGTCACGGCGCTGTACGAGTTGGAGCGCACTTTCGCCGCCTCCGATCGTCCGCTCGCCACCGTGCGCGCGCGCTGGAAGGATCCGGGTCGGCTGCCGGCCGGCGCGAGCGCGCCGGTGCGCGAAGTCGCGCAGCTGGTGAGCACGGGCTCGGCTGTGCCGTTCGAGACCAGTCCCGTCGGCTATCGCCGCGCAGTGCTGGTGGCGCAGTTCGCGGAGTTCCTGCGCCGCAGCGTGCATGCGCGCGGTGATTCCTTCGAGGAGCTGATGCGCGAGGCGGCGCGCATGGAGCAGGAGGCTCCGCAGACGGAGTTCCTGGAGTTCGTGGCGTTGCTCGAGCGCACGCGCGATCTGCTCGCGCGCACTCTGCCGTCCTGCGATGAGCTCTGCGAGGCGCTGGAGGAACTCAAGCGCGGCCAGTACCGGCAGGCCGAGCTGGAGGCGCTGGGCGCGGGCCGCGATGGGACGCTCTTCGAGCAGGTGCAGCGCGAAAACAAGCTGCAGGAAGCAAAGGTCCGTGCGCTGCTGGAACGCCAGCGCGCCGCTCCGCGCTGATGCGGATTGCAAAGCGGAGGGACAGCGGGGCAGAATCGCCGCTCCGGTGCCGCCCCTTCGTTCCAAGCCCCGCTGGCTGATCCAGACGCTGATCGCGCTGTCCTGCGTGCTGTTTGCGGCGGCGCTGGCGGTGCGCATGCTGACGCCCGGGCCTGCGCGGCGCGCCGAGGATCGCGAACTCGGTTCGGGGCCGCAGGTGATGGAGCCGATGCAGTTCCTCTCCCGCGGCACGCGCCTGCGCGTGGCGGAGCTGGATCTGCATGTGCGCCCCGAGCTGCAGGCTGAATGGAACGCGGTGCGCTCGCAGCTGTTCGCGCTGCGGGGCTGTCCGCGCACGATTGATTGGCTGGATGGGGCCGATGGACAGCGCTGCGAGCGTCTGCTGCAGGCCCTGCGCGGTGGCAATCGCGCCGAAGCGCTCGCCGGTCTGACGCTGATCTTCCAGGTGGCGCGCGCATCCGCGTGGACGGCCGGACTGCGCGGCGATGCACGCAGCGCCGAGCGGCTCGGCGGACTGCTGCAGGAGTGGCTGCGCACCGAAGGCATCGCCGGAACGGAAGACCCTGTGCTGAGCCAGCCGACGCTCGCTGCCGTGCTGCTGTACGGCCGGGTGATGCGCGTGGCCTGGCGCGCACCGGTTCTGGGACATGTCGAAGCCGCGCAGCTGCGCGCACGGCAGTTCCTCGGCGAACTGTGCGGCGTCACGGGCCGCCGCACGGCCATCGGGTTGGCGCTGGAGCTGCGTTTCGCGCGCGCGATGCAGTGCTTCGCGGGTCAGGGTGCTGACGGGCAGGACGATGTGCTGCTCGGCTTCGATGAAGAGTGCGAGCTGTTGTTTCCCGGGCTGCGCGGAGGCTGCGAAGACGCATGAGCACCCACACGCATGTGCAGGTGATCGAAGAGGTTCGTCAGGCGCGCTGGCTGGTGGCGCTCAGCGCCGTGATGATCGGCTGCGGCGGATTTCTGCTCGGCGTGCAGATCGATGCTCAAGGCGGTGCCAGCGGCACCGGCCTGACTCCGCTGGCGATGGGCGCGCTGGTGGCGCTGGCGGCCTGGTGGATGCGACGCCGAGCCGGTTCCGCGCTGCCGCGCGATGGAACGGGACTTTTCGGTGCACTCGCCGCATATCTCGGCACGAGCTTCCTCGTCGCAGGCGTGCTGGTTCCCGGCGGACCGTGGATGTTCGCCGAGCTGGTGCTCCTGCTGGTACTGCTCGGCCGCGGAGCGCGCGATGTCACCCGTCCGGCATGGCTGTGGTGGTTCGTCGCCTTGCTGCTGTTCCGACTCTGGATCACCTGGCAGGGCAGCGTCCACCAGTGGCAGGTGCTCTCTGTGCCGATCCCGATTCTGTCCTGGATCCCGCTGGATTTCCTCGAGCCCGTGCAGAGCGTGTCGCTCGGCAGTTTCACGCCGGCGGAGCTCGCCTTTCCGCCGCTGGGACTCGATTTCCGGATGACGGTTGCCATCTGGAGCGCGGGATTTGCGCTCTGCGCCGGCGGCACATGGATGATTCAGCTCGCGCTGCGCGAGCATGAGAACGATCGCATCCACGAGCGCATTCACACGCTCCCGGCTCCCTTGGCGCAGCTCATCGAGCGCATACTGCCCGAGTCCGAGTGGGAGAGCCTCGGTCTGCACGGCCTTTCCGAGCGCGAACTGGTGCTGGCGATCGAACAGCGCGTGCGCGAGCGCGTCGATCGTCAGCGCAGCATCGTCGAGGAGTACCGCAGCCTGGAGCCGCTGCGCTGGACGAACCCGGGCGGTTTTCAGGGATCGGTGCAGGCGGCGCTGCATGCGCTGGAGGAAAAACAGGCGTGAGTCGGCAGAAAATCGGTCCCGCACGCTGGGTGGCACTGGGTGCATTCTCCTGCGGACTCGCGGTCGTGACGGGCGCTTTCGGCGCACACGGACTGGAGCGAGTCGTCGATGCGCAGGGTATGGCGTGGTGGAAGACCGCAGTGGAGTATCACTTCATCCATGCGCTCGCGCTGATCGCCTGCGGCCTGCACGCGGAACGGCGCGAGCTCGCGGGGTGGATACCGGGGCTGATGCTGGCGGGTTGGGTGCTTTTTTCCGGGACGCTGTATGCCATGGCTCTGGGAGCTCCGCGCTGGTTCGGCGCGATAACGCCTGTGGGCGGGACGCTGTGGATCGCGGCCTGGATCGGTCTGGGATGGTCGGCCTGGCGCTCGGCCCGCTCAGGATCCTGAAGCCCGGAAAAGCGCGCTTTTCTTTCAGATCGCCTCCGGCGACTCCCGATGGAAATCGGGATGTCTCCGCGAAATCTCCTGCTCGTACTGGGCGCGTCGATCGGCGCATCCGTTCTGTCCGGCTGCCAGAGCCCCCAGCGCGTCTGGACACCCGCGCAGCAAGCCGCGGCCAAGGCCGTGGTGAGCACCGATCTCGCGGGCACGATGAGCGCCTCGATCGAGGGCAAGCTCTGGATCAGCACCTTGCCGAGCGCCGCGGATCTCGCTGTCGCGCGCCAGCGCGGTGTGCAGGCGGTGATCGACCTGCGTCGTCCCGCTCAGCTGAAGGACGACCAGCTGGCGAGCGACTGCGTCGGACAGGCCCTCGGCTATGTGCATATGCGGCCGGAGGAAACCGAGCAGATCAGCGATGCGGTCGTCGACCGGGTGCTGCAGCGTCTTCAGGAGAGCGGGGGACAGTCCGTGCTGCTGGTCGGCGAGGACATCAGCTCCATGGCCGGCTTGCTCGCCATCCATCGCATCGTCCACGACAAGGTCAAGGTCAGCATCGCCATCGCTCAAGCGCAGATGTGCGGGCTCGAATCCGGCGCACCCGAGACCTTCGTGCGTCGACAGGCCGTGCGCCTGCGGAACCCGTTGGGTTCCGGGTCGTAGCGGGTTCGTAGCCGCGGGGCGGGCAATTCCTTATCCTCATGCGCTGGATCAGCGCATGAACACTCCCTCCGAAAAGCCGGCCAGCTACTGGGATTACATCCGCGTCGAAGACCTGCTGTCGCTGCAGGGTGGGCTTGATCGTGATGAATCCAAGCTGTGCAACGAAGAAGTGCTCTTCATCACGGTGCACCAGGTCTACGAGCTGTGGTTCAAGCTCGTGCTGCGCGAGCTGAAGCTGGCCCGCAATCTGTTCATGGCGCCCAAGGTCGCCGAGCAGGAACTCTCGGGAGCTGTGCGCAGCATCAAGCGCGCCACGACGGCATTGCGCATCTCCAACCAGCACTTCGAACTGATGGAGACGCTGCCGACGCGCGAATTCCTCGCCTTCCGCGACAAGCTGATTCCCGCCAGCGGATTCCAGAGCGCGCAGCTGCGCCAAATCGAGATCCTGTTCGGGCTGGAAGAGTCGGAACGCATTCCGCTGGGCGTGGAGTCGAGCTACCGCAACGCGCTGCGTTCGCATGACGGTTCGCAATCGCCCGCCCTGGCGCGCGTGGACGCGCAGTTGGCCGACAAGCCTTCGCTCAAGGAGTCGATCGAGGATTGGCTCTTCCGCACGCCCATCGATGGCATCGGTCCCGGGGACGCCGCTTCCGACGATCGGCTGAGGGCCTTCCTGACGCGCTTCCTGAACGCGCACTCCTGCGAGATCGACAGCATCGCGGAGCGTTCCTGCGGCATGGCGCGCAATGCGGAGGACAGGCAGCGCATCCGCGAGCGCTACGAGAAGGAAAAGCAGAGCGTACGCGAGTTCTTCGCGCCGGTAGCGGAGGATGGAGGCGTGCGCCGCGCGCGCATTCGCGCCGCGATGCTGTTCATCGAGACATATCGCGAATTGCCTCTGCTGGCATGGCCCCGCGAGGTGCTCGACGCGCTGGTCGAGCTGGAGCAGCTTTTTGTGATGTTCCGCCAGCGCCACGCCCGCATGGTCGAGCGCGTGATCGGCCGCCGGACGGGCACGGGCGGCAGCGCCGGTGTCGACTACCTCGACACCACCGCGCTGCGCTATCGCATCTTCCGCGACCTGTGGGCCATCCGAACGCTCCAGATCCGCCGCGAAGCCGCTCCGGCGCTCGAACATCCGGAGTTTTACGCCTTCCGCAACGGCTGAATCAGTCGAGGTGGCCGCGATCGGAGTCGCCCATCTCGACGGTGCCGGAGGGGAAGTACTCCTTCCAGCGTGTCGACACCTGACGAGCCGTGTCGGGATCGCAGAACAGCTCCTCGGGATACCAGGGCTTCATGCGGGCATCGATCAGGATCGGTGCGTGGAACGAAGGGTGGTTCGCGACCAGCTCCACGCGCGCTGCGTGGATGTCCGAGGCCGGATTGAAGCGTGTGAATGTGGCCCACAGGAAGTTCATCGAGCTGCGCGCGTGTCGGTCGGCGTCATCCGACAGCACGAGAAGCGGCCAATCCGCGAAGACGGGATCCCTGACGATGGCCTCTGCGCAGGTGCGGTCGTCGGCAAAGGACGGACCTTCGATCACGAGGCAGCCGGGTGAGAAAACGCGCACTTTGGTGACCGGCGAGCGCGGTGTGCCGACGAACTCACGCGGCAGCTCGCGCTTCTTCTCGCCGACGCCCAGCAGCACGCCTTTTCCGCCCTCGTTGATGCGCGGGCCGGCATAGTCGAGCGAGTCCATCGACAGGTTCGCGAACACGAACAGATCCGTGCGGAAGTCCGCCCGCTCCAGCACGCAGGTCAGTGTGGCCTTGAAGTCCCGCAGATCGACGGGCTGGTTGGTCAGCAGTAGGAACTTCGTCAGCGAGAGCTGGCCTTCGCCGAGGATCCTGAAGGCGCTGGCCATCGCTTCGCGCTTGTAGCGCTCCGCCACGACCGCCCCCGAGAGCGAGTGGTAACCGGTCTCGCCGTAGCTCCACAGGTCCTTGACCGCGGGCATCACCACCGGGAACAGCGGCGAGAGCATCTCCTGCAGGAAGTCTCCGATGTAGAAGTCCTCCTGGCGCGGCTTGCCGACCACCGTGGCAGGGAAGATCGCATCGCGCCGGTGCAGCAGCGCATCGAGCTTCATGTACGGATAGTCGTGGATTTCCGAGTAGTAGCCGTAGTGGTCGCCGAAGGGGCCTTCGGGGCGACGCGCGCGCGGCTGTATCCTGCCTACCAACGCGAACTCGGCCTCAGCGACCAGCGGCAGCGGTGTCAGCGGTGTTTCCGTGAGCCGCACACGCTCACCTAGCATCAGGCTGGTGAGCAGCAGCTCGGGCACGTTCTCCGGCAGCGGCGCGATCGCTCCCATCATCAGCGCGGGCGGTCCGCCCAGATGGATTGCGACCGGCAGCGGGAGGTTGTCGGCTTCCGCGGCCGCGAGGTGGAAGCCGCCGCCCTTGCCGATCTGCATATGCACGCCGACATGCTCGTCATCGAAGATCTGGATGCGATACATGCCCAGATTGGGGCCGTGTCCGTGCGGGTGTTCGGTGGCGACCAGCGGCAGCGTCAGGAAGCGACCGCCGTCGCGCGGCCAGCAATGCAGCGCCGGCAGGCGGGACAGCTTCGCGGGCACATCCGCGCGTTCCTTGAGCGGGCCTCCGCCGATGCGCTTCATCCCGACCTTCGCCAGAGCTGCGAAGAGTGAACGCTTCTGCCAGAGCTTCGACAGGCTCGGGGGCACCAGATCACGAGGCAGGTTCGCAGCCTCGCGGATCAGTTGCTGCGGACGAGAGCCGAACGCCATCTCCACGCGCTCGCGCGTGCCGAACAGATTGGTGACGAGCGGGAAGTCCGCCCCGCGCACGCGGTGGAAGCACAAGGCCTTGCCACCCGCCGCGACGACTCTGCGATGGATTTCGGCGGCCTCGAGTCGGGCATCGACCGGCGCTTCCACGTCCACGACCAGATCCGCACGGCGCAGAGTGGCAAGAAACTCGCGCAGATCACGCGGAGCAGGCCGGGCGGTGTGGATGGAGGCCGCCAGCGCGGTCTTGGGGGAGTCCGCGGGCTTGGAGAAATCGCTCACGCTGGAACCTTTCGCAGCAGGATGTGCTCAGGATGCGGATCACCGCTGACGGGAAGCAGCCTGCAGGCCTCGGCATCCGCCGGGCAGTGCAGCGGGACTCCCAGCGGGGTCAGATCGGCCGGCGTGCGCATGGATGTCTGGACAGTTCGGAAAAGTTCGCGGAGAATACCAAGTAACAGCGGGTATCTGGAATGATCCTGACCATCCTTCTCACGTGCCTGCCTGCAGGCGATGGCCCACTCGACAAGAGCTTTCAGGCGCGCGAGGCCGAACACTTGTGGAATCGGGCCGGCTTCGGCGCGCTGCCGGAGCAGATCGAGGCCAGCGTCACGCTCGGCCGCGAGGAGACCGTTCGCCGGCTGCTGAGCATCCCGGCGGACGAGCAGCCTTTCTTCGTCGAGCGCTTTCTCGATGTCCCGCGCGAGCAGTACAAGGAGCGCAGCGAGGCGGAACGCAACCGCATGAACAACGCCGCGCGCGAGCGCGAGCGCAAGCAGCTGCAGGACTACACCGGTTGGTGGGTTGAGCGCATGCAGACCGCCGATTCGCCGCTGCGTGAGCGCATGGTGCTGTTCTGGCACGGCTACTTCACCAGCTCGGTGGAGGAGGTGCGCCGTGCCAACATGCTCATTCGGCAGAACCAGTTCTTCCGCGAGAACGCACTCGGAAACTTCCGCACGATTCTCAAGGGTATGCTGCGCGACCCGGCGCTGCTGACCTATCTCGACAACGACGCCAACCGCAAGGGGCGGCCGAACGAGAACCTCGCGCGCGAGCTGATGGAGCTGTTCACGCTGGGACTGGGCAACTACACCGAGAAGGATGTCAAGGAGGTTGCCCGCGCGCTGACCGGACGCACGGTCGACGGGCAGGGCGATTACGCCTTCGACAAGGGTGCCCATGATGACGGCGCCAAGGAGATCCTCGGCCAGAAGGGCAAGTTCAACGGCGACGACGTCGCGCGCATCCTTCTGGAGCAGCCCGCGTGCTCGCGGCATGTCGCGCGTCGCCTGCTGCGCTGGTTTGAGTCGGTGGAGCCCGCGGAGGCGCGCGTCGAGGCGTACGCTCAAGTGCTGCGGGACGGTGACTGGGAGCTGCAGCCGTTCCTTGCCCGGCTCCTGAATGACCCGTCGTTCTATTCGGAGGATGTGGTGGGGGCGCGCGTGCTGAGCCCGATCGAGTACATGGTCGGCATCTCGCGCCGCATGGGCCAGCGCGTACCCTCGCCGCTCGTGGCCAGCGCGTCCTCCATGCTCGGCATGCGACTGTTCTCACCGCCCAACGTGAAGGGTTGGGAGGAAGGCACGGCCTGGATCACGACCTCGACTCTGATGCAGCGCGGCAACATCGCCGGCATGCTGCTCGGTGCGGTGCGGGTCGATGACGTTTTCGTCACCAGCGATGCGGACATGCAGGAGATGGCCGAGGGCGGTGCCGCTATGGCGCCTGCAAAGAAGGATCCGCCCAAGGGGGCCGCCGGTGCTGCCTTCACCGCAATGAAGCGCGTGGTGGATGCGGGATGGTCGCCGACCCTGAATTTCAGCGCGCGGATGGCCCGTCAGGAAGCAAAGACCGACGCGCAGATCGTCGATGCCATGCTCTCGGACCTGCTCGCCTGCGAAGCCCCGCAGGACACACGCGAGCGCATGCTTTCCTATCTGGCGGGGGAGCGCGTGATGCTCGAACTGCGCGACGGCGAATTCCTCAAGGGTGGCGCACCCGCGGAGCGCGTGCTGCGCCGCATGGCACACCTGATTCTGTCCCTGCCGGAGGCGCAACTGGGCTAGCGATGCAGCACCACTTTTCCATCGATCGTCGCGGGCTCCTGATCGCTTCCTTCGGCGCATTGGGCAGTCTGGTGCTGTCGCGCGCAGCGCGCGCGCAGGGGACTGAGGCGCCGCCCACGCATCCGTCCCGGGATCCAGGCCTCAATCTGGTGCTGGTGCAGCTCTCGGGCGGCAATGACGGGCTCTCGATGGTCGTGCCGTGGGCCGATGACGCCTACAACAAGGCCCGCACCTCCACGCGCATCGGTGCCGGTGAAGTGCTCAAGCTCGATGACTACCGGGGATTGCATCCGGAGCTGAAGGGGCTGCGCTCGGCCTGGGATGCGGGTGCGCTCGCAATCGTGGAAGGCTGCAGCTATCCCAAGCCCAATCGCTCGCACTTTCAGTCCTATGAGATCTGGCACACGGCCTCGATGCGCGGTCGCGATGCGGGTGACGGCTGGATAGGCCGACTCTGCGCGGAGACCTGGCCGACGGGCGCAGTGCCCGAGCTGGTCGTGCACGTCGGCGCCAATGAGCCGTACTCGCTGCACTCCACGCGTCATCCGGCTGTGATCCTGCAGAACCCCAACGCCTACAAGTGGATCAGCGATGAGGCGCCCGACCGCAGCCTGTATCGGGATTCCGGCGGCAAAGAACGTCCGGCGGATTCCGACGCACTGCGCCGGCTGCGTGGCATCCTCGACGATGCCACGGCGTCCTCGCTGCGTGTCCGCAAGGCCGTCCTCGAACACAGCACCAAGGCCGGCTATGCCGAGGACGATTTCTCGCAGTCGCTGCGCGTCGCGGGCGCGCTGCTGGGCAAGCGCACCGGCACGCGCGTGGTCTCGGTTGAGCTGGGCGGCTTCGATACGCACACCAACCAGCGCACGGCTCATGATGCGCGCATGCGCATCCTTGATGCAGGTCTCAAGGCGCTGCGTCAGGACCTCGCGGAAAGCGGCGCGGACAAGCACACGGTCGTGCTCGTGTTCTCGGAATTCGGCCGCCGCGTGCAGGAAAACGGCTCGCGCGGAACCGATCACGGCGTCGCGGCTCCCATGCTGGTTCTGGGTGCGCCCGTCAGCGGCGGCCTGCACGGCAAGCATCCCTCCCTGACGCAGCTCAGCGACGGCGATCTCGCCATGACGACGGACTTCCGTTCCGTATACGCCGCCCTCGCGGAAGGCTGCTTCGGCGCTTCAGGCAGTCGTGTGCTGGGTGCGCAGTATCCGCAGCTCGGTCTTCTGAAGGCTTGAGCTTCTGCTCAGGCGGCGCGGATCATCGCGTGCAGGCGCACCAGCGCGGCACGATCGTCATCCAACTCGAGCAGCGGATAGCCACGCGAGAAATCCGCCCACCGGAAGGCCGCCCACTTGGGATCAAGGCGCAGCGCCACGTCATGCGGCGGGATGCGGATGCCGAAGGTCCACTCGATGATGTGCTCGTCACCGAGGCTCTGGTGTTGGTGCAGTTCCAGATCGATCACATCGAGCGAGCGCAGAATGCCCGTCTCGTCGATCACCTCGCGCCGAATGGCGGTTTCGAGCTTCTCGCCGAAGCCGATGTTGCCCTGGAGCGGACCCCAGCACCCCTCCAGCCCCTGCGCGGCGCGCAGCAGGAGGTAGCGCGGTTCACGGATCGCGTGCTGGAACACGAAGATCTTGACCCTGTGCAGCAGTTCGGTCATGGCGGTGGGTGGCGGGAACGGAAAGCCGTTCCCTATTCCTTATCGGACCGTACGGATGGATGATGAGCCACCCTTGCGGGAAAATCGAATGGTCCCGGACCTGAACGAGGCACTTTCGCGACTGGACGCCCTGATCAACTGGGAGCGGCGGGACCGTGACGCCTCCATGCGGCGGGGGCTGGCCCCGCTGGAGGCGCTGCTGGACCGCCTGGGCAATCCGCACCGAGGCCTGCGGGCCGTGCACATCACGGGAACGAAGGGCAAGGGCACCACCTCGGCGCTGGTGGCGGGGGGGCTCTGCGCCGCAGGGCTGCGCACCGGGTTGTACACCTCGCCGCATCTCGAGCGCATTCACGAGCGCATCCGCATCGACGGCGAGCCGATCCGGGATGCCGATCTGGCCCGCCTTCTGCAGACGGTGCTCGACGCCCGGGCGGCCTGCGTCAACGCCGGGGATGCAGGCGTCGACTCCACCTGGTTTGACTGTCTCACTGCCGCGGCTTTTCTGCACTTCGCGGAGCAGCGCGTGGACTGGGCCGTCGTGGAAGTCGGCCTCGGCGGTCGCCTCGACTCCACCAACGCGATCTACGGGGAGGTGTGCGTGCTGACCAATGTCGAGCTGGAGCACACCAACGTGCTGGGACCCACGCGCCGCCACATCGCCGCGGAGAAAGTCGGCATCGTCAAGCCCGGCAGCGTGCTCATCACCGCCCTGGAACCGGCGGGCGAGCGCGCTTGCGATGACGCGGCAGCCGTCGTGGAAGAGCACTGTGCGCGCCTGGGGGTCCGCATCGTGCGTCCGGTGCCCGCGGATGGCACGATCCGCTCGACGAATGCGGCTCTGGCTCGGGCCGTGCTGCAGGAACTGTCCCTGCGAGCCGTCGGTGTGCGTGCGGAAGACCTCAGCGATGCCGTCATCGCAGCCGCCTGGCTGCCCGGCCGCCTGGAGCTGCGTCGCGTCGGAGTGACACCCGTCGTGATCGATGCCGCCCATGTGGCGGAAAGCGTCGAACGCATCCTGCGGGAGCTGCGCCAGCAGCCGGAATTTTCTTCTCGCCCCGTCGTACTGCTGGCGCTGGGGCGCGACAAGGACGCCGTCGGCATCCTCAAGGTGCTGCGTGAACATGCCGATAGGCTCGTTTGCACCTCGGTGGCCTCCGGGCCGCTGCTGGATGCGGGAACTCTGGCGCAGACTGCGCAGGGGCTCGGGATCGCGGCCGAAACAGCCACCCAGCCTGACGCAGGCCTCGCCAGGGCCCTCCAACTCACGAGAGCGGACGGCTGGGTGCTGGTAGCGGGCTCCTTCTACCTCGCCGGTGCGGTTCGCTCGCTGACGCAGCCCTGGAACGAGTTCAACGCACGATGCTCACGATCGTCTCCGACCTCCTCTTGACCGACAGCTTCCTCATCAAAGGAAACGTCGAGAACAAGTACACGCGCCTGTCGACGATCCTCGATGAGTATCGCCGCTACTTCCTGAAGGTGCGCGATGCGACGCTGATCGACCTCAACAGCTGCGAGCGGATCACCACCCCGCTGCTGCATGTCAACGTGGACGAGATCCTGATGGGTCATGAGTTCCTCGACTCCGGCGGCGACCAGCACATGCGCGAGCTGGCGAAGAACCAGATGACGCACCGCGTCCGTGTTTTCTACACCGGCTCGCTCAACGTCGAGTTCGGCGGTGAAGTCCGCCCCGGATCCTACGAGGTCGATGACCGCACCTCGCGTCGCTTCTTCATCATGCGCAACCCGGTTGTCCGCGGTTTCAACGACCGCAACGATCCTGATCTCAAGCTGCTGTCCAAGCTGCCCTACGCGATCCTCAACAAGGCGCGCCTGTCGTACATCTACGATTTCAACTGAGCGATCCGGCCGTCACCGCGGCGACCCTCACTCTTCAGGCTCCTCGTCGTCGACGACGGGAGCCTGTCGCATTTCGTCGAGCATCTCGACGTAGCTCGCATAGCGGCTGGCCGCGATGACGCCATCCTCGACGGCCTCGAACACGGCGCAGTCGGGCTCATGGTCATGCGAGCAGTCAGGGAAGGCGCACCGCGACTGGATCGGCACGAACTCGCGGAAGAGGTCGCGCAGGTTGCCGACCGGCACGCCGTAGAGTCGAAACACGCGGATTCCGGGCGTGTCGATGACGCGCATGTCCGCGCCGATCGTGTAGAGCTGCGAGAAGCTGGTGGTGTGCTTGCCCGCATCCCAGAAGCGGCTGATCTTGCCGACCTTGAGCTTCAGCGCCGGATCCAGAGCGTTGATCAGGCTCGACTTGCCGGAACCGGAAGCGCCGTAGAAGACGCTGGTCCTGCCGCCCATCTGCTCCCGCAGGCTTTCGACCCCGCGACCATCCAGCGCGCAGGTGGGCAGGACAGGAACGCCGGCGCGGGCGTAGGTGTCCGTCAGGTCCTCCAGCTCGCCCTCGCCGGCGAGATCGATCTTGTTGAGCACGATCGTGGCCGGGATGCGACTCCACTCGCAGGCCGCGAGGATGCGGTCGGTGCGATTGGAAGAGAAGCCGGGCTTGCCGACCGAAGCGATGACGAACAGCTGGTCGACATTGGCCGCCAGCACCTGTTCGCGCGGATCGTGCGAGGAAGCCGTGCGCGAGAGCCAGTTGCGTCGCGGCAGGACGCGCTCAAGCCCCGCCGGCGTCGTTGCGAGGTTGACTTCGACCTCGTCGCCGACGGCAACGGGATTCTTCTGCTCGCGACGCTCGTCATCCTCGCCGTAGAGAATGCCGCGCGGAGCGGCCTGAACGACGCGGCCATCGACCTGAACATGGCACACCTTGGCATCCGTGCGCAGGACCAGTCCGCGGGCGAGTTCGGCGCTCATCGCCCCGCCTCGAGGCGCAGCGAGCCGAGCAGCTCATCGCACCCGTCGCAGGCCCCTTCCGGCTGCCGCAGCGTTACGACGAGCTTCGCGCGCTCGCCGGGAACCTGAATCTCGCGATAGCTCCACTTGGACCCGTTTTCGTTCAATGTGTACTCAAGACGCACCGCATCGCGATCGCCGACCTTGTGCGGACTCGCCTTTCCGCTCGCAACGGTCGCGCTGCCCTTCAGCGTAGCTTTCACCGCGGCCAGCAGCTCCGCGCCCGACATCGGACCGGGCGTGGGCATGGTGCTGACACGCACGCGTTGATTGTCGCGGCTCAGCGCCGGCTGCCCGCCCTCGAAGACCTGCTTCCAGCCCGGCCCCGCACGCAGGCTGAGTGCCTGTTCCGGCACCTTCCACACTCCATCGGCGAGCACCGGCTGGCGACTCAGCAGCAGGGCTTCCACCTGTTCCGTGCTCCGCGCCTTGGCGATGTCGGGTTTGCAGTCGGGCTCGAGGCTTGCCAGCCCTTCTTCGGCCGCCTTGAGCAACTCCGACCGATTGGCCCAAGCCATGTCGAGAGCACAACCCCGGCGGAGCAGGCTGCCCGACCACAGCGGACGCACGGCGTTTTCCCACTGCTCCGCATCGAGCTCGCGATCGAAGAGAATCCGCGCCTGCAGCACGCGCTGACCATCCTTGCCGATGCGCAGCAGGAATCGATCACCATCCCAGCCGATGCTGGCCGCCAGACCCTGCACGGGATCGACTTCCCAGCTCGAGAGCAGCATGCGCAAGCCGATCTCGCCGAGTTGATCGTCACGCAGCAGAGCCAGGCCCTCGATGGCGAGGGGAATCGGTGCGATGGCCCGACCGATCTCGGCGGATTTGGCCGCGCGATGGAGCAGCTGTTCGGACGTGACCGGCATCTGCCCGGCACCCGCCACTCGGATCCAATCCAAAGCGCAGCGCGTGTGCAGTGCCGTGGAACCGCTGCGCTCCTCCAGCGGTGTCGGCTGCCCGTCGATCGACAGCGAGAAGATGCGCTCGACGGCAAGCTCAGCATGCGCACGCCCCCAAGCTCGGGCCACGGTCACGGCTTCCGAAGTGGTTCCCACCTGCTTTTCCTGCGCGCGCGCATCCAGCTTCTGATCGTCGTAGGCGCGATACATCTCGCGCACCATGGAGTGCGCGTACTGTTCGCTCGTCAGCACGAACACCGGATGCACCAGCAGCTCATCCCGACCGGCGAAGTAGTTGAGTCCCGTCTGCACAGGCATCCGGGCGTGCAGTTCGGCGCAATAGCGGGCGGCCTCGGGCGCCGCGGTGCGTCCGGCCACGAGGTCCAACACGCGCAGCAGCTCGAACCATGACTCGCCGAACGCCGCCGTGTTCTCCAGCTCCATGGCGCGGCGCAGCTCGCCCTCATCGGCGCTGCGTACACGGATGCGGGATGCATCGACCTGGCAGCCGATCGCCGCCAGATGTTCGACGGTGGCCTGCATGGAGCGGCCCAGCGCCGACCAATCCATCGGCGCGGGATCCTGTACGGGGCAGGCGCAGAAAGCGAAGGGGAGCAACATTGCCCCCATGCTATAACACGCGCGATGTCGACGGACACGCCGATACGCTCGCGGGAGAATCCGCTGATCAAGCGGGCTGCTGCCGCCCTGTCCGGGCGCGAGAAGGGCGTGCTGGTGCTCGAGGGTGAGCGGCTCGTGGATGAGGCTCGCAGCGCAGGGCATGCGTTGGACCTCGTTCTGGTGGCTGAGAATCGTCCCGACCTGCTGCGCAGCCACCAGGGTGCGCGCGTCGTGGATACACAGCTGCTTGAGCGTGTCAGCGGTCTGGACACGAGCCCGGGCATCCTTGCACTGGGTCCCGAGCCCGCGAGCGCGCGCCTCGAGGACTTTCGCATCGACAGGCATTTCTTCCTGCTGGTGGTCGCCGGCATCGCCGATCCGCGCAATCTCGGCGCACTGGCTCGCTCCGCGGAGGCCTTCCAGGTCTCCGCGCTCGCCATCTGCGGCGGCGGCGTGAACCCCTGGAATCCCAAAGCGTTGCGCGGCTCGATGGGCTCCTTGCTGCGGCTGCCGATCGTGCGCGCATCGGATGCGCGCACGCTGAGCACAGCCTTGCGGCTGCGCGGCGTGCGTCAGGTGCATGCCGCGACGCGCGGAGGCACGGACCCCGAAACCTTCGACTGGCAGGGTCCGCTCGCCTTGTGGCTCAGCGGCGAGACTGGCGCGCTCGACCTCGACACGCACGACTTCGAGGGCCTCACACTGCGCATCGCGGAGAGCGTGGAATCGCTCAATGTGACCGTTGCGGGCTCGCTGCTGCTCTACTGTGCGCAAAGGCGCCTGCGTCATGGCGGCTGAAACGGGTCTCTTTGGCGATGCGGCACCGCGGCCGCCGCTGGCGGCGCGCATGCGTCCGCGCAATCTCGATGAATACGCCGGTCAGAAGCACCTCATCGGCGAAGGACGTCCTCTGCGCCGCGCCATCGAGCAGGGCGCGCCCGGTTCCCTGATCCTCTGGGGGCCTCCGGGCAGCGGCAAGACCACCCTCGCAAGGCTGCTCGCCGTGCACGCGCGGCAGAGCTTCGTGCCGTTCAGCGCCGTGAGCGAAGGCGTCCCGCGCCTGCGCGAAATCTTCAGCGAGGCCCGCGAGCGCTTTGCGCGCGAGCAGCGCGGCACGATGCTCTTCGTCGACGAGATCCACCGCCTCAACAAGTCGCAGCAGGACTCACTGCTGCCTGCCGTCGAAGAGGGGCTCGTCACGCTGATCGGGGCCACCACCGAGAACCCGAGCTTCGAAGTCAACGGCGCCTTGCTGTCGCGCGCGCGCGTTTTCGTCCTCCAGCCGCTCGCTCCTTTGGAAATCGAGCACCTGCTGCAGCGCGCGCTGACCGATGCCGAGCGCGGGCTCGGTGCACAGCACCTCGTGGTGCAGCCCGAAGCGCTGCAGCTGCTCTGCACTGAAGCCGATGGCGATGCGCGCCGCGCGCTGACCGTGCTGGAATCGGCGGCTGCCGCGGCGGGGACGGGCGGCAGCATCGATTCCGCAGCGATGCGCGAGGCGCTGGCACTGCGCTTCGCCCACAGCGACAAGGGCGGCGAGGTGCACTACAACCAGCTCAGCGCGTTCCACAAGTCTTTGCGCGGCAGCGATCCCGACGCTGCGCTGTACTGGGCCGCACGCCTGATCGAAGGCGGCGAGGACCCCATGGTGCTGTTCCGTCGCGCGATAGCGATGGCATCCGAAGACATCGGCATGGCTGATAGTCAGGCGCTCGAGGTCGCGGTCGCCGCGCGCGATGCCTACCACATGCTGGGAACGCCAGAAGGGCTGCTGCCGCTGGCGCACATGATCATCTACCTCGCCACGGCGCCCAAGTCGAACAGCGTCAAGCAGGCCCTCGACGCCGCTTTCGAATCCGCGCGCAGAACACCCGGTGCCGCCGTGCCGCTGCACATCCGCAACGCTCCGACCCGTCTGATGAAGGAGCTGGGCTACGGCAGCGGCTACAAATACGCCCACGAGTCGAAGACAGGCTTCTTCGCGCAGGAATACCTGCCCGAGGAGCTGCGCGGAACGCGCTTCTACGAGCCTGGTCCGTTCGGATTCGAGAAGGAGATCCGCAGGCGGCTGGAGTGGTGGGCGAAGCAGCGCGAGGACGCGTCGAGAGACGGGCCCTCGAGCTAGAGCGGATCAGAGCTTCGCCAGCTTGTCCGCCAAGGCGCTCTCGCGCCGGTTCTGCTCGGCGTTCTGGATTGCCATGGTCAGCGCGCGGCGCGAGCCCACCAACACCACCAGCTTCCGCGCCCGGGTGATGGCCGTGTAGAACAGGTGACGCTGCAGCATCAGGTAGTGCTGCGTGACGAGCGGGAAGACGATCGCCGGGAACTCGCCGCCCTGCGAGCGGTGGACGGTGATTGCGAACGCGGGCTGCAGATCCGAAACCTCCGAGCCTGTGTAGGCCAGCTCGCGTTCGGGAAAGCGCACGAACAGCGTGGTTTCGTCGGTGATGCGCGTGATCTCGCCCATGTCGCCGTTGAAGACTTCGCGCTCGTAGTCGTTGCGCGTATGGATCACGCGGTCGCCCACGCGCCAGATGCGGCCGCCCGCGCGCAGCTCGCGCACGGTGCGCAGCGTCTTGGCCCGCTCCTCGCGCAGACGGTCGTTGAGCGCATCGACGCCGCAATCGCCCTTGTACATCGGAGCGAGCACCTGGACATCGCGGACCCAGTCCAACCCGAAGTTTTGCGGGATGCGCTGCGTGACGACCTCGACCACGCGTTCAGCGCAGCGCAGCGGGTCATCGGCGGCGAAGAAGTAGAAATCGCTCTGCTTGTCACCGGGTTGAGGAAAGAGCGGCTCTTCACCCGCGAGCACGCGGTGCGCGTTGGTGACGATCAGGCTGTCCTTGGCCTGTCGGTAGATCTGCGTCAGGCGGTGGGTGGGGATGCGGCCTGAACGCAGCAGATCCTGCAGCACGTTGCCCGGGCCGACGGAAGGCAGCTGATCCGGGTCGCCCACGAAGACGATGCGCGTGGGGGCCGCGACGGCCTTGATGAGATGGTGGGCGAGCACCACATCGAGCATCGAGATCTCGTCGACGATGATCAGATCGGCTTCGAGCGGGTTCTTGGCATCGTGCAGCCAGCCCTCGGCCTCGGGGTCGTAGCCGAGCAGGCGGTGCACGGTCTGCGCCTCACGCCCGGTCGCTTCCGCGAGGCGCTTGGCGGCGCGACCGGTGGGTGATGCGAGCGCAACGCGGGCGCGGGCGGCTTCGGCAAGCGCCACGACGAAGCGCACGATGGTTGTCTTGCCGACGCCCGGTCCGCCGGTCAGGAGCGCCACGGGCGAGCGCAGCAGCCCCAGCACCGCTTCGCGCTGCAGCGGATGCAACTCCACGCGCGCGCGCTGTTCGGCCGCTGCAAGGTCCCGCGCATCGGCGAGCGCGCGCACCGGGCCGCTCTTGAGGAGCCGCATCAGGTTGCGGGAGAGTTCGCTCTCGCAGTGATGCAGGTGGGGTAGCCACACGCGCTCTTCCTCCTGCACCAGCGCGCGTGCACTCACCAGGTCGTCGAGTGCCTGCGCGAGCACGGCGGGTGTGATCGCGTCCATCAGCAGCTTGCGCGCCTCCTCGAGCAGGCGCTCGCGCGGGAGCAGCGTGTGCCCATCCTCGGACGCGGACTTCAGCGCGTGCTGCAGGCCCGCGCGCGCACGCCGCGGGTCGTCGTTGGCGATGCCCAGCGCGCCGCGGACCCGGTCGGCGATCGCAAATCCAATGCCCGCGATCCCGCTCGCGATGACGAAGGGGTCCTCGCGGATCGCCTGTTCGCACTCCAGACCCAGCTTGCGCAGCACCGCCGCGCTCTGAACCGGCCCGAGCCCCATCTCGCGCAGGAAGACATTGGCGCGGTGCAGGCCGGCCTCGGCCTGCAGTTGGTTGGCGAGCATCTCGCGCTGCACGGGTTTGAGACCCGGCACTCGGCTCAGCACCTTCGGCTCGGCAAGGATCTTCTCCAGCGCGCCCTCGCCCAGCGTCTTCACGATGCGCTCGGCGGTCTTCTCCCCGATGCCGGGGAAGCGGCTCGACGCCAGATAGCGCACCAGCCCGAGCCGGTCCGCGGGCGGCAGCTCCTCGAAGGACTCGAACTCGAACTGCAGTCCGTGGGTGCGGTGCTCCGTCCAGCGGCCGGTCAGCCGGACGCGGGTGCCCTCCTTGGGCGCATCGACCTTGCCGACCGCCGTGACGCGGGTCGGCTGGAACAGGGTGCGGGACTTTGGGATCTCGTAACCTGTTTCCGGGTCAAGCTTTAGGACGGCATAGAGCGACTTGGGGTCGGCGTAGGTGACGCGCTCGATCGTGCCCTGCACGACCTCGCCCGAGCCTGTAGCGCCGTCCCTCATGAGGGACAGGATCGCAAGTCCGCCAGCTACAATCCAGCGCACCCTTCCGGCTGTCGAAGGGAGAAGGTATGCTTTTCGGCCCGGTTTTGCCCCTCCACGGCGGCATTGTCGGAACACCACACACCATCCAGGCCTTCAAGGAATCTACACGAGTGATCAAGGTTCAGGTTCGTTCGAACGAGTCTCTGGAAGCGGCGCTGCGCCGCTTCAAGCGTCAGTGCAACTACAGCGGCATCTTCCGCCTCGCCAAGGCCCACACCTGGCATGAGAAGCGCTCGGACAAGCGCCGCCGCGAGCGCCGCGAGCGCCTGCGCATCATTCAGAAGGCCACCCGCAAGAACGACCCGCGCGCCACGCGCCGTCGCATCCGCCGTTCCTCCAAGCGCCCGACCCGCACCTCGGAGCGTCCGGGTTCGAGCAGCACCGGTTCGAGCACCTGAGACCCGCCGGCCGGAACGTGTGTGTGGGGGACCCCGGGAAGCCGGGGTCCTTTCGTTTTCTCAAACTCTTCCGTCCGCGCGCCTCCCGCGCCAAGCTTCATCCATGGGACTGTTCGGCAAGGAACGCGATCTCACCAAGGCACCCACGCACGTGGAGCTGCGGGTGGATTGCAGCAACCTGCGCCTCAAGCGCGAGGAAGTCGACATCCGTCTCGATGCATTCCTGACGCACCACCTCACCTGGCGCTCCCGCTCCTCGCTGCAGGGCCTGATCCGGGACGGCTTCGTACTCGTCGATGCCAGCACGCCGGACAAGCCGGAGGGTTCGGGCACTCCGCAGATCGAAAAGCGTCCGGGCCGCCACCTGCGGCACGGCTCGCGCGTACTGGTTCGGATTCCTGATGAGTACCGCCTGCCGATGCTGCAGGAGAGCACCGATGAGCTCGCGATCCTCTACGAGGACGAGAGCATCCTCGCCGTGGACAAGCCCGCGCTGCTCGCCGTGCATCCTTCCGGACGCTATCTGTCCGATACCCTGATTCAGCGCGTCCACAAGCGCTACGGCCAGGGCTTCGAGCTCGAGCGCGGGGGCGCGCCGCGTCTTTGCCATCGACTCGACCGCGAAACCAGCGGCATCGTCCTGATCGGGAAGAATCCGATCGCGCACGCGGATGTCATGGGCCAGTTCGAGCGGCGCGAGGTCGACAAGGAATACCTCACGATCGTGCAAGGCGTGCCCGATCGCGAAGGCGGAACCGTGGATCTTCCGATTGCACAGGCCCGCATGAGCCGCATCGAGCTCAAGATGGCCGTGGTGCCCGACGGCCTGCCTTCGCGCACCGACTGGCGCGTGATCGAACGCTTCCGCGGCTGTGCACTCGTCGCCTGCGAGCCCTACACGGGTCGGCAGCATCAGATCCGCGTGCACATGGAAGCGATCGGGCATCCGGTGATCGGTGACAAGCTCTACGGGCCGGATGAACTGCTGTTCGAAAAGGCACTGGATGACAAGCTCGATGCACGCGACTGGGAGCTGCTCGGACTGGAGCGCCATGCTCTGCACAACCACCGCATCCGCTTCCGCTCGCCGGCGACGCAGGCCACGGTCGAGGTGAATAGCCCGCTGCCCGAGGACATGCGGCGTTATCTCGACGAGCGACGCAGCTAGTCGCCGATGCGCGGCGCTTCGTAAGCCGCTTTCGGGTCGACCGGTGCCGCGTACGGCGAGCTCCATCCGCGATCAAAGCACCGCTGCAGTTCACCGCCGAAGGACCTGCCCTCCACGAACACGCCGAAGTTGCGGCTTTCGTAGAAGTAGTCGCGCTCCCAGTTGCTTGTCCCCAGCCACGCAGTCTCGCCGTCGACCACCATGTACTTGGCATGGATGACGCGTGCATACGGAATGAAGCCGCGCTCCGCGACGGGAATCGTGACCATGCGCACCGCCAGATGCTCCAGCGGCTCGATGGCCTGCAGGCCCTCGATGGTGCCCTTGCGCTTGCACCAGTCGGCGACCAGCAGGCGCACCTCGACGCCGCGCGCGGCTGCGGCCTTGAGCTCGCCCTCCAACTCTTCGAAGTATTGCTTGCTGCGGTCGGTCATGCGGTAGGTCATCACCTGCACATCGACGCTGCGTTTGGCGCTCCGGATCGCTGCTCGAATGCGCGGCAGGTCCCACTGAGCCGATCCGACGCGCTCCTCCGGGCTCGCCAGCGGCTGGATGCGCACATTTTCGCCGCGGAAAAGCGCTGTCTGGGGTTCGACGGGCTCCGCATTGGGAGGCAGCGGCGCGGCCTGATCGAGCGCGCGCGCCCAGTCGGCCTCGAACAGGCGTTCGATCGGCGCGCAGAAACTCGCCGAGCGCACGCGCACACCGAGCTCCTGAATATGCTCCAGCGAGCGCCAGTCGAAGTTCTGGCTGCCGAGGAAGCACTGCTCGCCGTCCACCAGCATGTACTTGGCGTGCATCACGCCGCCGCCGTACGCCGCCTTCGAATCCAGCCGCCGCAGTTCGAGGCCGTCGATCTTCGACAGGCGCTCCAGCGTGGCCTCCGAGGCGCCGCGGAAGTTCTTCTCCACGAGAAAGCGCAGCTTCACGCCACGCTTGCCCGCCCGCTCCAGTGATTCGATGACCTTCGTGAGGCGCGAGCTGCCTTCATCGACAGCGTAAAAGTGTCCCAGGTTCACCGTGCGCCGCGCGCCGTCGATCATCTCGATCCAGACCTGCCACGCATCCGGGATCTCGGCTTGATCCAATGCTGTCCCGCTGGGCCAGCTCTCCACGAGCTCGATCGAGGCAGCCGGGGCTTGTTGTGCGATCAGCAGGAGACAGGCTTGCATCCACATCGTTCAGGACCTTCCCCGGCGCTCCTGCGCCACCAGTACCATGATCAGAATCACCGAGGCCAATGCCGCATGCATCGGTGTGCGCACCAGCAGCTGCGTCGCCGTCGCCACGCCGACCAGCAGCAGGGCGATGCCCATCAGCATGCCCGCCCAGTCCATGCGCGCCAGCACCCGATCGGGTGCGACGCTCAGCGGGAGATCCTCCACCAGACGCGCATAGAGCGGCTTGAGGAAGCACAGCGTGCACAGCAATGCCAGCGGAGTGACACGCAGTGCGAACTCCGCACCCGCCATCCAGGCGGCGATGACGCCAAGCAGCAGATACAGCGGCAGGACGAAGCGCAGCGCGATCGCCTTGCGGGCGCCGGCGTGCAGATCTTCGGTGCGCACAGGGGCGCCATCGAAGAGCCAGCGCGCTGCGTGGCTTTGCGATCCGGGCACATGCACCAGCAGCACCGGTAGATACACGGGCGGCGCAAACAGCAGCAGCGTCAGCAGCGCTTCCGGCGAGCGTTCGGCATTCTGGCTTGCGTACAGCAGCGCCAGCGGAATGCCCAGCATCGGATAGGTGCGCAGCACAAACTGGCGCTCACGCGGCAGGGCATCGAGCACGAATTCGTAGCCGGCCCGCTCCTCGTTGCGCACCCACAGCCGAGCCACCCAGCTGCGCAGCGGCTGCACGCACAGATCGATCGGTCCGCGTCCGCCGAGCTTCGAGCCAGCCCGCGCGCCCTGCGCCGTAGCGGGGATCGCGATCACCGCCAGCAGGGCCACTGCAGTTAGCAACCAGGCCGCATGCGGCTCTCCGGCGAAGACAACCGGCGGCAGCCAGCTCACCCAGCCCTCCAGCGCCTGCGCATCATGGAGCAAAGCGCGCGAAATGCCCGGCGAGAGGATCAGGCCCAGCACGGCAAGGCTCACCAGCAGCGTCTGGATCAGCAGCAGCAGTGCACGCGCACGCCCCTGCAGCCCGTTGGTCAGGGCCAGCACGCCCGCACTCAGCAGCAGGGCCTGTCCCAATCCGGCGCCGACCAGTCCAGCGCGCTCGAAGCCATCGGCGCGCAGCAGTGCCGCAGCGGGCAGCAGGCTCGCGAGCGCCAGCAGTCCCACCAGAGCCAGCGTCAGCAGCACGCGCGCCACTCGCCGCTCGATGGCGCGCACGGGCTGCGCCTCGATCCACTCCAGTGCTTCATCCTCGTCGAACAGCGGCGCGAAGTCGCCCAGCAGTGCCAGCAGCAGCAGTGCCGCCGACAAACCCAGTGCGAAGACCGCATAGCGTTCCGCCGGCAGCGTGGTGCTAACCAGCGCACACAGGAACCCGCTGATCGCGCCATGCACCAGCAGCGGAGCGATCGGCCAAGCGCCGCCGGCCAGATGGTTCTGCCATTGGGCGCGCAGCAGTGCGGTCACGGAGGGGAACATGCGGAACTCGGCTTGCGGAACTCGCTGCGCAGGAGACTACACTGCGCAGGCACCATGAGCCTGATGATTCCCGGGGCCGTCGGCCCGCTTGAAGCCAAGCTTTGGCGGCCTGCCGGCGGCGCGCGTCCGCCTGCTGCGGCTGTTTTCTGCCATCCTCACCCGCTGCACGGAGGCACCATGAACACCACGGCTGTCTTCCGCTCGGCCCGAGGGCTGGAGGAGGCTGGGCTGGCCGTGCTGCGCTTCAACTTCCGCGGCGTGGGCAAGAGCGCCGGCGTTCACGACGGCAAGGGCGCTGAGGAGCAGGATCTGCGTGCGGCGCTGGACTACATGGAGCGCGAGTTTCCCGGCGTGGAGCTGTGGGCCGGCGGATTTTCCTTCGGCTCGCGCACCAGCGCATCCTTTGCGCCCAAGGATGCGCGCATCCGTCGCATCCTGCTGGTTGCCCTGCCGGTGCGGGCCTATGACTGCTCGTTCATCCGCCATGTGAGGCAACCCGGCCTGATCCTGATGGCAGGCAAGGACGAGTTCGGCACGCTGGCGGAGCTCAAGGATCAGTACCCTGAACTGCCGGCGAATCTCGAGACCGACGAGATCCCGGACACCAACCACTTCTTCGAGACCAGAACGCAGGAACTGCAGGCGCGCGTGCGCAGCTGGGCCGAGCGCTGCCTCGCCGCCAGAACATGAGCCAGCCGATCTACCCCAAGGACAAGATCCCTTCCGTCCGTCAGTTGATGATGCCGCGCGACACCAATGCGCTGGGCACCATCTTCGGCGGCGTCATCCTCTCGCAGATCGACTTGGCGGCTGCGATCGAGGCACACAAGTTTCATCCGAGCAAGGTCGTGACGGTCTCGATGGACAAGGTCGAGTTCAAGCAGCCGGTCTTCGTCGGCGATCTCGTCTCATTCTTCACCGAGAATATCCGCATCGGCCGCAGCTCGATCACGGTGCACGTTTCCGTGTGGGCGCAGCGGCGCTTCGGCGGCGGCGAGTTCGTTCACGTCACGGAGGCCGACGTCACCATGGTCGCGGTGGGCGATGACATGAAGCCCACTCCGATCCTGTTTCCCGAAGGCAAGCAGCTCTAGCCGAACAAGCGCTGCGCCTGCTCGCGCGGATCCGCGGCGTGCGTCAGCACCCGGAACAGCTCTTCAAGGCTGCCTTCGGTGCCTGCGCGACGACGCAGCGCTTCCAGATCGCCTTCGGCGGCGACAATGCCGCCCTCGATCAGCGCCATGCGATCGCAGACGCGCTCAACGACATCGAGCAGGTGCGATGTGTAGATCACGGCACCGCCGCGATCCGCCCACAGTCGCAGCACTTCCTTGAACATCGCCGTGGTGGGGGCATCGAGTCCGTTGAGCGGCTCATCGAGCACCAGCAGCTTGGGCTTGGGCAGGATCGCGAGCGCCAGCGCCGTCTTCTGCCGCATGCCGCGCGAAAACTGTCCCACGGGGTCGTTGCCGCGCTCCGCCAGCTCCAGGGCCGCGAGCAGACGCTCGCCTTCGCTGCGCACGGTCGCAGAGGGGAGCGCATGGAGCCTGCCCACCAGCTCCAGATGCTGCCACGGGCTCAGGTTGGAGTAGAGCGGCGCGCCATCGGGCACGAACGCGATCCGGCGCCGCGCCTCGAGCGGCTGGCGCAGCACGTCGATGCCGTCGATCTCCACGGCACCCTCGTCGGGAGCCAAGAGCCCAGTCAGGATCCGCAGCGCGGTGGTCTTCCCGGCCCCGTTGCGGCCCAGCAAGCCGAAGACCTCGCCGGGGCGGATCTCCAGCGTGATGCCGCGCAGGGCATGCAAGTCCCCGTAGCGCTTGGCGACACGCTCGAGGCGCGCGAGCGGCATCATGTCCGGGTTCGGCTTGCCCTTGTTCGCAGTGAAGCCGATCAGCCCAGCACGGAGGCCGTCGAGAGGATGACGGCCTGAATGCCGGTCTTCTCGGTCAACTCCTTGCCGATCTCGATGATGCGCGCCTTGGTGGCGGGCTTGAGCTTCTTGTTGGTCGGCTTGGCCTCGGGGTTGAGCAGGTAGACCTCGCGGGGCTTCAGTTCGCCGAGCTTCTTGACCCAGGCCTTGACCTCGGCATCGGCGGTGTTGTCGACCTCGCCCTTGTAGAATCGCGCCTGGATGGTCAGCTTTTCGGAGACGGGCAATTGGCCTACAAAGGTATTGTAATTAGCGCTCTTCCTACCCGTAATCGCGGCATAGGTCTTCGCCGTGCCTGCTTCGAGGCGAACCACGATGCGGTCAAACACCGACAGGGTCGCGCGGACATCCCCGTTGTCAAAATTGGGGTTGTCGGTCACCAAAACCAGCTTGGCCTTGGCGAACCACTTGTTGCGAAGGTCGCGCAAGTTGGTGGCAATTGCCCGGAATTCGGGGTGCAAAGTGGGGTCATTGACCGTTCCATGGATCGCGAGGGTCTCCAGCTTCTCGCCGGTCTTGGCGGTGCGGATGATGTAGCGGGCCGCGGTCGTGACCACCACCGAGGCGCGCGGCATGCGGGTTTCGCGCGAAACCGACAGGACCACATCCTCTCCGCCGAGGTCAACCGCCATCGTCAGGCCCAGTCGATCGAGCTTCTTGGGGCCAAAAATGAGCGGGCTGTCGGGCAAAACCGGGAGCGGTGCCTCCAGCGGTTGGATGGTCGGTGCGGCCAAAGTGGATACTCCTCTAGTGATAGCCCTCAGGATATGAGGGTGCAGGGCGGGGGTGATCGCCGATTCTAACCTGTTGGCTCGATTCTTCCTAGGGAGCGACCACCCAACAGCCCCAAGGCCAGACAGCCCAGCCCCAAGGCAGTCCGCAGGGGATGCAGGGCGCAGATGCGTGCCCAGCGCAGCGGCAGGGGATCGTCCGGGCGGGGTGGCCAGCAGGCGCACAGCCCCCACAGTCCGGCCGCGAGGGCAGCTCCCACCAGCAGCCAGATCCACCATGGGTGAGGCCGGGGACTGTGTTGCGAGTCCATTCACCCAGACAGGACGCTCCGGGATGTCCGGGCTCGCGCGGGAAACCGTCCATCCGCTGGCTATCCTCAGGATCCCCAACCATGCGCGCGCCCCGCTCTCGTCCCTTTCGCCGGCTCTCCTGCATCCTGCTCGTTGCGACCATTGCCGCAGGGGCGTTGAACCCGCTGCGGGGACAGGACAATCCGACCACGCCCGGACGCTCCGGCGAGGGGCCGGCGACCAGCGGCACGCCTCACTGGCACCAACCCGGCGGCAGCGCGCTGCGTTGGAACTCCAGCGAGACGCCGCCTCTGCTCGTCGAGCCCCGGCTGCTGTGGTCCAAGGAACCGGGGGCCATGGCGCTGCAACCCGTAGCGTGGGGCGAGACGATCTTCGTGATCACGGCGCAGGGCTCGAGCCGCAAGCTGCAGGCCTTCTCGGCCGCGGATGGAGCGCCGCTGGGTCAGGCGGTGCTCGGTTCCTACGAGGAGTTGTTCCTCGGTGCCTGGGAGAGCCAGGTCGTGGTCGTCCAGCGCGAAGCCATCTCGCTGTTCAATCACCGTGGCAAGGAACTGAAGCTGATGCGCTCGCTCGGCGGCAAGTACTCCGGAGAGCCGCTGCTGTGGAAGAACCTGCTGTTCGTGGAGTCGCAGAAGACGCTGCAGGCGATCGACCTCAGTGCGATGCGCGTGGTCGCTTCGACGCCGGGTGTGTTCAAGGGCCTCACGCTCGCCGATTCGCAGGACAACCAACTGGGTTACGTGCAGTCGGCTGTGCACCCCAACTACGTCGGCTTGTTCATCACCGCCTCGCGGCTGCCGATCAACCCTTGGATCAAGGGCGGAAAGGCCGAACCCTCGTTCGTGATCGATGTCGAGAAGCGCATCCCGCTCAAGATCGAGCAGGACATCGGCCAGGCCGCGGTGATGCGCGTCGGCAGCGATGACACCTGGGGCATCGTCGGCACCAAGGCGCTGCAGGGCTTCACCAAGACCGCCTACGGCCTGATCGTCAAGGACGGTGAGGCGCGCGGAGTGATGATCGTCGGTCGGCCTGCGCTGGTGCGCGGAGGCATGTACGGCTTCAGCGAAGAGGGCGTGCTCATCCACCAGAACATGGACGGCAGCTACCGGCCGGTGATCGAAGCCAACGAACGGCCCGATGCCGCGCTCGCAGGTCCTCCCACGGGTGCGCAGCAGGTGCTGTATCTGGGTAACTGGGCCGTGGATGTCACCACCCGCCGAGTGCTTTGGGTTTCGAAGGATGTGCCGAAGAACCTCGCGGCGTTGCCGCTGGGGCCCGGTCGCATCGGCTATGTCGAGGGCAAGCGCCTGTCGATGTACGGCGCATCTGGGGGCCCGGAGACCGGTTCGGCAAGCAGCGCGAAGCCGACGGCGAAGCGCAGTGCTCCCGGTGAAGGCAACGGCGTCGTGCTGTTCGACGGCACGCGCCTCGACGGTGATATCACTGCAGCGTCGGACGGCACGCTGACCGTCGGCAAGGAAAAGCGCAGCTTTGTCGCGGAGGATTTCGCGCTGGTGGAAGCCGGCGGCGAGGCCGAGCTCAAGCCGGGCGGTGAATGGCCGCTGTACCTGGCCTGGCGCGCAGCGCTGTCGCGCTCGCACCGCGAAGCACTGGTGGGCCTGTTCGACAAGTATCTGCGCCAGCGTCTCACCGATGACTGCCGTCGGCTGGTTGAGGAGACCAAGACGCTCGGAGCGAGCGCGCCCGAACTGAAGGCGCTCAACGACCGTCTGGCGGGCACGACGAAGTCGACCGCGAACAACGTGGAGGCGCAGCGCGAGCGCATCGCGGGCGAAGAGCAGGCTCTGCGCAAGGCCAGTGCGGATCGCGCGGTGGCAGCTCTGGAGTGGTGCTCTTCGCGCGGCTGGACGCGCGCGTCTTCGGCGCTGGCGGGACTCGCGCGCACGCTCGCTCCGCAGGACGAGCGCGCGCTCGCCATGGCAAAGGACTGGGTCGATCCCGGCTTCCCCTGGTCGGACAAGCCCGATGCCGTGGAGCAGTGGCTGGCGTGGAGCGAGAGCCTGCTCGCTTCCGAGGGCGAGTTCATGCCGAGGGAAGCGGCGATCTGGAAGAGCTTCCGCGGCAAGATCTGGGAGAGCGGAACGATCGTGCTGCGCTCGCGCAATCTCGTGCTCGTTTCGCGCGAGCAGGACCGCGAGATCGTCAGCGGAGTGCTGCGCGACGGGGAGCTCGCCATTCGCGCGCTGGAATTGCTGCTCAACGACAACCCGCAGGGCCGTCGCGCCGACCGCGACAGCGGTCGCCTGCAGGTTCGTCTGCACAAGAACCGCGAGGACTACCTCAATGAGAACGGCGAGGACGGCAAGGAGAAGCTCTCCTGGACCGCGGGCTACTACTCACCGGGCGAGAACGTGTCGCGTTTCTACGTGCCCGAGGAGAACGCCGTGCTCAGCGGCATGCGTGAGCAGCAGCTGTTCTCCGTGGTGGCGCACGAGCTGACGCACCACTACCTCGATCAGGTCTGGAGCCCGATGCCCGGCATGCAGGCCAGGTCTTCAGCCGATGCGCCGGGTTTCTGGGTGATCGAGGGCATCGCGCGCTTCGTCGAGGATCAAGTGCTTGAGTTTGAGCGCCATGGCCCCGGCTTCGACGACCCCACGGTCGAGTCACTCGATGCCGCCGGCGTGCTCGCGGGTCTGGGGGAACTGTTCCCCGCCGCGAAGATCCTCGACATGGACAACAAGGGCTTCCAGGCGCTCACCAAGATCGAAGAGGGCGTCGATATCAAGCTGCGCAACACGCTGGTGGCGCGCCGCTACACGCCCACCGCGGTCTTCTACGATCAGGCCGGCGCGCTGAGCTACTTCTTCATCCACGGGCAGGGCACCGAGGGCCGCACGCGCTTCATCGACTACATGCGTCGCGCCTACACGGCGAAGCAGCGCAAGGAAGCGTGGAAGCAGCTGGGTTTTGACGAGCCGGAGGCCTTGCAGAAGGCCTTCGAGGAGTTCCTCAAGAGCGCCGCTACGAAGAAGGCGCGCTAGCTGCGGGAAGATCGGCCGCCCTGCGCGAGCAACCGCGCGATCAGGCCGTCCAGCGGCTCGAAGACCCGCTCCCAGTCGTAGTGCGTCTCCACGAAGGCACGCGCGGCGGCGGCCTTGGCGCGGCGTTCGGCGGCATCCTCCAGCAGCCTGCTCACGGCGTCCGCGAAAGCCTGCTCCTCATCGCGCACCAGATAATGCTCGCCGTCACGTGCACCCACGCCTTGAGTCGCGCAGGTGGTCCCCACGACCGGCAGTCCCATGGCCATCGCCTCGAGAACCTTGTTCTGGATGCCGCGCGCGATGCGCAGCGGCGCCACCGAGATCTCGGCCTTGCGCAGATGCTCGCGCGTGTCCCGCACGAAACCCGTCACGGTGACACCGGGCACGCGCTCGAGCGCCCGCACGGCGGGCGTGGGATGCGCGCCGATGATGGCGAAGCGCGCCTCCGGATGCCGAGCGCGGATGCGCGGCAGGATGGACTCAACGAACCAGATGCAGCCCTCGGCGTTGGGGTGATAGTTCATCACGCCGGTGAAGGCGAGCTGTCCCCTTTCGGGAGCATGGCCCCGCGGATGGAAGTACTCCAGATCGACGCCGTTCTGCAGCACTAGGCACGAAGCGCCCGGGATCGCCTGCTGAAACACCCGCCGCTCGAGCTCTGTGCACACGACATTCTCCGCGAAGCTCCGCGCAATCCGCCTTTCGAACTCGAGCAGCGTCCGCGCCTCACGCGAGTAGACCCAGGACATCGGAGGCCCCATGCGTTCGGAATACTGACGCCACTTGTCGCTGTCGAGCTCACCGAAGTGCATCACCCGCGGGATGCGCGCATGCGGCTCCAAGAACGCGCCCATCGACGACGAGTAGGCATAGGCCATGTCCGCCTCCGCGATCTCCTCATCGACGATGCGCTGCAGCGCCCGCGATCCATAGACACCCAGCGTCAAAGGCCGCGATCCGAGCAGCAGGGGCAAGGCACACAGCTTGGCCCATTTGTCGCGGTAGGGAACCGTCCGAATCGGCACGCCCATCGCGCGCAGCTCGCGCGCCCCGGCTTCGTCCGCCTCGCCGTGCGAAAAAGCGACACAGCGCACCTCATGGCTGCGGCGCATGCGCTCCACCAACCGCCATGTGGTGATCTTGTCTCCGCGGTTGGGCGGGTAGGGGACACGCTGGGAGAGGAACAGGATCCGCACGGCTCCACCGCAGGATACTGCTCCCAGTCTCGGGTCTCAAAGCTCCAAAAAAAGCGCGAGGTCTTAGGGCCGGCACCGTCAGGTCTCTTGCCGGGACACCCTTCACCACCCGGCAAGGAGACCCTTGAAACCCTTCACGCCGCCGGAGTGCCCGTACTGTCACGTCAGCCCGCCGATCTACCGCTGCCGAGGCTTCTACCGGCGCAAGTGCGACACGGACAAGGTGCCGCGCTTTCAGTGCCTCAGCTG
>SYGM01000088.1 GCA_005799545.1 Planctomycetia bacterium | reverse complement strand
GGATCAGGTCGAGGAAGGACAGGCCGCGGTTGCGGGACTTCTTGGCGATCGAGACCACCAGACGCAGGTTGCCGCTGGAGAGCTTGCGCTTGGCGTCTTCGTACTCGGCGTAGTGCAGGCGCACCTGATCGATGCGGCGCTTGAGACGATGCGCGGGCTCCAGAGAGCGGTGCTCCATGTCGCGCAGCTGGTCGGAGAGTTCCTTGACCTGCTGGGCCGCCTTCTTGTTGCCCTTGAGCGCGGCGAGCTTGCGCTCGATGGCGCGCATCTCGCGGTACTGCTCATCCATCCGGTCGAGGTAAGGACGGATCTTCTTGACCTGCAGGTGGCACTCCTCGATCAGGATCACCAGCTTGCGGCGCAGCACCTGCACGCGCTCCAGGGCCGCCGAGCGCTCGGCCTTCGTGAGGCGCGGATCGAGCAGCGGCTTGTACTCCTCCTGGATCTGCGCGACGAGGCGCTGGATCGTGGCGATGTTGACCGGCAGGCGCTTGGCGAGGAAGTTCTTGCCCAGCGTCTCGACGATCTTGGGATCGTCATCGGGCTTGGGGTTGGGGTTGACCTTCAGCGTGCGGTCGAAGGCCAGCTCGCCGCGCTGCACGTCTTCCAGCGTCTTGAGCGCCGAGACCATCGCCAGGCCGGAACCCACTGCCTTCTTGCGGAAGCGCTTGCGGGTGATTTCGATCGTCTTGGCGAGGAAGATCTCCTGATCGCGCGTCAGCAGCGGGATCTCGCCCATCTGCGTCAGGTACATGCGCACCGGGTCATCGATCTTCTCGGGCATGCCCGCCTTGGTGAAGATCGTCTCCGGCATCTCGTCGCCGTCTTCGCTCTCGTCGTTGTCGACCGGAATGGCGCGGTCGACGTCCGAGGACTCCTCGCGCATCGCGCTGGTGTCGACATCGTCCTGGATCTCGATGCCGGCGTCCTCGAGCGCCATGAAGATCTGATCCATGCGGTCGGGAGGCAGGAACTGATCCTCGAGCAGCCGGTTGATCTCGTTGTAGGTGAGAACTCCGCGCTTCTTGCCCTCGGTGAGCAGTTGCTTGATGAACTCGTCTTGCTTCTCGGCCATGTCAGCTGTGCGTTGGGGAGGAGTGTGCGTGCGGGCCCGCCTCAGGACGAGGCGCGCGCCAGTTGCTTGTGGATGTCTTGGATCTGCTGCTGGAGAGCGCGGATCGAGTCGGCATCGAGGTCCTCCTGTAAGAGGCGTTGCTCGAGCGCGCGTCGTTCCGCTTCCATGCGTTTCTTGTTCAGGTAGTCGATCTGCCCCACCAGCAGGGCCAGCGGACTCTCCGCGGCGCGGCCCGCTTCCAAGAGCGGCACTACCGACAGCCGGACAGGATCGTCCCCCAGCTCAGCCAGGAGGCTTGAGCAGTCGAGGGTGGACTCAACATCTTGCTCGATTTTGAAGAGCGCCGCCAGAATCCGTTCGAGATCCTCGTGCGGGCAGTGCAGGCCGCGCTGGCGGTAGGCCGGCAGCAGCGCCGGGTCGGCGAGCAGGGCCCCCACGATGTGCTGCCAAGCCTGCCGAGATTGCAGATCCGCAGTTTGGGACGGTCCCGAGGGTTTTTCCAATCCTTTTTGAACGTCTGCGGCACTGCCCGCCGGCCCGGCACCGGCCGGGGGACGGGAAGCCATGCGGCCGGAGCCGCGCGGGCGCAGGAGCGCGTTGCCCTGGGCGCGCAGGTCCTCCACCGGGATCTGGATCGCGGCGGAGAGGTCGGTGAGCAGCGCGGCCCGGTGGACCGGCTTGGGCACGCGCACCAGCAGTTCCAGCACGCGATCGACGGCGCGCGAGAGCTCGGCCCCGCGCAGGCCCTTGAGCCCGGCGCACACGAAGTCGAACCAGGGCGTGGCGACCTCCAGCGCTGCCACCATCGGCGCGGCCCCTTCGCGCACGAACAGGTCACAGGGATCGATGCCGCCGGTCAGCGTGACCACATCGATCTCCAGCTCCAGCCCCAGCAGACCGTGCAGCGCCTTCCAGGCCGCCTTCTGGCCCGCCTCGTCGCCGTCGAAGACCAGACTGATGCGCCGCGCGCCGCTCTTGCGCACCAGACCGGCGTGTTCCTCGGTGGTCGCGGTGCCCAGCACCGCCACGACCTGCTGGAGACCGACCTGATGCGCCGCCATGACATCCGTGTAGCCCTCGACGAGCAGGATGTGGCCGCACTTGCGCACGGTCGGCAGGGCACGATCGAGCGCGTAGATCAGCCGGCCCTTGTGGAACAGCGGCGTCTCCGGCGAGTTGATGTACTTGGGTCCGGCGGTCTCGCCGTCACTCAGACGCCGCGCGCCGAAGCCGACCGGTCGACCCAGATGATCGAAGATCGGGATCATCAGGCGGCCGCGGAAGAAATCGTAGCTGCGGCCCGCATCGTTGGTGCGCACCAGGCCGAGCCGGTGCGCAGCCTCGAGATCCGCGCCCTTGGACTTGAGGTGGTTGAGCAGCGACTGTCCGCTCTCGGGCGAGTAGCCCGCACGGAAAGCCTCGCCGGTCTCGCGGCTGAGCCCGCGCTCGGCGAGATAGCGCACGGCGATCTGGCCCTCAGCGCTGGCGAGTTGTCCGCGGTAGAAGCGCACCGCCTCCTCCATCAGCGCATGGAGTGCCTCATCTGCGTTGGGGCGCGCCGCGTCGCCGCGCCGCTTGGGCAGCTCGACGCCCGTGCGCGCCGCGAGGATCTCCAACGCTTCGAAGAAGCTCAGGTTGTCGAGCTTCTCCAGGAACGAGATCTGATCGCCGCCGGTGCTGCAGGCCCCGAAGCAGTGCCAGGTGCCGCGCCGCGGGTCGACCTTGAACGAGGGCGTCTTCTCCTCGTGGAAGGGACAGCAGGCCGCCCACAGCGCGCCTGTCTTCTTCAGCGTGGGGATCCGCTCGCGCACCACCTCCTCGATGGGCGCACGAAGCTTGATCGCTTCGATGGTGCGGCGGAGGTCATCGCTGGACATGACGGGGACGTGCGGGGAAAGGCTGGGGACGGGAGGGGCGTGGGACGGAAGCATACCCGCAGCCGGCGCCGACGGTGGGACTGTCGGTGCCGGAGTCCGGGATGTTCCTGACCATGCTGAAGGCCGTGTGGGAGGACTGATCAAACAGTACTCCGGAATCCCCCTTCAGGAGGCCGTGTCCGGAAAGTGTTTCCGGCCCCTCCGCCGCTCTGTGGAGCTTCTAAGCCTGATTTTCGTGTTCTGCCAGCCTCAGAAGCGTCTCCAGCGGCAGATCCTCTGCCCGCTGCGCGCCGGAGCAGCCCGATTCGGCCAGCACGGCGGCGGCGCGCTCGCGTCCCCAGCGCTCCCCCAGCACCCGGCCGAGGCTCTGGCGGCGATGCTGGAACAGGGCACCCGCCAGTGCGACCAGTCGGGCGCGCAGCTCACGCGGGGGCGGCTGGGCGCGGCGCACCAGCCGTGCGACCGCGCTCTCCACTTCGGGGCGCGGCCAGAACAACTGAGCCGGCACGATCCTCGTCAGCTTGACCTCGTAGTCCAGCTGCAGCAGAGGCGAAACGAGCCCGTACTCGGCATCGCCCGGCTGCGCGGCGAAGCGCTCGGCCATCTCCTTCTGCACCAGCACCGTCATGGCGGCGGGCGGGTTGGGAAGTTCGCTGAGGACCAGCACCAGCGGCGCAGCGATCGAATACGGCAGGTTGCTGACGAGCTGCCAGCGGCCCTGCTCGGGCAGCAGCGCGCGCAATTCGGGCGCGAGTTCGTGCTTGCCCGCCAGCGCATCCGCGCGCAGCCAGACCGGATTGTCCGCATCCCCTACCCAGCCGCGCGCGATCTCGAGGAGGCGCGCGTCCACTTCGCAGCACAAAAGGCGCGCGCCGGCAGCGCACAGTTCGCGCGTCAGAAAGCCCAGCCCCGGGCCGACCTCAAGCACGAAATCGCCCGGCGCGAGCTCGGCATCGCGCACGATCGCGCGCACCATGTTCTCATCGCGCAGGAAGTTCTGACCGAAGCGTCGCGACGGTCGGAAGCCCAGCGCCGAGAGCTGCGCTTCAAACGTCGACCAGGCCGGGCGCATGCTCACGAGCGCGCTCCTTCCAGCAGCCACTGCAGCGCTTCGCTCTCCGGCCGCTCCTGCGCCACGGCCTCCAGCACGGGCACAGCTGCCGCGCCGAAGCGGCGGCCCACGGCGAAGAGACGCTCCCGGGCGCGCGGAATGCGGGCCAGTTCGGCTTCGCAGCGCAGCAGGTATTCGCGAGGATCGGCGACCAGTCGCGCGCCGACGTCGATCGCGCGATGCTCCGGGTCCAGCTCGACGTGCTGGATGCCGGCCAGTCCTTCGCGCGGTTCGTACAGCCGCGCCTTGCGTCGCAGATACGAGCCGCCCATGGCCCACGCCAGCGGGCTCTGCGGATCGAGCGAGCCCTCGACCCACTCGGCGACATTGCCGGAGAGATCGTAGATCCCCGAGTGCGTGCGGCCGCGCTCGAAGCTGCCGACCGGCATCGGCTCAAGCAGCGCCAGATCGAGGCTGTTCGCCACGGAAAGCACATCGCTGGTGCCCCAGGGATAGGGCGAACCCGCGCTGCCGACGGCGATCGCCAGCCACTCTCCGGCCGAGGGCAGGCGCATGCCGCGCGACTGCGCGAAGGCGCGCGCTTCGGACAACGTGCAGAAGCTCGCCGGAAGGTCGTCGCTGCTCTCCGGCCAGCCCTCCTGCACCTCGCGCAGCAGAGGATCGAGCGTCACTCCCGGCGATCCGGTGTAGGCGCGCCACTCACCGCGCGTGATCTCGAACGCGCTGACAAGCAGGGGCCGCGCGGTCTCGACGGAGACGCCGCTGAACAACTGGATCGAGGTCGCAGGCACAAAGCACAGCCGCTCGATCTCGACCGCGTCGGAGTCCGAGGCGCTGGTCTGGCGCGCGCAGGCGCCGGCGAGGAGCACCAGCATGCCCGCCAGCAACGCAGATGCCGCGCACCTTGTGGTCCGCGGCATCGTTCGCGAGTAGGAGTGCTTTTTCACTCAGGACAGCGCAGCTTCACTCAGGACAGCGCAGCACCCGGCGCGAAGTGCTTGCGCGCCGGATCACCCGCTCGGCTCATTTGCCCGCGTCGGCGACGAAGATCTCGACGCGGCGGTTCATGCGCTTGCTCTCGGCGTTGTCGTTCTTCTTGAGAGGATCGTGCTGACCGAAGCCCGCCACGACGATGTCGCGCGACTTGACCTTGTCGGTGCCCGCGAGCGCTGCGGCGACTTCCACGGCGCGCATCGCCGAAAGTTGCAGGTTTCCGTGCGGGAACTTCTGCTTGGTCGAGGGCTTGGAGACCGGATCCGAGTCGGTGTGACCGCGCACCCAGATGCGGCCGTGAGCCTGGCTGGCGATCTCGCCCGCGATCTTCTCGATCGCGGTCTTGCCATCGCCGGAGAGCTCCGCCGAGCCCGAGTCGAACAGGATCTTGTCCTGCACCATCAGCACGTAGCCGCCCTCGACATCGAAACGCTCGATGTCATTGAGCGGACGGCCGAGGCTGTCGATGCGGGCCTGCAGGTCGGACAGGCGCGCGTCGATGTCGCCGTAGCCCGCCTCGGAGAGCGCTGTGACATCGCTCTGCGCCATGGCCTTCTTGAGCTTGGAGTTCTCCGACTCCAGCGAAGTGAGGCGCTCTTCGGCCTCGTGGAGCTTGGTCTGGTAGTGCTTGGCGAGCGCGACGGCGTCGTTGTGGTCCTTGGTGCTCACGCACGAAACGAGGCTGAGCGTGGCGCACGCGATGAGCGCGGGCAGTTGGATGTGTTGCTTCATGATGTTCATCCTCTTGGATGCTGTACGGTACGGCGACGCCGCGCGGTCACCCCTCAATCGGTCCCGCTCTGCGGCGCGGCGCGAGTGTAGGGTCGCGTCCCGCGCGATTCCATCCCCGAATCCGCGCGGAAAATGCAGCGCGCGCCGACGGCGAGGCCGTCCGCGCGCGCGCTCGTGCATGCTCGTGCTGGGCGGGTGCTGAAGCCGCAGCCCGCTTACTTGGCTGCGAAGCCGAACAGGCCCGCGATGGTCTGGGCCGCCGTCGAGAACTCGCCGCGCGAGGCGGAGAGCGCCAGCGGAAGGCCCAGCAGCAGGATCAGGGAGGTCAGCACCAGGAGCGCCTTCATGCCGGCACCCTCGACCTCGCCCTCGTCATAGACGACCGCCGCGGGGACGGGCTCGGGCTCGACCTCGGCTTCCGACTCCATTGCGGCAGCCGGCTCCTCGATCGCGATCTCCTCGGTCACGGCCGGGCCTTCCTCGTCGAGAATCGTCTCGACATCGGAGATGGCTTCGGTCGCCATGCCCGTGGCTTCGGTGGAATCGTCCTCGAAGACCAGTTCCTGATTGGTGTCCAGATCGATCACTTCGCCGCCGGAGAGCTCGCTCTTGAGCGTCTCCACGTCGGAGCGGCGCAGGCGCATCGTGTCGCCTTCGCGGAAGGCGCGGATTTCGCCTTCGGATACCAGACGCTTGAGCTCCTCTTCCTTGAGGCGCAGCTCGCGGAGGGCTTCTTCAAAGCTGTAGAACTGTTCTTTCTCGGCCACGGGGGGTCTCCGGGATCTCTAGTCGGGGGGGAGGCTTACTTCTCGGCGCCTACTTCACAGGGCGGCTGCCCTGCTCCGCAAAACGCTTTTCCAGATCTTCGTAACTGTACTGGGAACGATCGTTGTAGCCCTCGATCTTGAGATCGAGGTCGATGCGGCGCGCGCCCACGAGCTTGAGGCCCTGAGTGCTCTCGCCGCCGCCGTTGGCCTGGTAGATCGCCAGTTGCTTCTTCTCCGTGTCCACGAGGTACAGGATCGAGGCTCCGGTAATGTCCATCCCGGTGACCGCGATCATGCTGTGGTTGGAGTCCGCCGTGGCGAAACCGCCGGGGCTGCGGGTCTGCATCAGGCGCTGAAAGAACGACTCCATGTACTGGGTCGTGACCTCGGTGCCCACTTGGCCTCCGCCCTGGCCCTGCGGGCTCGCCGAGGGCTGCAGGACCAGCGCCACGCTGGCGAGTGCCAGCCCGGCAAAGAGGAGCGCGGCAGGTTGGGTCAGGTGCTTCATGGGCCTGGGAGGCGCATGAGTATCCACGCCGCCCCCTCCGGTTGCAACCAAAAGCTCACCAGCCGGCCAACTCGCCGGAGATCTCCTCCACGAGGTCCTTGATGGTCACCAGACCCAGCGGGGCGCCGAGGCTGCCGACCACGGCCAGCCGCTGCCCGCTCTGGCGCAGGCGCGTGAGGGCCCGATCGACGGGCAGGTTGGGGTCCAGCGCCTCCAGCGGACGCAGGGGTTCCAGCACCGGCTCTTGCGGGCCGGCCCCCAGCACATCGATCTGGTGCACATAGCCCCTGACCCCCTGCTCTCCCACCACCGGCAGGCGCGTGTGGGGCGTGGAGGCCACCCGGGCGTAGAGCGCGTCCTGAGCAGCCCGCTCATCCAGCGTCACGACGCGCTCCCAAGGCACCATGACGCGCTGGATCGGGATCGAGCGCAGCTTGAGCACGTTCTGCGCCAGCTGCTCGGCCTGCGGAGGCAGAGTGCCAAGCAGACGGCCCTCGTGGAACAGCTTCTGGATCGTCTCGCGACCCCGCGCTTCGCGCCAGCGGCCGCGCTCCGCACCCAGCAGGCGACTCAGCAGCCAGGAAACCAGCCGCAGCACGCGCTCCAGCGGGTACAGCAGAAAGCGCGCGAAGACCAGCAGCGGCAGGGTGCGCGCCAGCACCGAGTGCGGCCGGCGACGCGCGATTTCCTTGGGCAGGAGATCACCGAAGAAGAACAGCAGCGGCGAGATCACGGCCACGAGAATCAACTCATGGCTCCAGTCGGGCAGCGCCAGTCGCTCCAGCAGATCCTGCGAAATGAAGGTCAGAGCCTCCGCCACCAGGTTGTTGCCGATGAGCACCAGGATGATCAGCGCGGTCGCGTCGGCCATCAGCCAGCGCGCGAGCAGCGCCTTGAAGCCGGAGCGGCGGAGCTCGATCGAGAGCCGTACGCGCGAAGCCGAGTAGAAGGCCGTTTCTCCGGCCGAGAAATGGGCCGAGAGCACGAGACAGCCCAGGATCAGCAGCACGTCAACCAGCGGGCTCATCACAGGGCTCCTTTCAGGGGGCCCTCGACCGACATGTCGACCTTGGCGACGCGCCGAGCGCGCACTTCGCGCACTTCCATCACGATACCGTGCGCGCGCACGCGGTCGCCGGCGCGCGGAATGCGCCCGAGCAGCGCCGTGACGAAACCGCCGACCGTCTCAAAACCCTCAGGCACCAGTTGTCGGCCGAACTGCTCGTTCCAGTCGCGGATCGAGAGGTTGCCTGCCACGCGCCAGCGGCCGCCGTCCAGCCGTTCAACGCTCTGTTCCTCGCTCTCGCCTTCGCGACGCAGGTCCCCGACGATCTCCTCGAAGACATGCTCCAGCGTCACGAATCCGGCTGTGCCGCCGAACTCGTCCACCACGATCGCTTCGGTGGCCTTGCGCTCGCGCATCTGCCGCAGCAGATCAAGCGCGCTGGCGACTTCCGGAACGAACAGCGCGGGCTGCGCGAGATCTTCCAGTGCCGAATCCTCGCGCGCGAGAACATCGCGCAGGCGCACGATGCCCACGATGCTGTCCGCATCGCCGCGGACCAGCGTCAGCCAGGTGAAGCGGCCGGCCAGGGCGCGCGCCAGGATCTGGAGGTTGTCGTCCTCGTCCTTCTCCAGATCGAGCAGCAGCATGTCGACGCGCGGCGTCATGAACTCGCCGACGCGCAGGCCTTCAAGCTCCACGACTTCAGAGAGCAGATCCGCCTCGCCCACGCCGATCATGCCGTGGTGGGCGCTGTGCTCCAGCACCTCGCCCAGCGTCTCCGGGCTGATCGAGGGCTCCTCCCGCGCCGTGCTGCCCAGCGCGCGCACGCTGGCGGCGAGCAGCCACTCGATGCCGCGGCGCACCGGCGCCAAGAACAACATCAGCGCCTCGACCAGCGGCGCCGAAAAGCGCGCCAGCGGCACTGAAAACGAGATCGCCAGGGCCTTGGGCAGCACGTCGCCGAAGATCAGCGCCGCGAGCAGCGCGTAGAGGCCGAACAGGAGTCCCGACGCGGCATCGTCGCCCGTGTGGAGCGAGGCCACCAGCGCGAAGAAGAGGATGTTGGCCATGTTGAAGGCCAGCAGCAGCGTGATCAGCAGCGCCTGCGGCCGTGCGAGCAGGCGCTGCACGCGCGCACCCGATCGCTCGCGCTCCTCCGGCGAGAGCGCGAAGAGCGCCGTCTCGGCGCCGCTGAAGAAAGCGGCGACGCACAGCAGCACCGGCAACCCGATCCACTCCACCTGCATCAGGAAGAGCCCTCATGCTGAGGGATCAGAAGGCGCACTTCCAGTCCGCCTTCCGCGTGATTCTGCAGCAGCAGTCGCCCTCCGTGCGCACTGATGACGCCGGAGACGATCGAGAGGCCCAGTCCGCTGCCCTGACCGACCTCCTGGGTGGTGAAGAAGGGGTCGGCGATGCGCTCCAGCAGTTGAGGCGGCACTCCGGGCCCGTTGTCGCGCACCCGCACGAGCTGCCCCTCCGGAAGCGGACTCAGCTCCAGTTCAAGAAGCGGCGGACGCGTGCCTGAGGATTCCAGCGCATCCAGCGCGTTGACGAGCAGATTGAGCAGCGCCTGCGTCATTTCGCCGCGCGCACCCTCGAGCGCGGGCAGTGCACGCCAGCGCGCATGAGCCTGTTCGCGCGAAAGCACTGCGCCATCCGCCAGCAGGCGCAGCTCGACACCCGCCCGATCCAGGCGATGCTGCACCAGACCCAGCGCGTCGAGCAGCGCATCCGCAAGCTGGAAAGGCGCGCTGGAACTGCCCGCGCGCGGCGTCAGCCGCAGGAGCTGTCCCACCGTCGACTGTATGCGCGTCAGGCCCATGCGCAGCAGCTCGAAGTAGCGTGCGCGGCGCTCGGGCGGCAGCGTGCCCTGCTCCAACGCCTCCGCCGCGTTGAGCATGCCGCCGAGCGGATTGTTGATCTCGTGCGCGATGCCAGCGGCCAGCTCGCCCATCGCCGCCAGCCGCTGCTGGGTGCGCGCGGCGGCCTCGGCGGTGCGCGCCTTTTCCGTGGCGATCTCGACCTCGCGCGCCAGACGCTCATTGAAACCCTGCACGCCCGCGGTCATCGAGTTGAAGCCGCGCACCAGATCGGAGAGCTCGTCCGAGCGGCGCGGCACTGCGAGCTGGACCGAGAGATCGCCGGCCTGTACGCGCCGCTGCCCTTCGACCAGCTGCCCCAGCGGATCGAGGATCGCGCGACGCAGGAAGGTGAACGTGAACAGCGTCAACACCAGCAGCGAGAGCAGGAACCATGGCAGCAGCGTGCCGATCAGATTGACCGGCGGCGCACTCTTGAGCGGCAGCCACAGTCCGCCCCACACGGCTCCGCGCGCGTCGAGGATCGGCGCGGCGATGCCCTGCTCCTCGATACGCGTGCTGCGCGATTCGATCGCCGCCACGATGTGACCGAGCACCTCGCCCTCGTCGAAGTCCGCCGGCCGTCGGTAGCGCCCGCGCGGATTGACCCAAGCGCCCAGCGGGCGGACTGCGCCGTCCGCATCGCGCGAGTAGCTCGCGCGCAGCACCATCGCACCCGGGAAGGACTGCCACAGCCCCCATTTCAGCACGGGCACCACCGAGAGATCGCTGTTGGGCGCGATCTGCGGCTCGATCTGGCGCAGCAGCGCATACAGAGTCTCCCCGGCGTATTCGCGGCGCAGTTGATCGGCGCGCGGCGCCAGCGCGTACAGGCCCAGTGCGAACAGGGCGCTGTTGAGCAGCACCAGCACCAGCAGAACCCGTACGCGCAGCGAGAGGCGCATCTTGATGTCAGCCCGGAGCGCTCATGCGCTCTGGATGCCCTTCATGATCTCCATCAGCGGCAGGAACAGCGCCACGACGATGAAGCCCACCAGCGCCGCAACGACCAGAATCAGCACCGGCTCGATCAGCTTGAACATCGCGTTGATGGTGCGATCCACCTGCGCCTCGTAGGCCGTCGCGACCTTGAGCAGCATCTTGTCGAGTTCGCCCGTGGCCTCGCCGACGTCGACCATGTTGACGACCAGATCGTCGAACAGGCCCGTCTCGCCCATCGGCCGCGCGATGCCTTCACCCTCGCGCACCACCTTGCGGATATTCTCGACGCCTTCCATCAGCACCTCGTTGCTCGTCGAATCGCGCACGATCGCCAGCGCGTCGAGGTGCGGCACGCCGGCCTGGATCAGCGTGCCGAAGGTGCGCGAGAACGAGGCGACCAGCGAGCGGGAGAGCACCGGACCGATGGCCGGGATCTTCAGCACAAGGCCGTGCACGCGATAGCGATAGGGCTGGTTCTTCGCCATCAGCGCGAAGTGCGCGATCAGCAGCAGGATCGGCAGGCCGAAGACCAGCCACCAGTAGTTGACCGCAAAGCGGCTGGTGTCGAGCAGGATCTGCGTCGCCGTGGGCAGCGTGATCCGGAACGAGCGGAAGATTTCATCAAACCGCGGAATGATCCACACGATCACCGCCGAAACCACCGCGATCGCCACCAGCACGATCACCGCCGGGTAGACCATCGCGCCGACGATCTTGGAGCGGATCTCGCGGGCCTGCTCCATGTACTCGGCCTGGCGCGTCAGCACCTTGTCGAGTACGCCGCCCGCTTCTCCGGCGCGCACCATGCTGCTGTAGAGCCGGTCAAACACCTTCTCGTGCTTGGCCATGGCCTCGGACAGCGGCGTGCCGGCCGAGACATCCTCCAGCACCTCCCCCAGCACGGTCTTGAAAGGACCAGGCCTGGCCTGACCCTCAAGGATCGCCAGCGATTTGGCGATCGGAATGCCCGCCTCGCTCAAGGTCGCCAGCTGCAGGGTGAAGTCGGTCACCAGTTGCGCGGAGACGCGCCCCTTGCGCGCCTTGGGCGCGGCCTCGGTCGAAGCCTGGCCGCCGGGCTGGGCGGCCTTGGGAGCGCTGCGTTGGATCTTCTTCGCCATGTGGTTCGTTCGTCGGCGTGTCGTCGGGGCCTGGAGAGTGGATCAGCTTACAGCGCGGTCTCGCGCAGGACTTCCTCGATGGTGGTGCGGCCGGCGACGATCGCCTCCAGCCCGCTCTGGCGCAGCGTGCGCATGCCGCCGTCGATCGCGATCCGGCGCAGCACCTGCGTGCTCTCGCGTGCCAGCACGGCACGGCGCAGGGCCTCGTCGACCACCAGGATCTCGAACAGTCCCGTGCGGCCGCGGTAGCCGGTGTGGTAGCAGCGCTCGCAGCCCTTGCCGTAGTGGAAGGTGGCACCCGCCATGCGAGCGCCTTCAGGCCCCAGCTCGCGCAGCGTCTCCTCTTCAGGCTGGTAGGGCGTCTTGCAGTCGCCGCAGATCGTGCGCACCAGACGCTGGGCCACGACCGCTTCCAGCGTCGCCGTCAGCAGGAAGGGCTCGACGCTCATGTCCACCAGTCGCGTCACCGTGCTCGGCGCATCGTTGGTGTGCAACGTGGAGAACACAGTGTGGCCGGTGAGGCTCGCTTCCACGGCCACCGAAGCGGTCTCCGCATCGCGGATTTCCCCGACGAGGATCTTGTCGGGATCCTGACGCAGGATCGTGCGCAGCACGCGCGCGTAGCTCACGCCGATTTCCTCGTTGACCGGAACCTGCACGATGCCCTCGATGTCGTACTCGACGGGATCCTCGACCGTGATGATCTTGACCTCGGGATCGTTGGCGCTCTGCAGCATGGCGTAGAGCGTGGTGGTCTTGCCCGAGCCCGTGGGACCGGTGACGAGGATGATGCCGTGCGGCAAGCGCGTCAGGCGCTCGAGCTGCTCGCGGTCGGAATCCCCCAGCCCCAGCTTGGAAAGATCCAGCGCGACCGCGCTGCGATCGAGCACGCGCATCACGCAGCCTTCGCCGCTGACGCCCGGAATCGTCGCCACGCGCAGATCGACCGGCTTGCCGTCGATCGAGAGTTCGATGCGGCCGTCCTGCGGCATGCGCGTCTCGGTGATGTCGAGATCGCTCATCACCTTGATGCGCGCGACCAGCGGCAGCGCAAGGTGCGCGGGCGGCGCTTCAACCTCGTACAGCGCGCCGTCGACGCGGTAGCGGATGCGGAACTCTCCGTCGAAGACCTCGAAGTGGATGTCGCTGGCCCGGTCGCGGATGGCGCGGTGCAGGATCGAGTTCAGGAGGCGGACGACCGGCGTAGAGGAGGCGGCCGACTGCACATCCAGGCCGCTGGTCGCCTTGGAGGCTTCCGCGATCGCGTCGGAGAGCGTGCCCTCCTCGCCGTACGCGGCCAGCACGGCCGCCTTGATCGCGGTGGGATCGCCGAGCACGCCACGCACTTCCAGGCCCGTGGTGAAGCGCAGATCCTCCAGCACGGCGGTGTTGAGCGGATCGCTGATCGCCACCACCAGCGTGCGACCCTGCACCGCGGTGGGCAGCACGCCGAAGGTGTGAGCGAAGCTGCCGTCGACCAGCGCCAGCGCGGCCTTCTCCGGCGGCGCCTTGCTGACATCGGCCCACTCCAGGCCCGCCTGCTCGGCCAGCGCGCGCGCGATCTGCGCGCTGTTGGCATGGCCCAGCTCGATCAGGAGCTGGCCGATTAGCCCCCCGTGCTTCTTCTGTACCTGGAGCGCCTCCTGGATCTGGCTCTCGCGCAGCACCCCCTGAGCTTTGAGGATCTGCCCCAGCAAACGGCGGCCCGCCGCCGCGGCGTTGCCTGCCGGATTCGTGCTGGCCGCGCGGTGCACGACGCCACCGCCCTCGCTCACAGGCGGACCTCCAGATCCTTGTCATCCTGCGCGGCCTCGAGCGCGGTCTCGCGGGAGATCAGCCCCTTCCTGTAGAGCTCGAGCAGGTAATCATCGAGCGTGATCATGCCCAGCTTGCGCGAGGTCTGGATCGTGCTCGGGATCTTGTTGGTCTCGTTCTTTCGGATCAGGTTGGCGATGGCCGGCGTCATGATCATCACCTCGAAGGCGGCGACGCGGCCCTTGCCGTCCTTGCGCGGCAAGAGCACCTGCGACATCACCGCCAGCAGCGCCACCGACAGCTGCGCGCGGATCTGCTCCTGCTGGTTGGCCGGGAACGCATCGATGATCCGGTTGACCGTGCGCGCGCTGCCGGTCGTATGCAGGGTGCCGAACACCAGGTGGCCTGTTTCCGCCGCGGTGATCGCCGCGGAGATGGTCTCAAGGTCGCGCATTTCACCCAGCAGGATCACATCCGGGTCCTGGCGCAGCGCGCGGCGCATCGCCTCGCTGAAGTCCGGCACATCGCTGCCGACCTCGCGCTGGGTCACGAGACCGCGGCCGTGCCCGTGGTAGTACTCGATCGGATCTTCGATGGTGATGATGTGGCAGTCATCGTTCTTGTTGATCCAGTCGATCATCGTGGCGAGCGTGGTCGTCTTGCCCGAGCCCGTGGGTCCGGTGACAAGGATCAGTCCGCGCGGCTTCTTCAGCAGCGGCTTGATCGGCTCAGGCAGGCCGATCTCCTCGAAGGAGAGCAGCTTGTTCGGGATCAGGCGCAGCACCGCCGACCAGCGCCCGCGCTGGCGGAACACCGAGGCGCGGAAGCGGTTGCCATCCCCGTGCGCCAGACCGAAGTCGGTCGAGCCGATCTCTTCGACCTCGGCGATGTGCCGAGCGTCGGTGACCTCGCGGCACAGCTGCTCGGTGGCGGCATCGTCGAGCACCGTGTCGGTCAGCGAGGCCAGCTCCCCTCCCACTCGGCCCACCGGGGGGCGGCCGGGGTTGATGTGCAGGTCGGAGGCGCCGCGACGGATCGCTTCGCTCATCAGCTCGCGCAGGGTGGAGAGTGTCATGGGCCGGCGGATGATACGAAGCGCCAGCCTCTGGTACACGCTCAAGCAGCTCCGGCAACCGCTCCCTTGAAGCAAACCTCCAGCCCGCCCTGCGCTCCGGGGGCCAGAGCCAGCTCGTAGCCGTGGCGGTCCAGCACATCCTTGGCGATCGAAAGTCCCAGACCCAGACCCGTGGGATGCCGAAGACGCGCGGCCTCGCTGCGGTAGCTGCGCTCGGTCAGCCGACGAAGCTCCTCGGGCGCCACGCCCGGCCCGTCGTCAAGCACCCGCAACGCAAAGCGCCCCGCCGCTTCCTCGAGCACGACCGCGACATGTCCGCCGGCGCGGTTGTAGCGCACGGCGTTCTGGATGACGTTGGAGAGCGCCTGCTCGATCAGAGTGCCGTCCGCCTCGATCTCCACCGGCCCCTCGGGCACAGCGTGGACCAGCTCGATGCCCTTCGATCGCGCGATGCGCTGCTGGCGGGCCACGGCGCGCTCCACCAGCTGGCTGAGGGAAAGCGAGTGGCGCATCAGGCCGACCTTGCCCGTCTCCAGCTTGGCGGCGGTGCCCAGGTTGTGGATCAAGGAACCCATGTAGTGCGCTTCTTCGATCATGGCATGCGCGCGCGCGGGGTCCGTCTTCTCCAGCTCGCTGATGTGACCCTGCAGCACCGACAACGGCAGCATCACATCGTGCGTCGTGTTCTCCACAAAGCTGCGCAGACTCTGCTCGCGCAGCTCCAGCTCGTTGATGCGCACGCGCACCTGCTCGCCGGCATTGTTGAAGGCTCGCGCCAGCTCGCCGATCTCATCCGAGCCCTGCGCGTGCACACTCTGCGCATAGCCGCTGGCTGCGGAACTCTCGACCGCCGCACGCAGGCTGCGCAGCCGCCCGACCAGCGGACCGAGCGCCAGCAGCACCAGCGCGCTCATCAGGCCGCTCAAGAGCAGCGCCACGCCGTACGGCGAGCGATCGATCACGCGCGGACCTCCGACCACGCGCCGCGCCAGCACGAAGGCCAGCGGCCCTTCGGGCCACCGCGTGCGCAACGCGACGAGCTGACCGTGCGTATCTTGCTCGTCGAAGTCCTTGTGCGCGCGCGTGCCTCCTTCCGTCAGGGCGCGGCGCAGTTCCAGCGGGAAATACGGTGCACGCGGATTGTCAGAGATGAAGTTGGAGCGGTAGGCGTACATTTCCAGCCGCACTCCGCCGGACGGAAGCACTGCCATCCGCGGACGCGGTGGCTGCAGATCGGGGCGCGGCGGACGCGGCGGAAAGGGCGCGGGGGGCTCCTGGTAGGCGAACGGATCCCGCTCGCAGTTCTCGCGGCCCCCGTTCTCCAAGCGCTCCACCGCGTAGGCGGCGAGCGCATCGGCCTGCGCTTCGCGCTGCAGTCCGCGCTCGATCCACACCACGCCCAGCGCCATCGGCACCGCGGTCAGCACGAGCGCAAACAACAGCCGCGCGCGCAGCTTCAAGAGTCGCCTCCGGCCGACTCGAAGCGGTAGCCCACCCCCCACACGGTGCTCAGCGCCGCACCACGCGGGCCGAGCTTCTTGCGCAGGCGCGAGATGTGCACATCCAGCGTGCGTTCGCCGCCTTCGCGCTCGGGGTCGAGCACATGCTGCACGAGCCACTGGCGCGAGATGGCCTGGCCGCGGCGTCGCACCAGCGCGCTCAGCAGATCAAACTCGACGCGCGTCAGTTCCAGTTCCGCTCCGTCCGCGCTGGCGCGCCGCGCAGCGAGATCCATCGCCAACCCAGCAGCCTCCAGACGCCCTGGCGGAGCGAGGTTCGGCCGGCGCAATCGAGCGCGCACGCGCGCCTGCAGTTCCTCCGGCCAGAACGGCTTGGTGAGGTAGTCATCGGCGCCCAGTTCCAGCGCGCGCACCTTGATCGCGGTGTCGGTCTTGGCAGAGAGCACCAGCACGGGCGCCTCACTGTGCGCGCGCCAGTGCTTGAGCACGTCCAGACCGTGCGCGCCGGGCAGCATCAGATCGACGATCAACAGCGCATGGTCGCGCGGTGCGAGTTGCAGGGCCTGCGATCCGTCCCGCAGCCATGCCACGCTCCAGCCTTCCGATTCCAGACTGGCGACGATCTGGGCGCCCAGCTTGGCATCGTCCTCGACCAGCAGGATGTGGTTCTGCTCGCGCATGGCTCGTACCGACAGTACCCAGTCTGTGGTCCGCTTTCTGAAGTTTCCCTTGCCTGCGGCGGCTGAAACGGCCTTTTCGGCGAACCTTCCCGCCGGCTTCAGGGTCTCTTCATGTGGATTTCGGATTCTTTTCCATGTTCAGCCCCCGCAGAGGTCCCCACGGGGTGGTTGGATATCCAAAGGACAACCCACTGCACCCAATCATGAGCGCAACCTACCTCCGATCGCTCCTCGGCTCCCTTTCGGCCTTCGCACTGGCCAGCCTGCCGGTTCTGGCCCAAGGCCCCGGCCCCGGCACCCCGCCGCCGCTGCAGCCCCCGCCGGTTCCGCCGCAGAACCAGCTCACAGCCGCCAAGACCAACCTCGGTCGCGTGCTGTTCTGGGATGAACAGCTTTCGAGCTCCAAGACCATCGCCTGCGGCACCTGCCACGTGCCCACGGAGGGCGGTTCCGATCCGCGCACCAGCCTGACGGGCATGAGCACCCGTCACCCCGGTCCGGACAATCTGTTCAACACGCCGGATGACAGCTTCGGCTCGCCCGGCGTCGCCCACATGGCGGTCAACCTCGACTTCGTGCTCGACCCGCGCTTCCGCCTCGGCACGCAGGTCACCAACCGCAAGGCTCAGCCGATGCACATGGCGGCCTACTCGCCCAACCTGTTCTGGGACGGCCGCGCCAGCGGGAACTTCGTCGATCCGCTGACCAACAATGTGATCATCCCCGGCGGCGGCGCGCTCGAGAGCCAGTCGCTCGGCCCGATCCTCTCATCCGTGGAGATGGGACATGAGGGCCGCACCTGGGCCGATGTCACCAGCCGTCTCACGACGAGCACACCGCTGCGCCTGTCGCCGCAGATCCCGGCCAGCATCTCCAACTACATCAACGGCCGCAGCTACCCGCAGCTGTTCACAGAAGCTTTCGGCTCGCCGGACATCACGCCGGTGCGCATCGCCTTCGCGCTGGCAACCTACCAGCGCTCGCTGTGGACCGGTCAGGCGCCGATCGACGCCTTCTTCGGCGGACAGCCGGGGGCGCTGACCGCGCAGGAACTCGCGGGACAGAATGTGTTCACCGGTCCCGGCCGTTGCGCGATCTGTCACGCCGGCAATCAGTTCACCAACAACACCTTCCGCTACATCGGCGTGCGTCCGCAGAACGACGACCTAGGCCGCTTCCTCGTGACCAACAACCCGGCCGACCGGGGCAGCATGAAGGTGCCCTCGCTGCGCAATGTCGAGCAGCGCGGTCCCTACTTCCACAACGGCGGCAAGGCCACGCTGGAAGATGTCATCAACTTCTACAACGCCGGCGGCGACTTCAACGCGCCCAACAAGGACCCCAACATCATCCCGCTGGGTCTCTCCGTGCAGCAGCGCGCGGATCTGGCGGCCTTCCTGCGTCGCCCGCTGACCGACCCGCGCATGGTCAACGGCTCGGGGCCCTTCGAGCGTCCGCTGCTCAACAGCGAAGCCAATCCCGGACGGTTGCCGGTGGCCTTCGGCACAGGCACGCTCTCCTCACAGGGCTTCCTGCCGCTGATTCAGGCCACGCAGCCGGCTTTCGTCGGCAATGATCGCTTCGCGGTCGGCATCGACCGCGCCACGCCGGGCAAGACGGCCGGCCTGCTGATCAGCGAGAACCCCAACTTCGGCGGCGTGCCCTTCAACGGCACGACGATCTTCCTGGACCTGACGCAGGGCTTCCAACTGAAGCGCATCCCCGCGCTCTCCGGCGTCAATCCGGGCGACGGGCACGGCACGGTGTCCTTCGCGATCCCCAACGATCCGACCCGAGTGGGCGTGCCGTTCTACGCCCAGTTCATCGTGCTCGACAACCCGCAGCCGGGCGTACGCTTCTCCGCCACACAGGCGATCTCGAGCTTGCGCTTCTGATTCGCGCAGAGTCCTGAACTCAGCTGGCGCGGCCGCGGACACGATATCCGCGGCCGCGCGCATTTTTGCGTGTTCTGCGGAAAGGTCGACCCGCGCCGTCACTTTGAGAGTCTGCGGACATTCCCCATTCCCTGACCGCAGAACCCTTCTCACACATGAATACGATCGGCAAGTCCATCATCTCCGTTTCCATCCTGACGAACTGTGCCTTCCATTCGGCCTTCGCGCAGGATCCCGTTCACCGCATCCCGAGTGCCGAGGACTTCCTCGAGCAGCCGGCCTCGCGCGAATACAGCGGCATGCTGATCGTGCGTCCCGTGCAGGTTGAAAACGCCGAGAAGTACGACCTGCCGCTGCGCGAGGTGCAAGGCCGCGCGCAACTGGCACGCGACATTCTCGGCAGCTTCGAGCTGATCAGCGCCGCCCCGGAAGTTGACGAGTATGTGATTCGCATTCCCGCCGGCGACAACGAATACGCGCTGGCCGTGCGCCTGATGGCAACCGGGGCTTTCGAGTACGCCCAGCCCAACTGGATCGTCTCGCCGATCGGCTGCCCCAATGACACCCTGTTCACTTCGCAGTGACACCACGCCACGCTGGGTTCCTGCGCGGCCTGGGATCATTCGCAGGGCAGCAGCTCCATCACGGTGGCGGTGCTCGACACGGGCGTGCGCCTGACGCACGCCGACCTCACGGGTCGCAAGGAAGGCTACAACGTGAACACCAACAGCTGGGAGAGCGCCGGCGGGCAGGTCAGCGACCTCAACGGTCACGGCACGATGACTGCCGGTCTGGCGGCAGCCAAGGGCAACAACGCGCAGGGCGTCAGCGGCATGGGCTGGAACCTGAGCTTCCGCCCAGTGCGCGTGTCGGAGCTCTCCTCGGGCGGCACGGACATCGCCAAGCTGACGGCGGCGGCCCGCGCGGCAGCCGACGCGGGCGACAAGGTGATCAGCGTCAGCTACTCCGGCGTCGCCGATCCGGCCGTGGAGACGACGGGAGCCTATGTGCGCTCGCGCGGTGCGCTGCTGGTCTGGGCCGCGGGCAACAACTCGGAGAACCACACGGGCAACCGCAACGACAATGTGATCATTGTCGGCGCTACGGACTCCGCCAACCAGATGCCGAGCTGGTCCGGTCGTGGCCAGCGCCTCGACTTCGTGGCGCCCGGCGTCAACATCCTGTCGACGACCAACGCGGGCAACACCAGCTATGGCAGCAGCAGCGGCACCAGCTTCGCCACGCCGCTGGTGGCGGGCCTGTGCGGCCTGATTTTCTCGCGCAACCCGGGCCTGAGCCCGGCCGGGGTCGAGAACATCCTGCGCGCCAGCGCGCTGGATCTGGGTGCTGGCGGTGTCGATGACAACTTCGGCTACGGTCTCATTCGGGCGGGTTCCGCGCTGGCGATGACCACCTCGGCGACGCGCACGACGCACTGGGCGACCAGCGTGCCGGACAATGCGGCCTGGACCAACGAGTCCTACGCCGCGGGCGCACAGACCTGCGATGACTGCAACAGCTCGGCCTGCCAGTACTCGACCAACTCCACCAACGGCAACACCACGGCGCTGACTGCGGCGGACTTCGAGAGCTTCACGCTCCCGGCCGGCCGTCGCATCACCAAGGTCGAGCTCGAGGTGGTGGCCCGCTACAACACCGCCACGAGCGCCAACCTCGGCATGCGTGCCTTCATCCCCGGCGGCCTCGACAGCGGCTGGCGCACGACCCCGACCTTCACCAGCGGCAACACCTGTGCGCCGCGGGCCGGAGCGACCGGCGACATCACCGCGCTCTCGGGCAACTGGACCGCGGCGATGATCAACAACCTGCAGTTCCAGGTGCGGCGTCAGTCGAACCTGAGCAACAACACCCTGCGGGTGGTGTCGATCCGGCTGATGGTCACGACGGCTCCGCTGTGATCGCAGCGGCAAAGGGGCGTGGCAGACACTAAAGTGTCGGCCATGCCGCCGGAGCGAGCCGCGAACCACAACGACTCCTTGCGCGAAGCGCAGGTGCTGGTGATCAACCTGCACCGGCGCTTCGCCGGCGTTTCGGCGACCATCCTGCAGCTGGTTCCCCACCAGCATCAGATTCGCCCTCTGGCGGTGCTCGATCGTGGCAGTCTGGGCCTGTCCGGAACGATCCGCTGGAGCGAGCTTCTGCGCCACGGCTGGACGCCGCCCGCCGGCACGCGCTGGCGGATCTGGCACGCGCGCCGCGCCGGCGATCTGCTGCTCGGGCTCTGCCTGCGCCATGTGCTGCGACAGCGCTGGCGATTCGTGTACACCAGCCCCAGCCCGCGTCGGCACGGGCTGGTGTGGCGTTCGATCGTCAACCGCAGCGATGCCATCGTGGCCGTGACGGAGAACGCGGCGCAGTTCCTAGACCGCCACGACGCCGTGCTCCCCCATGGCATCGATGTCGAGGCCTTCCGGCCTCCGCCGGACAAACGCGCGGCCTGGCGCGAGAGCGGCCTTCCCGGCGAGTTCGGCATCGGTGTTTTCGGACGCGTGCGGCCCAACAAGGGCACGCACCTGTTCGTCGATGCACTGTGCGAGCTGCTGCCGCATCATCCGCAGTTCACCGGCATCATCAGCGGTGCCTGCCTCTCCGGCGACGCCGACTACCTGCGCAGCCTCAAGGAGCGCATCGCGCGCGCCGGCCTTGAGCAGCGCATCGTCTTTCTCGGCGATCAGCCTCTCACCGAAATCAAGCACTGGTACCGCCGCGTCGCGCTGTGCGTGGCTCCTTCGCTGTCCGAGGGCTACGGCCTGACGCCGTTGGAAGCGATGGCGAGCGGGGCTGCCTGCGTCACATCCAAGGCGGGCGCGTACGCCGCGATGATCCAGCCCGGCATCAACGGCGAGCTCGCCGACACGGGCGACGGTGCTGCGCTGACCCGCGCGATCGAGCGCGTGATCGCCGATCCGGCGCGCATGCTCGATATGGGCGCCGCAGGCCGGCGCATCGCCGAGCAGCGCTTCTCGATTCAGGGTGAGGTCGCGGGCTACGACGCGCTCTACCGGCGCGAGCTCGCCCGCTAGAGCGAGGCTTCGGCCGCCAGGCGCGTGACGCGCATCACCTCGGCAAGGCTGGTTTCACCCCGCAGGATCTTGCGCGCTCCATCGGCGACCAGCGGCGCCAGCGCACCGCTCGCGAGGGCGCTGGTGCGCAGTTCCTCGAGGCTCGCGCCGCGGAAACACAGTTCACGCAGCGGACCGTCCATCTCCATGTGCTCGAACAGCGCCAGACGTCCGCGATAGCCGGTCTGCTCGCAGGCGCGGCAACCGCGCGGGCGGCGGAACTTGCGACCCTGATGCAGCGCAGGATCGAGCTCCAGCGCGCGCAGCTCTGTCTCGGCAGGCGTGTACTCCTCCGAGCACTCCTTGCACAGCCGGCGCACCAGGCGCTGGGCGATCACGGCCTGCACCGAGGCCGAGACGAGGAAGGGCTTGACGCCGATGTCGACCAGACGCGTCAGCGCGCTGGGCGCGTCGTTGGTGTGCAGGGTCGAGAACACGAGGTGTCCGGTCAGCGCGGCCAGGATCGCGACCTCGGCGGTCTCCGCATCGCGGATTTCACCGACGAGGATGATGTTGGGTGCCGCACGCAGCATGGCCTTGAGGATGCGTGCGAAGGACAGGCCGATCTTGGGATTGACCTGAACCTGATTGAGCCCGCGGATGTGGTACTCGACCGGATCCTCGGCCGTGATGATCTTCACATCGGGACGGTTGAGCTCGGACAGGGCCGCATACAGCGTGGTCGTCTTGCCGGAGCCGGTGGGACCCGTCACCAGCACCAGGCCGTTGGGGCGCTGGATCAGGCGGCGGAACCAGCGGTAGTCCTCATCCTCGAAGCCCAGCTCGCGCAATCCGATCAGCGAGCGCGAGCGGTCGAGCAGGCGCATCACGATCGACTCGCCGTGGCTCGAAGGCAGGATCGAGCAGCGCACGTCGACCTCACGGCCTTCCAGCTTGAGCCCGATGCGCCCGTCCTGCGGCTTACGCTTCTCGGCGATGTCCATGCTCGCCATGATCTTGAGACGCGAGATCAGCGCCGAGTGCAGGTGCAGCGGATGCTCGGCGGTGTCACGCAGCATGCCGTCGACGCGGAAGCGCACGCGCACGCGGCCGTGCCCGGGTTCGATGTGAATGTCCGAGGCGCGCGCCGCGAGCGCATCATGGAAGGTGCGCGTCACCAGCCGCACGATCGGCGCATCGCCTTCGTCCTCGCCGGCACGCACCTGCATCGAGCGCGCCACCGAGTCCTCGGCCTTCTCGCCGTAGTAGCGCTCGATCGCGCGCTTGAGTCCCGAGCTTGTTGCCAGCGCGCAGCCGATCTTCGCGCCGATCATGAACTCCAGCTGCTCGGCGATCATCTTCTTGAGCGGATCGTCGATCGCCACGACGAGCCTTCCGTCCTTCTCCAGCAGCGGGACCATGCCCTGCTCGCGCGCAAAGTCGGCCGGAACGCGCGCGAGAATCGTCTCGCTGACGCGCCCCTTGTCGAGATCCACGAAGGGCAACCCCTGCTGCTTGGCAACCGCGCGGGCCACGGTGGCCTCATCCGCGAAGCCCAGCCGCTGGATGGCCTCGCCCAGGTGCAGGCCGCCGTTGCGCTGGTAGGCCAGTGCCTCGCGCAGCTGCGCCTCGGAAAGCGCACCCGACTCCACCAACAACTCACCCAGCTGCTTGCTCATCGCAGCCGAGAGTACCCTGCACTCAGGTCGGAGTCACCTCGGGGCCGGTCCGACACCCGGGTTGATGTCATTGGGGCGGCGTCTGAGCGCCAGCCGGATCCTGGCATTGCATGCGAATGGTGCGTGCCAGTGACTGTCCCGGCCTGATCAGGCCCGCCGAAACGAAGCCCGGATGGAAGCTGACCGAGCCGGTGACCGTGGCGAGCATCGAAACGGAGGGCTCATGGGTCGGCAGCGTGGCGTTGGGCGGCGATTCGCTGCGGGGGATCGGCTTGGCACACACCCACGGTGTCATCGTCTCGTCAGCCTGCTGCTCGCCGATCCGCGCCATGATGCAGCCGCAAGCGGAAAAAGGCTGCAGCCGCAGGCGGAAAAGCAGATCCCCCGCGGCACCGACAGGGATGCCGCGGGGGATGCGTTCATGGGCGATGCCGCCGGGATCACCCGGTCGGAGCCGTCGGCTTGCGCGCCTTACTTCGGCGGAGTCGCGCCCGGCGTCGGACCCGAGCTGCCGCCGCGGCACACGCCGCTGATCGGCAGGCGCAGCTCCGGCTTCTCCGGGTGCCCCACCTTGATCACGAGGTTGCCGCTGAAGGAACCATTGAGCGTGTCCGGGAGGCCGTTGAGGCGCACCTCGATGTCCACCGCATTCTCGCCCTGCACCGGGCGCACGGAGGTCGAGAAGCACTTGGAGTACTCCCAAGCCGGTGTGTCGCGGCCCTGGATCTCCACCGGGATGTCACCCAGCTTGTAGTTCTGGTCGTAGCAGCTGACGCGGATCACGCGCGAGAGCGATTGACCCGGACGGATGAGACCCACCGAGACGAAGCCCGGCGTGTAGCTGATCATGCCCGTGACCTTGGCGATGATCGAAATCGAGGCCTCGTAGGTCGGCATCTGACCGTTGGGCAGCTTCTCGCCGCCGGGGATCAGCAGATCGCTGCGCAGCGGGATCGTCGCCGAGAGCGGGCCTTCGATCAGACCCGGGCCAGCCGTCGCAACCACCTCGAAGCGGCTCGCCTTGCCTTCGGCGTCCGCATCCAGCGGAACGAGCTCGACGCGCAGGCCCTGCGGGATGTTGTCGCGCACCAGCGTCAGCTTCAGGCGCTCGCCGCGCGTCGCGCTGACGACCACCTTGTCCGTGACCTGATCCTTGGACGAGATCGTGTTGAAGTTGATCACGTTGGGGTTGATCTGGAAGAAGGGATCGACATCCGCTTCGAGTCCCAGCGAGATCTGACCGCGGGGATCGTTGGTGCTGATGTTGATGCGGCTTGAGGCATGCCCGCGCTTGCCTTGCGTGTGCAGCGTGGCGCCGATCTCGACCTTGCGGCCGGCAGGAATCGGGTTGCCGAACACGTAGGGTGCCATCGTGCCGTCCGCCTGCTCGCAGGAGATCTGCGCCATCGTGCAGCCGCAGGTCGGCTTGGCCTGACGGATGATCAGGTCGGCTTCGCCCGAGGACTTCAGCATGAACTTGTGCGTCAGCACATCGCCCTGCATGACCTTGCCGAAGGCCTTGTTGTCGGTGCCGTGCTCCCAGGAGACGCGCGCCTTGGAGTTGGGATCCGGCGGCTCCTGACCGGGGTCAGGGCTCGGCGTCGGGCTCGGCAAGGGAACGGGCTTGGGGTCCTGAGTGCCGCTGGCGAAGGCGCTGCCGAGCAGGCATCCGAGGGCCAGACCAAGCGCGAGAGGGCGGAGGGAGAGTTGGATCATGTTCGGTGTACTGAAAAGTGCGGGCCGAGGATGGTAGCATCCTCAGGGTAGGCCCTTCGACTACGCAACGCTTGTGTATGGCGTTGGGAGGCTCGCAGGGTTTTTTGATCCGTCTTCTTTCGGCCGCCGCCCCTGCGGGGGTGGAGCCGCGCGACTCCAGAGCGTCCCAGCCATGGCCCCGCCTCCCCCCACGACAGCCCGCTGCCATGGCAGGTTTTTCCAGTTGGGGCTGGCCCTGTGCAGTGTGGCGGTGCTCGGGACCGTCGGCTGCGTCAGCCCGCCTTCGGTCCGCGAAGTGCTGGACGTGGGCTACCGCAGCCCGGAGCAGTGCTGGCACAGCTTCCAGACGGCCGTGCGGGCCGATGAGCCGGCCTTGGAGTACCGCTGTCTATCCCAGCGCCTGATCGCTGAGCGAGGACTGTCACAGCTGGTCTGGCGCGAGGCGCGCGCGGAACTGTACGCGCCGCTGGGCACGCGCTGGGCGATCGCGAAGGCCCGGCCGCTGGGCCCCGCGACCATGCAGGGTGATCGGGCCGAATTGGTGGTCGCAGCGCTGGGCCGCAAGGTGCGCCTGCGCTTCCTGCGCGAGGACTACCGCAGCCTGTGGGCCGGCGAACAGCTGCTGCTGGATGAAAACGCGAGCCTTGTGGGCTCCAGCGGGGTGCAGACGGCGGCGGATGGTCAGCGCTGGTTCTACGCCCAGATCCCCTTGCCGGGGGACAGCGAACCGGGCGGGATCTCGGAAATGCACCTCGGGCGCGAGTGGAAGCTGGACGGAATTTCAGAGTCAGGGGAATTCTAGTCGAGAGTAGGGATATGTCCCCCCTCCACTCCCTCAGCGATGCGCGGTTGATCTTCTCCTTTGCCAAGGGCCAGGCCCACGGCGGTCGAGACCTCAAGGAACTGCTGGGAGGCAAGGGCGCCAATCTGGCGGAGATGTGCAAACTCGGCCTGCCTGTGCCGCCGGGTTTCACGATCACCACCGCCGTGTGCCGTGAGTACTTCGAATCCGGCCGCAAGCTGCCCGCCGCGCTGCAGCCCGAGCTCGAGGCCGCGCTGGCGCAGCTCGAGCAGCAGACCGGCAAGCGCCTCGGCTGCGAGGACAACCCGCTGCTGGTCTCCGTGCGCTCCG
>SYGM01000009.1 GCA_005799545.1 Planctomycetia bacterium | reverse complement strand
GTTGAGCACGTTGCCGACGTTGTGCAGCACACCCGTGGCGATCTCCGACATGCCCGCTTCGCGCGCCGTCTGCAGCAGCTCGGCGCGCGAGGCTTCGAGCTTGGCGACCATCGAATCGAACTCGCGCGCGAGCACGCCAAGCTCGTCGGTCCGCGCGGACTTCAGACGGCGAGACAGCGCATCGGTGCGCCCCACCTCGACTGCGTGCCGGGTGAGCAGGTCAATCGGCTTCAGTACGGCACGCTGCAGCAGGAAAAGCAGCACCAGCATCATCAGCAAGCCTGCGGCAAGGGTTGAGGAGAGCGCATACTGCATGGCTCTGGTACCACGCCGCGCAATCGCGCGGTCCACGCGCGCTTCAATCACCGCGATCGGAGCATGCTGCAGGTCGACCAGCGACAGGCTGGCTTCGAGCTCTTCCGAGCCGAGGGCGCGCAAGACGGGCAGCCCCGTGGCAGTGGCCTCCTCGAAGGAGCGGCGCGCCTCGGCCTCGCGCGGCGGTTCCTCCACCGGCCGCAGGCTGAAGGCAACGCCGGTCTGTCGAGCGAGGCCGTCCACATAGGCCTCCGAAAGCAATCGGCCCATCAGCACCGAGCCCTGCGAGCCAGCCGGCGTCGCAAAGCGTCGGGCGCACACGAGCATCGCTCCGTGTTCCGTCTTCATGAGGCCGCTGACCACTTCCCGGCCACCGGCCGGCAACTGCAACAGCAGCGGATGGGACGCGGACAAGCGCTCCATCGGAAAATCCCGGAAGCGCGCATATTCCGGCAGCTCAGCCCCGGGATCGCGCGTCGTGCCGCCCCACAGCACCCTGCCGTCAGATCCGCAGACCATCAGCAGATGCACGCGGTTCTGCGCGAGCACCTGCATGTCGAGCGGGTTCTTGCGCGCGCTGCGGCCGTCGACGAGCGTGCTCACGTCCGCCAGGCGCGTCCAGTCCCATCCTCGCAACTCCAGGTGCGCGAGCTCGCTGGCGAACGCTTCGCGCACGCGCTCCAGATCGCGTTCGGCACTCTGCTCTTCAAGCCGTTCGAAGCTTGGATAGACGATGAAGCGCTGTACGGCCGCGTCAACGACCGCATAGACCAGAACCACCGCCGCGAGGATCAGGATGATCGTCGCGCGCAAGGATCGTCCCCGGGCCAGCATGCTCAGGCCGCCTTGCGATCTTCGCTGCCGCGTTCGGCGCCGTTGCGCAGGCGCACCTCTTCGGTGGCGCGGTTGACGAGCCCGCACAGGTTCTGGAGTTCATCCCCCTTGCGCAGGCGGCACTCTCCGGGATCTTCACCCGCAATCAGGCTGCGCAGGTGCTTCTCGATGCGGTAGAGCGGACCGGCGATGCGGAAGGTGACGAGAACGCCAACGAACAGCACCAACGGCAGAACGACCAGCAGTGCGAGCGCGCTGGACTGCCACACGAGCGTGGGTACGGCATCCATCAGAACACCGTGGTCGGCTGGCAACTGCTCGGCGATGCGGCTGATCCCCTCCAGGAAGACCAGCAGCTGCAATCCCAGCGCCAGCAGCGTCAGCCCGCAAAAGGTTCCGACCAGCTTCAGCTGCAGGCGAGGCTGGATCAGCTTGATGCGGCGCTTGTGACGAGAAGCCATGGTATTCCCGCATCGACGTGTCCGCTGGACGGGCTTGAGCGATCAGATGTCGCGCCGGGGACTGACGCGCCGTATCGGCCGAGCATCGGGAACTTTTTTCCGCTGCGATTCCTGCCAGCGCAACAGCAGCGCCTCGGCCTGCCGTGCGCGGGGCTCGTCGGCGCGGGTCAGAAACTGCTCCAGTGCGGGACGAAGTTCCCCGCGACGCCAGTGGCGCTCTCCGAGTTCGCGCAGGCCTCGTTGCTGAACCAGCGGGTCCTCCGCTTCCAGAGCAGCCAGAGTCGGAGACAGGCGCTCATGCCACCACTGCTGCTCGCGATCGAACCACACGCGCCAGTCTTCGGCGCGCGGCTGCAGACCCAGGCCGGTGATCTGCTGCAGTGACCAGTGCGCATCGCGGCGCAGACCGGATGACTCGGCGGCCATGAGTTCCACGAGACGCGGAACCGCGGCCTGAAGATGGCCGCGACCCGCCAGGAGCACCAACTCGCTGCACAGCTGCGATTCAGGTTCCGCGAGCATGGAGAGAATGTGCTCTCCGACGCGCGGTTCCGCTGCGGAGGCGGCACTGCCCAGCTCGACCACCAGCACACAGGCTTGGGGGCGCAGCGCAACCGAATGCGATGCGATGGCGAGCAAAGTCTCCACGCCCTCCGGATCACGCGCACAGATCGAGCGCACGGCGATGCGCGCCTGGGGTGTGGGATCCTCCGCCAGCCATTCGAGCACCGGCCGGAGGTGTGTCCTGCCCCCGATCTGGGCGTAGATCTCGAGCGCAGCGGCGCGCAGCGTCGGATCATCGCCAGCCTTGAGGCAGGCTGCGAGCCATTGCTGCCGCACACTCACCGTGGCCGCGCTGAGGTCCGTCCGCTGACGCGACCATTCGGCGAGGGCGGGCGGATCCTGCAGCAGACACAGCATTAGCGCGAGCAGCATGGCCTCAGAATCCTCCGGAGCGCGGCATATCCCACTTCTTCTTGCCGGACTTGCGCTTGCCCTTCGACGGCTTGGAGTCGTTCTTGGCGCCGCTCTCGTCGGACGAATCCAACTGTGATTGCGTTCCGGACGGCGTCTTCGATTCCTCTGCGGCCTCGCCGTCTTCGACGGCCGTCAGTGCCGCTTCGTGCGCGAGCTCTGCCTTCACCGGCTCCACGCTGTTGATGCGGAGCACCGTGAGCGGATCGAATTTCATCGTCACCAGCGGCACATCGGGCAGCTCCATCACCCGCCAGCACACAAGCTCGGGAATGCCGCTGGAAGTCTCCGGAGCCCGGCCCAGCGCACGGTCGTAGTGCAGCCGGGCGTTGGACTCGATGGTCAGACGGCGTGCGGCCACGCTTCCGTAAAGCTCCAGTCCACCCGGCCAGGCGAATTCCGCCAGAGGCGCATAGACAAGCCCGTGGATCACGCCGCCACCCGCCAGACTGGCAGTGCTTCCGCCCAGTATCAGGCTGAAGCGATCCGTCCCTTCGGCGCTGCTGGAAAGCCAGGTTCCGGCGTCGGTCGTGATCTGGTTGCGCACCCAGAGCGTGATGGCGCCGCTGCCCGTGTCGAAAACCAGGCGCGAGTTTGCCTCGAGTCTCAGCTCATCGACGATGATCTGCGCGGGTCCGCGTACGGTCAGCGTGCCGCCGCCGCGCACCGTCCACTGTCCGAAACCGTAATCGCCCGAGGCGAGGAAGGCAGCGCCAGCGTGGTCGTGTTCATAGTCCGAGACGTGGGTCGGCTGCGGGATGTCCACTTCGGCCAGCGAACGCAGTTCGGAGGCCGGAGCCATCGAGCCGGTCACCTGCGCTGTCTTGCTGCGCATCACGCTGCCTTGAGGCCCCGGGCGCGCATCGCCGCGGATGAGGGCGCCGGGCGCGCCCGCCAGCGTGATGCTGCCGTTGCTCGAGACGCAGTCACCGGTCTCGGCGATCGCCGCCTGGGAAGCGTACGTGCCCAGCTCGGAGTCGTAGGTATCCAGCAGTGCTCCTGATTCGATCTGCATCTCCTGCTCGGAAAACAGACCCAGCTTGCCGAGCGCATCCGCATCGCGCTGCAGCGTGATCGCCAGCGAAGCACGACCCGAGCCCACGAGGCCCGTGCTGCGCAGCGCGACCTTGCCCGCGCCCAGATCCTCCGATTCGACCCAGAAGACTCCCCCGCCGAAGCCCGCAGGCTGATCCGGTCCGGCCACGGAACCGCTTTTGCCTTGCGCGATGCCGTAGAACGCTTCCGCGAGTCCTGCTTCCGCCACATAGAACGCCTTCTTCTGATCGACGGCTCCGCGCGCTTCACGCGACTTGTCCATCGAGAGCTGAAGATAGGCCGTGCTCAGTGCCGCAACGGTCATCACGCAGATCACCGCGGGAATCAGCACGGCTCCGCGCCGCTTGGAGTTCAGTTTCGACATGTAACCCTCGTTTCCAGACGCTTCGTGACCAACTTGCCGTCTCGTCCTGGACGCTCGATCGTCAGACAGATCGTGACCATCGGACCGTCGACCTCGAAGGCGAGGCCTTTCTCGTCCACGAGACCGTTGCCGTTGTCGTCCAATCCATTGGCGACCTCACCTGCGCAGAATTCGCGCAGATGTCGCGCCCACACCACGCGTGTTTCCTCGCTCGTACCCGGCTTCGAGTACCAGCTGACCTCGCGTCCCGACTGAGCCGTCAGCGCGATCGACTGCGGCTCGCTGATGACGGGCTGTCCGTCCTCAAAGCCGACCACCGACGTGTAGTGAATCGTGTCCGAAGAGTCCGGGGCGCTCTTCTTGACGTGCACATCGCTGGCGAGCGCCCCCATCACGGCCAGCGCGATGCGATCGAGCGCGCGCTGTGCCTGAAGGTTGACCTCGCTCTGGAGCGTCGTGTCTTCCAGGTCTTCACGTGCGTCGGTCACCAGCAGCTGGATGTTGAAGAGCAGCACACCCGCCAGCGCGGCAGCCACGAGCACTTCCAGCAGCGTGAAGCCGCTCCGCGGGCAGGTCCTCTCGCGAGGACCGGTGCTGTGGGCGTGGATCCTCATAGGCGTGCGAGCATGGAATGCAGTACCAGAGACCGCCTGCCGTCCTTGCCGTTCTTGCTGGCCCACTCCAGGCGGACCGTCACCGGCAGGATCAGGGCGTCCAGCGCGTGATCGGATGCATCGACTTCGCCGTCTCGGTTGAGATCGCGCGGCAGTCCCCAAGCCTTGTTCTCGATGTCCTCACGCAGCGCGCCGGCCAGTTCCGGCAGCTCGATGAGTCCCACGCTGTCCTGTCCGGGTGCCGGACTGAGGCCCGCCACGTCGAAGCGCGCCTTCGGTTGACCCGAGCGATAGGCGCCAAAGATCTGCTCGAAGGGCAGCGCGCGCATTTCCTCCAAACGGATGCGTGCGGCTTCTGCTGCCATCCGGCTCTCCTCCGCCACAGGATCGAGACGGCGCGACGCCAGCATCACCTGCGTGAAGAACAGCACGGCCACCGTGAGGATCGCCATCACCACGGTCAGCTCGATCAGAGTGAAGCCTTGCCTCTGCTTATGGCACATCGGAGAGAACGCCTCAGCGTCTCTATCGGAGGCCCGGCTCGGCGAAAGTGAACTTCCACCCGGGAATCCGAGCACCGCCCCTCCCTTTCAGAAGCGAGCGCGCGGACGCTGCGACGGCTGGGAAGAAACTTCCGGATCAGCCCGCCAGCGGCCGCAGCTGCGTCTGCGCGCAGCGCTGCAGCACCCCGGCAAGCCGCTGCAGCTCCTCATCCGGCAGTTCGGGATACACCGGCAGGTAGACCATCGCTTTCAGCATTTCCTCGGCCTGACGCGGGGCCAGCTCGGAGCGACCCTGCGGTGCGGGAACGGACTTCATGGTTGCGACCTGAGTGGCATCAAAGCCCTCGGCGCGCAGCGCGCTGACCAGTTCCTGGGGACGATCGGCGAGCACCGTGAAGACCCAGTGCGTGTGCAGTGGCGCCCGCTGACCGGGCACGGTGTACTCGCGGCCTAGTTGCGCGATCAGGCGCTCGGCCTGCGCCGTGCGCGCGCGCACCCGGCTCCCATCGGCGTGGCGCAGTCGGCGTGCCATCAGACTCAGGAGTGCGCGCGAAGGCGCGTGGCGGATGCGTTCGAAGAAATCGCCCCCGATGAAGCCGCGCACCGTGCTCTGGATCACGGCATCGTGCGTGGTGCCGCGCCACTCGCACACTCGCACGAACAGCGCATACGGCAGCGGCAGCGTGAGGAACTTCAGCAGCGAGTACTTCCACAGCCGCCCGAAGTATCCGCGCGTGGACTGCAGCGGGTACTGCGCGTGAGCCGAGCGCCAGCGCGCCCGCATTTGGGCATCCGGCATCACCAGCACGGCACCCGCCAGCGCGGCGGCCGTCTTGATCGGACCGAAGCTGAACATCGCCAGATCCGACTGAGGATGACCGCGGAATCCGGCATCGGTGAAGGCCTGGGCGCAGTCCTCCCAAAGCAGCAATCCATGCTGCCTTGCAAAGGCGGCGATCGGATCGAGATCGATCTGGGTGCCGAGCAGGTGGGCAACCAGCACCGCTCGCGTGCGGTCCGTGCGACCGCGCTCCAGCGCATCCATGCGCGGTGCCAGAGTCTGTGGATCGATGTCCACGGGGACCGCCACCAGCCCATGGTGCTCGAGAACGCGCCACATGTCGGGAATCGTCAACGCGGAGACGAGCACTTCCGAACCGCGCGGGAGTGCCAAGAGGCGCAGATAGAGATCCAGACCGCTGCGGATGGAGAGGCAGGCCACAGCCGCCGGATCCGCACCCGGATCACGTTCCGCGGCCGGGGCAAACCAACTCTCGATCTCGTGCTCGAGGGCGGCACGGGAACGAGCATGCACACAGGCTGCCATGCCGTGTGCGAGGTCGGACCACGAGATGTCGAGCCGCTTGCGGGCGAACATGCGCTTTATCCTAGCTTTGCGATTCGCTGCCAGCCAGCCTCCCCCGCCTCCGCTCGATGGCGTAGAGTGCTCGCCGGCATGGAGAGCCAGGCACGGTCACCGGCGACGAGCGTTCCCGCACGGGTTTGGTCGGGCACGCGCCTGCTCGTGCTCGGCAGGCTTTACGGATCCCTCTGCACGCTGATCGCGCTGTGGTGGATCGCGCGCGTGCTCGATGAGGAGGCCTTCGGCCGCTACGGCTTCTACCTGTCGATGTTCGTCGTGCTGGACACCTTGTGCGACTTCGGCACCGGCCAGTACTGCGTGCAGCGCAGCAGCGCGGATGATCGCGAGCTCGCCGGACTGCTGCACGCCGCGCGCAGGCTGCGCCTGCTGCTGGCAAGCGCAGGCAGCCTCGCGATCACCGCGCTGGCATGGGCCTACGGGGAATCCGGCATCGGATGGGTCTTTCTGGCGAGCCTGTATCCCCTGACGCATGCGCTGGAACTCTCGACTGTGCCGCTGCGCAATCGCATCGATTGGCGGATTCCGGTGCTGCTGCGGATCAGCGCGGCTTCGCTCTCGCTCCTGTTCGTGCTGCTGCTGGGCTGGCAGGGTGTCCGTGAACCCGCGCTGTATCTGCTCGGCGTGGCAGCCGGCAGCACGCTGGGCAATTTCCTGCTGCATCGGGCCTGCCGGCCTTGGCTGCCGAGGCTGGAAGCGCAGCCGGCTTCCCTGATCGCTCTGCTGAGCGATGTGTGGCCGCTTGGACTCGCCAGCCTGTGCCAGCAGGCCTACTTCCATGTGGACGCGCTGTTCGTGCGCTCATTCTGCGGAGCTTCCGAACTGGGTCCGTATCACATCGCCATGCGGGTGATGTCCTACAGCATCATGGTTGCCATCTTCGCCACGCAGGCGGCGCTGCCCTGGCTATCGCGCGCGCACGCAAGTCATGAGTTGGGGGCTGCCAGCGGGGCGCTGGCCTCGCGCCTGTTCCTGCGCGCCTGCATTCCGATCGGCCTCGCCATGCCGTGGGGCGATCTGCTGCTGGAGGCCTTTCGGCCCGGCTTCGGACGCGCACACCTCAGCCTCGCGTGGCTGCTGCTGGCCGCAGCCTGCGTCTACGCCGGAGCGAGCCTGATGACGGCGCTCGTCGCCGCAGGCGCCCGTCGTGCGATCCTGCGCGTGGCCCTGCTGGCCCTGCTGATCAATCTGGCGGGCAATCTGCTGCTTGTGCCGCGCTGGGGCATCAGCGGAGCAGGCTTCATGACCTTCTTGACCGAAGCCGGCGTGGCGCTGCTGGCGAGCGTGGAACTGCGTCGCCTGGGCGCCGGAGAGATCTTCGCACCGCACGCACGCGCATGGTTGCTTGCCCCGCTGGCGCTGCTGGGTTCAGGCCTTGTTTCCCTGCTGTTGCGGCAGGCGGCGGAGAGGATGCTCTGATGCGCGCAGGACTCGACTATCGCCCGGCGCTGATCAACCGCGAGGGCATCGGCCGCTACACGCGCGAGCTCGTGCGCGCCATGCTGCGACTCCCCGATGGTCCTGAACTGGGTCTGTTCGGATGGTCGCTGGCTCCGGATCGCTCAAGCGCGGAGGAACGCGGTCTTGATGCAGGCCGGGCTCGGCTCTCGCGCGTGCGCTTTCCCTCACGCTGGTTTCCGCGCCTTTGCCGGTGGACAGGACGCGGCGCCGATGACAGGGTCGGCGGAGCAGAGCTCTGGCATCACACGCAGCCCAGCCTGCTGCCCGTGCGCAGTGCGGTGGAAGTGGTGACGATCTTCGATCTGATCTACATGCGCGGCGGCGGCTTTCTCTCCGAGGCGGCGGCCGAGCGCATGACCAGATCGGCTCGCGAGGCAATCGCGCGCTCAAGGCTGGTGTTCGTGCCCAGCCAGTTCGTGGCGGAGGATCTGGTGTCGACCCTCGGCGTGGATCGCAGCCGGATCCGCGTCACCTGGCTGGGTTGCGAGCACTCATTGCGCGGCACGCGCCCGAGCGCGCCCCGGCGCGACGGCCGTGATGCGATCCTCACGCTGTGCCGCGTCGATCGCCGCAAGAACCATCCGGCGATGCTGCGCGCCTTCGAGATTCTGCACCGCGAACGGCCCGATCTGCGCTGGATCGTTGCGGGTCCGCGCGGCCACGGCGCCGAGGAATTCGATGCGGCACTGGAGCGCTCGTCGGCGCGCGCGGCCGTTGAACGCCATGATTTCGTGCCCGAAGATGCACTCGGGCCGCTCTGGAACCGCGCGGCCCTGTTCTGGTTCACCAGCCTCGACGAGGGCTTCGGCCTGCCTCCGCTGGAAGCCATGCTGCGAGGCATCCCCACGCTCGCCTCGACCTGCGGTTCGCTGCCTGAGGTGCTGGGGACCGGTGCCATGCTGCTCGATCCTGCCGATGCGGAAGGACTCGCCGCCCGCAGCCGCGAGTGCCTCGCGGATGCGGAGCTCTGGCAGGCTCACAGCCTCCGCGGCGCGCAGTGGGCCGGGGAACTCAGCTGGGAACGCTGTGCACGAGCCACGCTCGCAGGCTATACCGAGTGCCTGCGATGAGTGAGCGCAAGTTGATGCTTCTGTGCCTCCTGATCACCTGCCTGAGTTGGATGGTGATCACCGATTCGCTGCTGCCCGGCGCGACGGGCCGGATCGGTCACGACTACGCGTACTTCCTGCCGCGTCTGCTGGCCGGCGAGTACTGGATCGAGAACAACGGCTGGTTCTCGCTGCCTTGGTTCAGTCCGGCTTTCGGTGCGGGCCTGCCGGCCTACGCGCATCCGGCCAACGGCCATGTCTCGCTCCCGCAGTGGCTGTGTGCCTTCGTGGACCCGCTGACCGCCGTGCGCTGGACGGCACTGATCAGCCTGATCGCCGGCTTTGTCGGCATGTGGCTGTTCGCGAGGCGCAGCCTGAAGCTGGGTGCGGGAGCTGCGGCGCTCGCAGCCGTTCTCTTCGCGCTCAACGGCTTTCACATCGCGCGCATGGCGGTGGGACACCTCGCGTTCCACGCCTCGATGCTGGCGCCGCTGTGCGCGTGGCTGCTGCTGCGCCCGGCCAGCACGCGCGCGGGTTGGTGGGCTGGCTCGCTGGGAGCCGGCCTGTGCCTCAGCTACCAGCTGCAGGCGGGCAACGTGTACGGCCTGCCGCCCCTGCTGCTGGTGCTGGCAGCGCTGGCCTGCGTCCATGTGCTGCGCGGCGGAACGATCCGGGGTCTGACGGGCCGCGCAGCGGTCGCACTGCTTGTGATGCTGGGCCTGTGCGCGGCCAAGCTGTGCGCGGCTCTGGCCTTCCTGTCGAGCTTCCCGCGCAGCGGCTATCCCCTGCCGGGCGCGGAGAATCCGCTGGCACTGCTCGAGCTGCTGTTCCGCGCGCTGTTCCTCTCACCGCCCGCGGACAGGGCTCGCGAGTTGTTCGTCAACCAGCCCTTCATGCTGGGAGAACACGAGTGGGATCTCGGTCTGACGCTCGTGCCGCTGGTCGCCATCCTGCTGGGAGCCGCGCTCTGCTTCCGCGCGGAGACGCTGCGCTCGCTCGCCCGGCAGCGCTGGGCGCTGGCGACGCTGCTCCTGATCTGCGTCGTGCCGCTGGCGCTCAACCTGCACAGCCCCGGGTGGGAGCGCGTGCTCAAGTCGCTGCCGGTCGTGGGCAGCTCTTCGAGCTTCGTGCGCTGGCTGTGGATGTTCGTGCCGCTGGTGGCGGTGCTCGCCGCCTGCGCCATCGAGGGTCTGGAGCGGCGCGCATGGCTGGCGCGCGCTTCCTGGGTCGCGATGGCCGTGTTCCTTGCGCTGCAGGTGATGCACTCGCGCAAGGTCTACGCCGAGCAACCCTACAATCCGCGTCCGGTCGTCGATGCATGGAAGCGGCATGCCGCGCCAACGATCACGCGCGTCACGATCCCTGCCGTGGTCGACGGACAGATCCGTCTGAGCGCGGACCGCGATGACGCCCTGCTGCGCGGTGAATCGCAGCTGCTGACCTACGAACCATTGTTCGGCTACCGGCTCGAGTGGTTCCCCAAGGGACCCGTGCGGCCCGGCGAGGTGCGCATCGGCAACCTGCACCATCCGCTGGCCTTCCTGTATCCGGAGGCGGCCGGCCGCGCGCCCGGCGCGCCGTTCCAACCCGGCGAGGAAGCCCAGTTGCAGGCCTTCGTCGAGTACCGCTCCTTCGAGATCGAATGGCCGCTGCGCCAGCGCCTCGCCAATCTGGTGAATCTGCTGGCGCTGACGGGCGTTTCGCTGCTCGCGGCTGCGCTGCTCTACAGCAGCCTGCGCAGGCAGCGCTCGAGTCCGGGCTCCTGAAACACGAAGCCCTCCGCCAGCGCGCGCCGGGGCAGCACGCGCTGGCCTTCGAGCAGCACCTGCGCCGCTTCGCCGAGCGCAAGCCGGAGCGCGAAGGCGGGAACGGGAAACAGCGCAGGTCGCCGCAACACACCGGCCAGCGTGCGCGTGAACTCCGCGTTCGTGCACGGCTGCGGCGCGGTGGCGTTGTACACGCCGCGCGCCGCAGGCTGTTCCAGTGCATGCAGAATCAGCGCGACGAGATCATCGAGCGCGATCCACGACATCCACTGCCTGCCGGTGCCGAGTCGCCCGCCCAGTCCCAGCCGGAAAGGCGTCTTCATGCGCGCCAACGCTCCGCCATGGCCCAGCACGATGCCGATCCGCAGGATCACGACGCGCGCGCCGCCCTGCTCCGCGGGCCGCGTGGCTTCCTCCCAGTCTCGCGCCAGCTCCGGCAGGAAACCGCGCCCCGGTGCTGCGTCCTCGCCCAGTTCCTCCTCGCCGCGGTCGCCGTAGATGCCGATCGCCGAGGCGGAGACCAGCACGGTGCCCGGACGCTTGCCCACCAGCGTGGCGAGCGCCTTGGTGCCCTCGAAACGCGAGCGCCACAGCTCCTGCTTGAAGACCGGATCCCAGCGACGCGCGAAGAGGTTCTCGCCGGCGAGATTGACCACTGCGTCCGCCCACTCGACACCGCGCGAGAGGCTCTCGGTGCTCCAGTCATGCTCGGCCCCGGGTCGCCGGCTGATGGAACGTACGGCGTGACCGCGCGCGCGCAGCGCCTCGATCAGAGCCGTCCCGACAAAACCGCTGGCTCCGCTGATCAGCACCTTCACGGCATCACTCCTCGTGTACGCGCCGACGCACGCCGGCTTCGTCGATCTGGGCGGTCTCCCACTGGATGCGGCCTTCCATGCCGCCGGCAACGGTGATGACCTGTCCGGAAACGTGCCGCGCCGCACGCGGCGAAGCGAGGAACAGCGCGCTCTGCGCGATGTCGGTGGCGCGGGCAAGCTGACGCACGGGCATCGTGCGCAGCACACGCGCGATGAGGCCGGGTTCCTCCAAGGCGGCGCGTGCCATGTGCGTCACGGTCCAGCCGGGTTCAAGCAGGTTGACGCGTCCGTATGGATCGAGCTCGACGATCTCGTTCTTCGCGCTGTAGAGGATGCCGTAGAGGCCGGCTTTCGAAACCGAGTACTCCATGTGACCCTTTTCGCCGAAGTGACCTGCCGTCGATCCGATCAGGATCAGGCTGGCGCCTTCGCCCGGACGCGGCCCGGTCTTCGCCAACGCGCGGAAGAAGCTCTGCGTGGTCCAGATCGCACCATGCAGGTTGGTGGCGAGGTTGCCCTTGACGCGCTCGACCGAGGCCTCGTGCGCGAGCCGGAACTCGGGCGTCCAGCGGCCGGCGTTCGCGATCGCCACATCAATGCGCCCGAAGCGTTCCAGACCGCGCTGAAACATGGTCTCGACCGAGGCCGCATCGGAGATCTCGGCACCCACGGCGATCGCGCGCTGCCGCCAGGTCTGCGCCGCGAGCCACTGCTCGAGAGCGGCGAGCTGACTTCCGCCGTGCAGGATCAGCTGCGCACCTTCGGCCGCGAAGCTCTCGGCAAGCGCGCGCCCGATGCCTCCGGATGCACCGGTGATCAGCACAACCTTGTCCTTGAGACCCAGATCCATGCTCAGTTCTCCTCGTACTCCGGACGGCGCCGCTGCATCGCACGCAGTTCGTGCAGGCGACCTTCCTCGAGCGATTCAAGGCGCAGCTCGGCGGAAAGGAAGCACACGATGCCGTACGTGTGCAGATTGATCTCATCGTAATCGAAGTTGGCGCTCCGACGCTGGGTGACCGGCACGCTGACCGACAGTCCCAGCTCGCGATTCTGCTCCCAGCCGTAGGCCAGCGCGAAGCGTCCATGACCCAGCTCCCAGACATCCAACGGCGCTCCCAGCTTCGCCAGTACGTCTTCGAGCGTGGCTGCGCCGGGCTGCAGCTGCTGATACTGCTCCGGACGCAGCGGCAGATCGCGCAGCTTGCGTTCCCAGCTGACGCTGACGCAGGCGCTGCACAGGAGCAGGGCTCCGATGGCGGTGAGACGCGCGCTCACCGACCCTCGACCTCGGACCAAGGCATCGCGAACTCGCTCGCATCCGCCTGCAGCGTGCTGCCTGCGCCGATCAGCACCAGATTCTCGTCGAAAAAGAGCCAGGCGCGATCGGAGCGGCTGTCTTCGTTGAGCAGGGTCACAACCACGATCGAGAAACCGGCGCGCTTGGAGTTGCTGAAGTCGTAGCGCCACGCCGAGCGCCGTCCGAGCTGCACCACGTCGTGCGGGGCACCCAGCATCGTCAGCGCATCCTGCGCGGTGCTTTGTCCGACCTTCAGCGCCGCGAGCCGCTCTGCGGACAGCGGCTCGTTGGTCGTCGTGCGGGCCAGAAAGCAGCTCGGCAGCAGGGACAGCATCAGGGCACAGGCGGTGGCGGTTCGCAGCATGGGCTTCTTATACGAAAAAGGACTCGTGGAGCGTACGCTGATCGGGATGCGCATCGGTTTTGACTGCTCCGTGCTGACGCACCCGCATCCTGCGGGTGTGGCGCGCGTGGCGCGGGAGACGCTGGCTGCGCTCGAACGACGGGGCGTTCTGGAGGTGGTTCGTCTGGCACCGCCTGCGGATGCGCCGCTGCGCCGCTGGCGCCAGCTGCATCTGCCCGGGCTGGCACGCGGACTCGGCGGCCTGCACAGTTTCGTGTCCGCGTTTCCGTTGCTCGCGAGAGTGCCGATCGTGGCGACCATCCATGAACTGCCCTGGCGCTTCGGAGAGCGCGAAAACAGCGACCTGCGCCACCGATTCTGGGCCCTAGCAGGTCCGCTGCGCGCAGCGAGCATCATCGTGCCCAGCGCGACCACGCGCGCAGGACTGGCCTTTGCCGGAAAGCGTGTCCGGCACGTGCCGTGGGGTGTTGCGAGTTGCTTCGGCGAGGATTCGCGGATCGCGCGCGAGCTGCGCGTGCTGGTCCCCGGAGGAACACGGCCCAAGAAGCGCGCGGATGCGCTGCTGCCGGCACTCGCGAAGCTCGGCGGCTGGACCCTCGCCATCAGCGGTCCGCAGACCGGGTGGTCCGAAGCGCTGCGCGCGCAGGCACAGCGACAGAAGGTTGCGCTGGAGATGCTCGGCGAGTTGCCCGACGAGGCGCTCGCGATCGAGTATCAACGAGCCAGTGCCGTGGCGTTGCTGGCGCGCAGCGAAGGCTTCGGACTGCCAGCGCTGGAGGCACTCGCCAGCGGCACGCATGTGCTGGTGACGCCGCGCAGCGCACAGGCCGAAGTGTCCGGCGAGCTGGGCCTGCGCATCGTGCCGCAGGATCTGCCCGCCGTGTGCGCGGCGCTGACGCGCTGCGCCGGCGAGCGCCAGTCGGCCGGGCCCGCTCACGCCGCCCGGTTCACTTGGGAACATACCGCACAGAGGATCGAAGCCATCTGGCAGGAGCAAGCCCGATGAGAGCGCCGCGCGTGCTGGTGCTGGGCAGTGTGCTGGGCCAGCCGCCGGGTGGCGTACGGCGTCACAATGCGGAGCTGCTCCCGCGCGTGGCGGAACTGCTCTCCGAGCGCGGCGGCGAGCTGCTGGTGCTCGAAGGCCGCGAGCGCATGGCTTTCACGCTGCCGGACTGCGTGCAGGTGCTGCGCTCCGACATTCCGTCCCATCCCCCGCTGGCGCGCGTGCGCGCGGAGAACCGCCTGCTGGGTGCCCTCGCTCACGGCAGCTGCGATCTCGTGCACGGTGCTCATCTGCCGCTCGCCGGACGGCATGCGCTGCCCTGCACGCTGCTGATCCACGATCTGCGGAGACTGGATCCATCATTCGGCAGCTGGGTGCAACGCTGGTTCGCGCGCACCGTGCTGTCGCACGCGCTGTCGCGGGCGCGCGGGCTCGCCGTCGTGAGCGAAGCCATGCGCACGGAACTCGCCCAGCGCATGTCGATCCCAAGCGAGCGCATTGCGGTGATCCCCAACTCCGCCGATCACCTGCCGGTGCTGGCACGCTGCCCCACCGAGCAAGCCGGCCTGATCACGCTGGGACATCTGGAACCCCGCAAGAATCTCGAGCTCTTGCTGCGGGCGCTGGCCGTGGATGCCGGCCTGCCGCCGCTGGAAATTCACGGCGCGGAGAAGGGAAACGAAGGTGCGCGACTGAAGTCGCTGGCTTTGGAACTGGGGATCGCCGACCGCGTGAAGTTCTGCGGACCGATCGCCGAGGAGGCGCTGCCGCAGCTCTACGCGCGCGCGGCCGCCGCCGTGTTTCCGGCGCGCATCGAGGGCTTTGGCATCGGCGCACTGGAAGCAGCGCAGGCGGGCTGCCCCGTGGCGGTGTCCGCAATCGCCGCACACCGGGAAATCGTGCCGCAAGCCCCGTGCTTTGACCCGGCAGACGCCAGAGACTGCGCACGCGCCATCCGTCGTGCCATGCATTCCGCTGGAGAAGCTGCGCGTTCGGGTCCGCTCAACGCCCTGCGTTTCTCGTGGGATTGCTCGGCCGCTGCACTGGCGGATTTCTGGTGCCGCGTGCACGCCGACAGCGCTCGGAACAGGTCTTGACCTCGTCCCACACGCGCTCCCAGCGCTTGCGCCAGACCATCGGCCGGCCGCATACCGTGCAGTCCTTCACCGGCAGCTCGGATTTACGACGCATCTTCGCCATGGACGCATGAATGTCGGACTGTGAGTCCGTGCTCAGCCCTTGCTGCGGACGCTCGAGCGTCCGCCGTCGACAGGCAGGATCTGACCGGTGATCCACGAGCTGCGTTCCGAGAGCAGGAACTCAATCGCCTGCGCCGCATCCTGAGCTTCACCCAGTCGCGGCAAGGGATGCAGAGCGGCGATGCCCGCCGCCAGTTTCTCGTTGCCGGTCAGCGGCTGTGCCAGCGGCGTGCGCGTCAGCGAGGGCGCAATCGCGTTGACGCGCACCTTCGGCGCCAGTTCCGCTGCCAGCGCCATGGTCAGCCCCTCCACCGCACCCTTGGCCATGGAGACCGAAGCGTGATTGGGAAAGCCGCTGCGTGCCGCGATGCTGGAGCACAGCACGATGGCGGATCCGTCGGCGCAGTTCTTCAGAGCGGCCGTGAGCGCCTGCGCGGCCATCAGCGCACCGAGTGCGTGCAGCTGAAAGTCCGCCAGAGCCTGTGACGGCTCGACGCGAGAGAGGGGCCCCAGCCGCAGGTTCCCCACGGCGTAGACCAGCCCGCGACAACGCTCGCCGACCGCCTCGGCAACGCGCGCGTGCAAACCAGGATCGCAGGCATCACCCTCGACGGTGATCGCAGCGCCCTGCGGAGAACCGCCCTCAGGCGCATTGCAGGACGTGGCAACGCACTCATCCGCAAGCGCCGCAAGCCGTCCGGCGTCGCGGCCGACAAGCACCAGGGGCTGCCCGGCAGAGGCAAGTTGGCGGGCCAGCGCGGAACCGATTCCGCCGGTGGCGCCGTAGATCACAATGCTAGCGCTCATCAGCCTGCTTTTCGCAGCGCCGACGCCGCCGGATTCACTCAGCGCGGCTGCGCTTCGGTCTCTTCGGGAAGCGGCTCGCCCGCTGTCTTCTGCTTGAAGAACTGCGTCACCCGGAAGGCGCCCCAGCCCAGCAACGCGAACACGAGCAGCGCGCCCAGGATCAGTCCCAGCCGCGTGTACCAGGGCGCCTGTGCCAGATCGCTCTGCAAGAGACCCCCGCGATTCTCGACCTTGCTGTACTGCAGGATGCCGCGATCCTTGGTCTGGACGCCGCCGATCGGCTTGCGACCGGCTGCAGCGGGCCCCGCCAACGCAGCCGGAGAGGCGGGCGCGGCCAGAGAGGCGGGCACAGCAGGCTTGGGCGCAACCGGCTTGGGCGCAGCAGACTTGGGTGCAGCCGGCTCCGGCGCCTCTTCCAGCTCGATTTCCTCCAGCTCGATCTCCGACTGCACATTCGTCGGCACACTCGTCGGCACGGTCTCTCGGGGCAGACGCACGCGCAGATCGACTTCGCCCAGACGCAGCTCCAGACCGTCCTTGAGCTCGAGCTCGCTCTGGCGCGCACCGTGCACGCTGATTCCGTTGCGCGAACCCGCATCGACGAGGAACCAGGCGGCGCCGCGCGGCTCCAGACGCGCGTGCAGACGGCTGATCGATGCATCGTGCAACACCAGCGCGCAGTCAGCGCCGCGACCAATGGCCTGCCCGGCCTTCAATTCGGCTTGGGTTCCGATGTCGGCACCACTGAGGACATAGAAGCGCGGCATGCGCACCAAGGTAGTCCGTGAAGGCCTCCGGAGCTATCCTCTGCGTGTGAGCGCTGCCGCCTGCCTCGACATTCAAGCGTTGTGCGTGGCCTACCCGCGCGGGCTGATGGGCAGCACGCGCGTTCTGCACGGCGTCGATCTGATGCTGCAGCAGGGACGATTTCTGGGCCTTGCGGGGCCCAACGGATCGGGCAAGAGCACGCTGCTGCGCGCCATCGCGGGCCTGGAGCCCGTCGAATCCGGCGTGCTGCGGGTGCTGGGCGGCTCTCCGGGGTCCGCAGCCGTGCAGCGACGCACGGGTTACCTCTCGGAAGACACGCCGTTCCCCGCGGAGCTGCGCCTGTGCACGATGCTGCGGATGCTCGGCGAGCTCGCAGGCCTCGAGCGCGCCGGACTCGACGCCCGCGTGGCGCAGAGCCTGAGCGAAGTCGGCCTGACGCAGCATGCGGAGCAGCGCATCGGTCGCTGCTCGCGCGGCATGCTGCGTCGCTTCGGCCTCGCTCAGGCCTGGCTCGCCGATCCGGAGCTGATCCTGCTCGATGAGCCCACTGCCGGTCTCGATGCGGAGGGCTTCGAGGTGCTCGCGCGTCTGCTGGCGCGCGCACGCGCCCAGTCGATCACCGTAGTGCTCGCCTCGCACCTGCCCGGTGATCTGCTGCAGCACTGTGACCAGCTCGCGATCATGCTCGATGGCCGGATCGCCACAGTGCGGCCGCCTCGCGAGTTGATTCCGGAAGGGGGCCTGCTGGAGGTCTACCGGCAGGCGCGCGGGAGCGCATGATCGTCCCCGCCGTCTTTCGCTGGATCCTTGCCTCCAGCCTGGCATGGCCGCTGCTTCTGCTGCACCTGACACTGCTGGCAACGCTGATCCATGCCTCCGGAATCGCACCCACATGGATGGAGTATGTGCAGGGCCCTCTGTCGCTGACGCAGTGGCTGGCCTGGAATCAGCGGGCCGATGGCTGGAATTTCGTGCTCCTGATCGTCGGCACCGGGCTGTGCGCACGCGCGGCCTGGTTGATCGAACGCTGGAAGCGTCACGACATCGATTGGCTGCGCACGCGCTCGGTTGCACCGCTGCGGCTGCACGCCTCCGTGCTGCTGGGATTGCTTTGCGCAGCACTCATTTGGCTTGGAATCAGCGCCGCCGTGATCGAGACGCTGCCGGCTCCGCAGGCGGCCTTTGAAGCGCGTGCGCGCGTTGCCGCCGACGATGCCATCTGGGTGGATGGTCATGAACCTGCGCGCGTGCGCATTGCCGCACAGGGTCAGGGCGATGCATTGTCACTCGCACTGATCGCCACGCGCGGGGCGCCTCAGGTTCGGATGCTCGCAAGCTGGCTGGACGCGCCGGAGCATGCCGTGCTCGAAGTTGCCACGCGCGGACGCCTGCTGGTTCCGCTGCCGGCGGAAGGCACGCGGCGCGTGCTTGATTTGCGGGTCGAACCCGAGCACGCGGCCGCGCTCTGGTCGCCGATGGATTCGTATGTGCTTGAGCGCAGCGAACAGTCGAGGCTCGGTGCGGTGCGCATGCTGCTGCACGGCTGGCTGCTGATCAGCATGGCCTTGTGCGCCACCCTGCTCTGCTCACTGTGGATGCGGGCAGGGATCGCCATCGCACTGGTCGCGGCGCTGATGCTGGCCGTCGGCACCCGCCTGCCTCTGCAGGACACGCTCGACTTCCTGCGCCTCGGCTGGTTGCCGCGCTGGCCGGATCCGATGCTGATTGCCATGACGTTGACCGGATGCCTGCTGACTCCGGTCATCGCCGGCTGGAGCTGGGTGCGAGTGCGGAGGCGGAGATGAGTCGCGGCAAGGGATTGCTGCTGATTCTGGCCGGAATCCTGTTGCTGCTGATCGCCATCGGCGGCCGCGGCGGCACCTGGCGTCGCATGCTCGGACCGCTGAGCACCTTGATCGGTGCCGTGGAGTGGATGCGCATGGACCAGTCGCTGCGGGAAGGCGAGAGCGCACGCGCCTATCGGCACGCCGAGGACGCGCTCTTGTGGCTGGACCGCGACAGCGGGGTCTGGATCTTCTACGCGCACAGCCTGCTGTTCCACGAGGCGCGCAGCACGCGCACGCTGACCCCGATGGAGCGCGAGGCGTACTGCCGAGCCGGGCTCGAGGTGCTCGAGCGCGCGCAGGCTGTGCTCCCCGACCCGGGCGAAGCGGCGCTCTACGAGGGTGCGGTCTGGGCGGGTTGGGCAGAGCTCCCCGAGGAACTGCGGCCGCTGCCGGCCTCCCCCGCCGAGGCCTGGCAGGCCGCCGCGCGCTGTTTTGCGCGGGCGGAGGCTGCAGGACATCCGCAGGCGGCGGGCCTCAGGCAGGCAGCAGAAGAACATTTCTCGCACGCGGACGGCAGCGGCCGCTAGCATCTTGGCCCGATCGTGCTGGCTGCCCTCGACATTCTGGAGTGGTTTGGACGGTTCCACTACTGGGGCCCGTTCACTCTGCTGATGCTGTGTGGACTCGGCGCGCCGCTTCCGGAGGAAGCCGCGCTGATTCCCTCCGGCATCATGGTCGCGCGCGGCAATGTCGAGTACCTGCCCGTGACGATCGTGTGCAGCTTTGCGATCCTGCTCGGCGACTCGATTCCGTTCCTGCTGGGCCGACGCTACGGACTCTCGGTGCTGCGCCTGCGCTGGGTTGCGAAAGTGCTGCACCCCGAGCGTTTCGCCAAGTTCGAGCGCCGTTTCGCCGAGCACGGCAACTGGGCCATCTTCACCTGCCGGTTCCTGCCCGGCCTGCGCATCCCCGGCTACTTCCTCGCGGGCACGATGAAGATGAGCTACGCGCGCTTCCTGCTGCTCGACGGGCTGGGCGTGCTGATTTCCGTGCCCACCTCGATCTGGGCCGCTTACTGGATCACGATGAAGCTGGGCGAGGCGCAGGCGCAGGAGCGCGTGCACCAGTTCCTGCTGGGTCTGATGGTCGCCGTGCTGGTTCTGGCCGCGGGCTGGGTGCTCTACAGGGCCTGGCGCAAGCGCCGCTCGACCTAGGACGCCCGCTCGGTATACTTCTGGCGCGCCAAGGAGCGCCCTCGCCATCGAACCAAAACAACTTGCCGCCGCCGCTCAGTGGATTGCCGAGCAGAAGAAGGCCGCCGACATCCGCATCTACGACGTCTCGGAGCACCTGCGCGTCGCGGACTACTTCGTGATCATCACCGGCCATTCGCGACCGCACGTCAAGGCCATCGCGGATGAGCTGCATGTGCGGCTCAAGGGACTCGGCGAGCGCCACAGCCGCATGGAAGGCGCCGATCTGGGCTGGTGGGTGCTGCTCGACTACATCGACGTGGTGATCCACGTGCTGCAGCCCGAGGCCCGCGAGTACTACGACCTCGACGGCCTCTACGCGCAGTGCCCCAAGGTTGATCTGAGCTCCGTCACCCTGCCCAGGGAACTGACGGAGTCCGAGCTCAAGCTGGCCGAGTGAGCCGCGCGCGCACGCTCGCAGTGCTGGCCGCGCTGCTGCTGGCGGCGGCTCTGTGCGGTCTCCATTCGATCCGCAGTCCTCTGGGTCGTGACTTCAGCGGCTACCAAAGTTCCTTCTTTGCGCTGAGCGCATCCCAGTACGACAGGCACGGCCTGACGCGCTGGAACGGCTATCCGGCGCTGGAGGAAGGCTCGCCCTGCATCGGCGGAATGGATGATCTGGTGCAGGCGCACGATGCGCGGGGTTCTGCGCTGGTGTACCGCAACCATCCGCCGACGGCGTTCTGGCTCGGCTACCTCGGCATCGCTGCGACCGGCGGCGACTTCCGTTCGCCCCAGCGGCACCGCATGGCAGCGCTTCCGTTCCTCGCGGCGCATCTGCTGACGCTGCTGGCGATGTGGTGGTGGCTTGCGGCACCGTTCGGAGCCGGGCGCGCACTCTTGGGCACGCTCGCAGCGGCGAGCACGCCGATTGCGCTGCATTCCGGAGCATTGCCGAATCTCGAGAACCCCGCGCTGCCCGGCGTGGTGTTCGCGTTGGGTGCCTGGGCGCGCTGGCAGGACCAGCCTCGGGCACGCTGGCTCGTCTGCAGCGCACTGGGACTGGCGGCGGCATCCTGCGTCACGTTCGCACCGCTGTTCTTCGCCGGAGCGATGGCTCTCGCCACCCGGAATCGGCGCGCCGGCGCGCTGCTGCTCGTCGCGGCACTGCTGCCGCTGCTGCTGCATGCGTGGAACGCGCAGCCACTGGGAGCGCTGAACACCGGATCGCTGAGTTCGCGTCCGCTGGAGCTGCTGCGTCCGATGATCGACGGCAGCCTGCCGCCGTGGCGCTGGCTGTCGATCCAGTTGCAGCATCTCGCGCAGTCAGCGGGTCTGCCGTGGCTGATCGTGGGGCTGGCGGGCGCGTGGTTTGCCCCGCGCAGGGTGCTGCTTGCCGTCACGGGAGGCATGCTGCTGTACTGGCTCGCGTTCTACCGGCACACCGCCGAGGAACAGTGGCAGTTCCAACTGTGGATCACCCCGCTGATCGGACTGTGTGCAGCGGCTGTGCTCACGCGCCTGCCGCAGCGCACGGCCTGGATCAGCGCGGTCGCCTTGGCCTTGTTCGGAGTGTTCGGTGCGCTGCGAATGGAGGCACGCCTGCAGCAGCATGCGCTGCCCGCACCCGAGCAGTGCGCACAGGCTCTGCGCGCGCTCGTGCCCGAGGGCGCGACGGCTCTGCTGCCCGCAGCGGCCGGGAAGGATCTCTCCTACGCCTACCAAAGCGATCGCGATCTGAGACCGGCTTCGCATGAGGCGCAGGGAGTCCGGCGCGCAAGCCTGCGACTGGCGTGGGATGCCGAGCGCGGCTGGCACTGCCCGCGCTGAACGCTCAGCCCCTGCGCATCGCCTCGGTCGGCCGCATGCGCGCTGCGCGCCACGCCGGTATCGCGCCACCAAGAATGCCGAGCAGGGCAGCGAAGACGATCGCGCCGAACAGGATCTGCGGTGTCACCCGGAACGCGAAGGCCACCTCGGTGAACGTCTGGAAGTTCATGGCACCGGTCTGGATGCCGTTGAGCGGCAGCACGATCAGCGCGCCGACGATGCCGCCCATGATGCCCAGCAGCAGCGCCTCGAGCATGAAGCCGAGAAACACGGCATGGGGACGGAAGCCCATCGAGAGCAGGATGCCGATTTCGATGGTGCGCGCGGCGATCGCCGTGAGCATGGTATTGGTCGCCGTGAACACCGCGGCGATGCCCATGATGACGGCAAGAAACACGCCCAGCGCGCTCAGGACGAATGAGAACGCCGAGGTCTGCGAGGTGAGGTACTCGCGTTCCGTGAGCAGCTTGGAGGGCACCTGCGGGTCCTGATCCATGCGCCGCACCAGCTCCGGCCAGTCCGTTTCATCATTCAGCTTGGCGATCACGCGGTTGTACACCGGACGCTCGAGTGCCTCGCTGATGCGATCGTGATCGCCCCAGATCTCGGAGCTGAACGGCCCATCATGCTCGAAGATCCCCACCACGCGGAACGGCGTCGTGTTGAACTGCAGCACCTCGCCGAGGCGCGCCCCCTCGATGCGTTCGGCCAGCTTGGCGCCGATGATGACCTCGTCGGTTCCGGGGGTGAAGTTGCGTCCCTGCGAGAAGGTGATGTCCCGCCCGAAGATCACGAAGCTCATCGGCATGACGCCGCGCACGGGGACGTTGGTCTCTCCCCCGCCGCCGGTCTTGTTGCGGCGCACGGCCAGATAGCACTCGGCCGAGACCAGCCGACGCCCCGCCTCGTCCTCGGCGATCTCCGGCACGGTCTTCATCAGGATCATCGCCCGCTCGCGCGTGAAGGCGCTGTCGCCTTCGTTCGTTGCACCCTGACGCAGAAACACCGCCACGTCATCCCGACCCTGAGCACGGAACAGGGCAGTGAAACCCTGCTGGAGCGCCATGACGCCCACCAGCACCGCCACCGTGGCCGCGATGCCGAGCACCGTCAGGATCGTCGAGGGCCAGCGCACGATCAGGCTGCGCAGGTTGTAGCTCAGCGGGATCAGCGCCATCTCAGCCCACGCTCCTCAGCGCTGTCAGCACACTCAGCTTGCGAGCGCGCAGCGCGGGCACGATCCCGGCCAGCACACCGATGAGCAGCGTGGCGATGACGGCCTCGACAACGGTCTCGGCCGCAATGTGATAGCCGGGAAAGGCGGTGCCGAGCAGCTGCGCGAAGAACCGCTCGGAGGAGAGTGCGATCAACAGCCCTCCCATCCCCCCGACACCCGTCAGCAGCATGGATTGCCCCAGCATCAGACCGAAGACCGTTCCGTCCCGGAATCCCAGTGCCTTGAGCACGCCGATGTCGCGCGTCTGTTCGCGCGCCGCCATCAGCATCGTGTTGAGAGTCGCCAGCAGGATCGCGATCAGCACGCCACCGCCGATCGAACCGACGAAGAAGGGCACATTGCCGACCATGGAGACGAACTGGGCCTGAAACTCCGCCTCCGTGGTGGTCTGCGTGCGCTGAGGACCGCCGGCAAACAGCGCATCGACGGTTTCCGCGACGCGCACACGATCGGCTCCGGGCTCGAGCCGCAGGACGAAGATGCCCACCCCTTCCGGACCATTGGCCGCACCGGATTCCAGCGCCTTCTGGAGGAAGTCGGCATGGAAGAACAGCGTGTTGTTGTCGACGTTGGGCTTGACCGAGTGGTAGATGCCGGCGATCCGGAAGTCCCAGGGCTGACCGTCGGTGCGCGGAAACAGTCCGCCGATGACAGGCATCGTGTCCCCCACTCGCATGTTGAACTTGCGCGCCATCTCCGAGCCGATGACGCAGGCGCGCCGGTCGCCGAAGAAGTCCTCCTGCGAACCCTCGACCAGCTCGATCTCCGGGTAGACCTCGAAGAGATCCTCGACGTCGGTCGCGAACTGCGCGAAGAAGTTCTTGGGCTCCTGGTAGTAGCCTCCGAACCAGTTCCAGCGCACGACACGCTCGACCCCTTCGATGCGCTCCAGCTTGGCCTCGTAGGACTCGGGCAGGTACACGAACAGGCTGACGGAGGACTGCACGATCAGGCGGTTGGAGGCCGAGGCCTTGATGCCCGACTCCAGCACGACCAGCAGCGAGCGCAGCACACACAGCAGGAAGATCGCCACGGCCAGCGAAGCTGCCGTCAGCAGCGCACGCGTGCGATGCCGCAGCAGGTTCTTCCACACCAGGCGAAACGGAGGCATCAGCCGCCCGCTCCCGCGGGACTGCGGGTCTCGATTCGCCCCAGTCGACCCTTGTCGAGGTGCACGATGGTACGAGCGACTTCTGCAGCAGCCGGATCGTGCGTCACCATCAGGATCGTCTTGCCCAGCTCGCGATTGAGCTTTGTCAGCAGCTCCAGCACAGCCTGTGCGGACTTGCGGTCGAGATCGCCTGTCGGTTCATCGGCGAGGATCAGCGTGGGATCGGTCACGATGGCGCGCGCGATGGCGACGCGCTTCTCCTGACCGCCTGAGAGCTGTCCGGGCTTGTGGTGCATCCGATCGGCAAGTCCGACCAGTTCCAGAGCGTAGCTGGCATGCTCGCGCCGCTGGGCGCGCGTCAGATCGGTCAGCAGCAGCTGCAGCTCGACGTTTTCCAGCGCCGTGAGAACCGGCATCAGGTTGAAGCCCTGAAACACGAAGCCGACGCTGGCCGCACGCCAGCGCGCGAGCTCCGCGTTGTTGAGATGAGCCAGATCGATGCCGCCGATGCGGATCTCGCCGTGATCGGCGCGGTCGATGCCGCCGATCAGGTTGAGCCGCGTGGTCTTGCCGGAGCCTGAAGGCCCCATCAACGCATAGAAGCCGCCCCGCTCCATGGTCAATGCCAGCTGATCCAGCACGCGCAGCGTCTCCCCGCCGCGTGTGTAGGTCTTGGTGAGATCCTTGAGCTGGATCAGCGCTGCTTCAGCCATCGGCGGGTCCTCAGGGTGCAGCCGCTGCGCGCCGCACGCGCATGCCGGGTTTCCAGGCGGCATCCGGCGTCAGCACCAGTTCCTGTCCCTCTTCAAGGCCCGCCGTCACGATGGCCTTGCCGCTGCGGCGCTCGCCCAGCGTGACCGCGGCGAAGCGCAGGGTGTCCACGTCCAGCAGCAGCACGCCCTGCCGACCATCCTGTGCCACCAGCGAAGCTTCCGGGATCACGATCACGCGCTGCGCCGGATCCGTCGGTGCGCGCTCGGGGCTGCCGAAAACGACGCGCACTCCCATTTCGGGCCGCAACCGTTCATCCGGCGCTTCGAAGACCACGCGCACTTCCACCGTGGCCTTGGTGCGGTTGGCCGTGGGCCAGATGCGATCGACGCGGCCGCGATAGCCCTGTTCGGGATGCGCATCGAGGAAGATCGTGGCCGCTGCGTCCTTGGCAACGGCGGCCAGGCTGGTTTCCGGGACCTCGGCCTGCACTTCGAGCGTCGAGAAATCGACCATCGTCACGACCGAACCGCGCGCATTGGAGCCGCCTTGGACGTTCGGGCTGACGACTTCACCGACTTCCGCGTCCTTGAGCACGACCACGCCGTCAAAGGGCGCACGCACGAAGGTCTTGTCGTAGGTCGCCTTTGACAGCGCCACCGAGGCCTTGGCGACCTCGACGCGCGACTTGGCTTCGGCCACAAGCGCCTGCGCGACCCCCAGCTGCGCGGCGGCGGTGGCCTTGGCGCTCGCCGCGGTGCGCACGCCGGCCTCGGCTGCGCGCACGCGGGCCTTTGCCGCGTCCAGATCCGCCTGCGTGCGGTCGCGGCGCTGGGCGCTCTCCACGCCGCTTGCCAGCAGCTCAACGGCACGGCGGTGCTCGAGTTCCGCGACGACATGCGTCGCCTTGTGCAGCGCATGTTCCGCCACACTGCTCTCCTCGACGTTGGCAGCCCGCGCCAGCTCGCGTTCGGCCACGCCGACGGATGCCTCCTCGCGCGTGTGCCCGGCGACGGCCAACGCCAGATCAGCCTCGGAGCGTGCGAGAGCGGCGGCGTACTCCTCAGAGTACAGCCGTGCGACGACATCGCCGCGCTTGACGCGCGAGCCCTCCTGAACATTCATCTCGACGATGCGTCCGGGGGTGTCCGCACTCAGCGCGGCGCGCACGCGCGCCACGATGTAGCCGTTGGCCGAAGCTCCCGCGACCTGCGCGGCACTCGCCGGCGCCTTGCGCTCGATCTTCTGCGTGCGAACCTCGGGCTGCGTCATGCGCTCGACCATGGCGGTCAGCGTGTCACGCAGGAAGAAACCGATCACCAGCAGCAGCAGGAGTGCGATGGCCCAGCGCGTCCAGCGCGGTCCGCGCGTTCCCAGATCGGAGAGCTCGTCCTTGCGTTCGATTTTCAGCTTTTCGACTTCCACCATGAGATCAGGCACCCTGGAACAGCGGGATCAGCGTCGGCTCGAGCTTCTTGTAGAGCTGCGCAGTGGCTCGCACATCGCGCAGACAGTATTCCCCGATGTCTTCGATGCGGCCGGCGCGATAGGCGCGCGCAACCTGCGAGCCGTCGATGGACCCCTTGGGGCTCTCGATGTCGAAGCGCCGGCACCAGTAATCGAGCGAGTAGCGATCGCGCAATGTGCCCTGATACGTGAAGATCTCAGACAGATCGCAATGCTCCGCGATCGACCAGCGGCTCGGGACGAGGTTGCGCGAAGGCCGGATGCCCAGCTGCGCGGAGCGGATCGAGAGCATCGGGCCGTCGTAGCCGCGCCCGTTGAAGGTCACGACGCGGGGCAGGCCCGCCTTGGTGCGCGCCACCAGCTCCCAGAAGCGCATCAGGAGCTCGGTCTCGCTGCCGCGGAAGATCTTGGAATTCGGCACCTTCTCCCAGGTGCGCTCCTCCGCGCTCTTGCCCTCCAGCAGGATCATCCCGCGGTCGAGTTCCTTGCCGTCCTTGTCCTTGCCGACCAGCCACATGCCGATGGCGACGATCTTGCCCAGACCCGGGTAGAGGGCCGTGCGGTCCGGCACGGCGGCGCGGCGCTCCTCGTCATGCTCGCGCTGCACGAGATAGCCGCGGGTGATCTCGTCAACCTCCTCCCACGGAAAGCCGGCGACCTCGATGTCGAACGCGATGACGGGCAGGGACATGCCCGCCCATCGTAGCGTCCTGACCGCCGATCCGTTCCTACGCTGTGCGCGCGCGGCGCGTTCGCAACAGCAGACCGAGCAGCGCCAGCAGCCAGCCCAGCCCCGCTCCGGGTCCTGCCGAGGAGTACGGGATCACGCTGCAGCCCCCGCCGGATGTACCGGAGCCGTGGTAGGTGTAGGCGCCGGAGAGCAGCGTCGCCTGACCGGTGCGCTCGTCGAGCACCAGCACCGACTGCGCGCCCGAAGAGTGCGCGGGCGTCAAGACCTCCAGCAGCCCGGTTTCGCGCACGATCGTCGCGGTCGCAGTCTTGCCGCCCAGTCCCGTGACGGGATCTACTCCGAAGCGTACGGTGCAACCGCTGCGGAAATTCTCGCCGTGCAGAAACACGGTCGATCCCCCGCTCGAGGGACCACTCGCGGGACTGACCGCCAGCAGTTGCGGATCGATCGAGTTCGTGTACGTGAAGCCGGCACTCGCGGGGCTGACTCGGGGATTGAGCACTTCGAGCGTCTGCTGACCCGCCACTCCCGCCATTGTGATCACGCGCAGGAGCCCCGAGTGCTCGCGCGTCAGCTCGCTCTGCTCAATACCGCCGATCAGAACGCGCACGCCGGGCTCGAAGTTGGCGCCGCGCAGCGTCACCTCGGTGCCCCCGCCGGCCCAGCCTGCCTGCGGAAAGAGGGCATCGATGCGCGGCATGGCCTCCACCAGCAGCTGGCTCGACCAGCGTCCTTCCACACCCGTGGGATCGATCACGACCACCGGGTGCGAACCGGCCTGCATCGGTTTCAACACCAGTGTCAGCGTCGTCGCGTTGATCAGGGCGGCGCCGCCGGCCTCACCCAGCGCATACTCATGCTCGCCGATCACGACGCGCAGACCGCTGCGCAATCCGGTGCCCGTGATGGTGAGCGTCTGTCCGCCCGCAGTGCTCGCACTCGCGGGGCTGACGGCAGAGATGACCGGATCCGCAGGGGTCAACTCCAGGCCGCCGACCAGCGTATGCGCCGATTCGCCCTGAGTCACCGTCAGGTCACAAAGTCCGTCGCGCGTTGCCTGCGCCGCATCGATGCGCAATTGCACATGGGTCGTATTCCACGCCAGCGCGCTGACACTCACCAGCGGATCGCTGCACGCGATCATGCAGCCCTCGGTGAGACCGGCTCCGTGGATCGTCAGCGTCTGGATCTCTCCGCGCGTGACACGCTTTGGAAACTGTTCCATGCTGCGACCGAGCAACAGAGCGGCATCGGCGCGCACGGTGCGAGTGCCCGTCTGCAGCGAGTCCCCGGAGCCCAGCACATGAGCTCCCAGAGGTGTCGTGCTGAAATCCGTCTGAATCACCCGGCCGGGTCCCAGATTGACCGCGCCCACAGGCTGGTCCAGCGGCGTGGCGTAGAGCGTGTATGTGCCCGCTTCTAGACCCTGCAGGCTCCATTCACCCGAGGAGTTGCTGAGTGTCGAGGCCAGGGGTTCGCCCGCCGCGTCGCGCGCCACGACATGTGCACCCTTGACGGCGCTGCCCGAGCCGCGCACGAGCCGGCCCTCCAGGCGGGAACCCGCATCCAGCGGGTAGGCCACGCAGAGTCCGTGGCGATCGTTCGCGGCCAGCGAGCGGTGCAATTGCTCTGCACCGTGCACATAGGGATACATCGTCGAGCCCGCGACACCCGAGTGGTCGAAGCCAGCCAGATGCCCGAGTTCGTGGGTCGCCACATCCTGCACATCGAACTTCCAGGCTTCGCCCGTCACACTGAATTCGTGATCGCGCGCATTGAACAGGATGTCCGCATCGCTGATCACGCCGCTGCTGCCGTACCAGACCAGCGTCAACGCCACGAGCCCGGAGCCTGCGGGAAAGTAGCCGCTGCTGCCCTGCTCGTCAAAGAGCACCATGTGCAGCGCGTTGCTGCCCCAGTCGGTGCGTGCCATCTGATTCGGAGAAGTGTTCTCGACCAACTGGAAGGAACTCTGCTCCACTCCGTTCCAGGCCCGCACGGCGCCGCGCAGCGCCGGCAGATGCGTCAGAGGCACCAGATCGCTGCAGCCGAGCGCCTGAAACACGACGCTCACGGAGGACGGCTGACTCCAGCGCAGCGGCAAGCCGTTGCCCGGATGGATCAGGCGCACATCGGCGGACGCGGAAGGCGCCGGAAGCAGCGCCGACAGAAGCGTCATCAGCCAGGCCGCCCGACGGCCGAAGCTCATCGGCCCGACTCCCGGATGCGACGCGCAGTCAACGCCTGCGTCACCTTGAGCATGGCCTCTTCGTAGTCTTCGCGGATGCGCTTCGAACCGGGGCGCTCGAGCAACCGGCGGCCCGCACCATCCCGAGTGAGTTTCCAGAAGCCCTGGTCCAGACCGACCGGAACGCGCCAGCCGCGCGAGCTCTCAGGGCTCAGAAACAGCAGGAGTTCCTCACCTTCGATGAAGCGCGGCATGCCCGGAACCAGCAGACCGCTGCCATCCGCGAGCTGTCCGCCGGGAATGCGGATGAGCTGCTGCGCCGGACCCGTGCCTTGGTGTCTGCGGAATACCTGAAGCGTGACTTCCGTCTCGACGGCGCCGGCCACGCGCTGCACGCGCACGGACTTCACGCGGCCCTCGAGCGCGTGCTCGCAGCGATCCGCCAGACCCGTCCATTCCATGGGCACGCTCGTGCCTGCCTGCAGCGGAGTATCCAGCGCGGGACGCGAGAGGAACCAGGTCTGCAGTAGCAACCCGGCGAGCAAGGGGACAAGTGCACGCTTCATCCTTGATGCGGATCGGAACAGCGCCCTCCCGCTCTTGAGCGACATGCGCACTTCTGCTCAAGCACAAGACCCGGAGATCCCGAAGAAGATGTGGGGATCGTTCTGCACCTGCCGCGCGCGCCGGGCCGATACAGCTGCTGCGATCATGATCACCACGCGCGCACGACAGTTGGTTTCCACGAACATTCGTCTGCCCTCGCAGCCTGAGGTGATGCGACGATTGACTGCGCTGCTCGATGACCCCGAAGTGGGTGTGGGCGATGTCGGTGTCCTGATCGCCGAGGATCCTGTGCTAGCGGCCAAGGTGCTGAAGATCGCCAACAGCGCATTCTACGGACTGAGGGAGCGGTGTCTCGCTCCGCAGCAAGCCGCTTCGGTGCTGGGCCTCAAGGTGCTTCGGAACGTGATCCTGCAGGCCTGCGCCATGCGGCAATTCGAGCATCTGCAGGCGGAGGATTTCGACCTGCGTGCGCATTGGCGTCATTCCGTGCTGTGTGCGCAGCTGTGCGCCTCGCTCGCCGTTGAAACCACGGCGCAGATCGAGCTGCGGCCCGAAGAGCTGTATGCCTGCGGTCTGTTGCACGATCTGGGGCAGCTGGTGCTCGCCGAGGCACTGGGAAAGAATTACCTGGTCGTGCTGGAACAGGCGCGTCGCGACAATCTGCCGAGGCACGCGGTGGAAAGCGCGCATCTGGGCTTCACGCATGCCGACGTCGGCGGACTGATCGCCGAACAATGGGGATTGCCTCCTGCGGCAACGCTGGCGATCGGTCAGCACCACGAGCTCGGCACCGAAGGCGTCAGCGCGATCGTCAAGGCGGCAGACTGGCTCGCGCATGCGCTGGAAGCGGGCGTGCAGCCGGACTGGGATTCCCTGCCGCAGGATCTGCGCGCCTGTTTCGCGAGCCTGAATCAGGAGCCGCAGTTGCTTCTGCCGGGCTGGGAGGCCCTGGCTTCGAAGGTCGGCGGAATTTCGTTGAGTTAGCACGGCGTGAAGGCCGCACCGGGCGGACCGCGGGGGTAGTTTTGAGATGTCTTCTTCCCCTCAAGCAGTCCCCCATCGGCCTCGTCCACTCCCCGGACGCGCCCTGCCATGACCCCTGAACTTCTCCTGCGCACACTCTGCGAACAGCACGCCCTGCCCTACGCGCAAGGCCTGCGCCTGCTGCCTCTCGTGCGCCGGGCCTTCGAGGCGCCCCGTGATGTCCGCGACCGCATCCTGAGTCTTGTCGACCGCAATCTGCGCGAACAGGCGGAGCGCATGCCCGAGAGCGAGCGGCTGACCCAGAACCTCGAGGACCAGATTCTCCTGGCAGTGGCCCGCGTGCTCCACGACTGGAGTCCTAGCGAACCGCTGCTCGACATCAGCAGGCGCCTCGGCGATCTGGAACTGCCCTCGGACGAGGCCGACGGCGAAGCGGCGTGAGCGCCCGGCCGGCTACTTGGCCGGCTCCTTCTTCTTCTTCTCGCTCAGCTTGACTTCCATCGGTGCTGCCGTGCCATCGGCCGCCACCGTGACGTCCTGCTTCACGCGGCCGAGGCGCTCATGCCAGAACGTCGCGCTGTACGTGCCCGGGGGCACGCCGCTGATCTCGAAGCTGCCATCCGCCTTGGTGAGCGCATGGTGCGGGGTCTCCGTGACCACGATCCACGCCGACATCCACGGATGGTAGTCGCAGGTGACCTTGATGCGGTCGCCCACCTCCATCAGCAGCTCCTCCTTGCCGCCGGGCGCGGTGGTCTTGTTGATCGGCTCGTTCTTCATGGGGTAGGTGTGCACGTTGTGCACGACCGAGTCGGAGTTGAGGAACACGACCTTGCTGCCCGCGGTCACGATCATCACGTGCGGCTCGAAGTTGCACTTCTTCTGATCGATCTCGACCGGCTTCTCGGCCGGCTTGACCTTGCTGCCGGGGACGTCGATGGTCACGACCACGTTGGCCAGTCCGCCGTCCTTGTCGATCAGCAGCGTCGGATCGACTGTGCTGACCGACTCGCCTTCCTTGCAGCAGCCCTTGCTCTTGTCCGCATCGACCGTGAGCGGCTTCACCTCGGGCCGCTCGCCTTCGAAGCGCACCTTGCCGGTCAGCTTGGGAGCCGGCTTGGCATCCTGCATGGGTTGGACGGGTGAGGTCAGCAGCGCGGCAAACAGCAGAGGCAGCATGGTCAGGATCCGTTCCGGTTCTTGTTGGCGGGCCGCGCTGGAATGCGCAGCACCGGTTTCATTCTCCAGGCCAGAAACAGCCCGACAAGGGTGAATCCGACCAGGTTTTCGAACAGCGCCGCCAGCAGGAACTCGCTCGGGAAGCCGTAGCGGTTCCACAGGGGCAGGTCGACAGCGAAGCTCGCGAAGGCACCCAGCATCGTCACGAACCCCGTTCGCGCCCAGAAGCCGGTGACACGGAAAGTGGTCAGTGTGAGGAACACCGAGGCCAGCAGCGCACACAGCAGATTGCCCACGTACTCGCGCGCGAACTGCGCGTTGGACAGGTAGTCGTGCCCGCGCGGATGCCACAGCAGCAGCCCGGTCGGACCGCTGCGCGCCTTCTCCATCGAGCGCGCCATGGCCTCCTCGCGCTCCTTGAGGTTGAGGTCGGGCTGCAGGGCCTCGCCGGGAAACAAATACAGCCCCGGCTCCAAGACCTCCTGCTGCGCGCCCGCCAGCACGCGCGCCTCGCCAGGCAGCGGCTTGAGGCCGACGGTGTCCAGACCGAGCACGATGTGTGCCAGCGCGGCCCACGCGAACAGAATGAAGCCGCCGACGATGGCGTGCACCAGATGCCGCATCCAGAGCATGCTCAGGGAGCCTCGTAGCGGACTTCCGCCAGATGGGCCATGCGGGGCAGCTTGCCCACCAGCGGGCGCAGCCACTCAATGAACTCGGAACTGACGTCGTTGCCGCCCTTGAAGTGTGCGGGTTCCATGCGCCGCTGCTCCTTGGCCACGCGCTCCAGCTCGGTCAGGCGGAAATCCGCACGATAGCGCTTGCGGGGCTTGCGCACGATCGAGACCGAGGCGCTGCCGGTCGAGCCGCCGAGCGCCTTTTCCGCGGCGAAACGGCCCACCTTGCGTGCCTCCTTGACGTCGATCTCACTGACGACGCCCGCGAAGCTGCGCTGCAGGTAGCCCAGCGTGTCTGCGCGCGCGCGCAGTTTGGAACCCAGCTTGGCCTTGAGCGCGGCGACCAGCAGATCGCCGAGATGTCCCGAGCCCGACAGTTGCTGATTGCCGTGGCTGTCGCGCTCGCCGCTCGCGCCGATCAGGTTGCCCTTCGAGTCGTGGATGCCCTCGCTCACGGCCACGACGCAGCGCCCCAGACGCTTCATCACGGCATCGACATCGGCACAGAAGCCATCCATGGAGAAATCATTCTCCGGGCAGTAGATCAGGTGCGGACCATCATCATCGTGCACGCGCGCCAATGCACTGGATGCGGTCAGCCAGCCGGCGTGACGCCCCATCAGCACATTGACCTTGACACCCAGCAGGCTGCGGCTGTCCATGTCATCGCCCAGATGCGCCAACGCCACGAATCGCGCCGCACTGGGATAGCCGGGGCAGTGATCGGTCACCATCAGGTCGTTGTCGATGGTCTTGGGCACGTGCATCACGACCAGATCCTGACGGGCATCCGCCGCCATCTTCGAAAGCAGCAGGGCCGTCTCGGCTGAATCGTTGCCGCCGATGTAGAAGAACCAGCGCACATCCAGCCTGCGCAGAGCCGCGAGGATCTGCGTGCACTCCTCCTCGGTCGGCTTCTTGCGCACCGAACGCAGGGCGCTGCCCGGCGTGCGGGCCACGGCCTCCAGCGTCTTGCGACGCTCCCTGGACAGGTCGATCAAATCGCCCTTCAGCAGGCCCTGAATGCCGTGCAGGCTGCCGAGCACCCCCCCCACGGAGCGGTGCTCCAGAGCCGTCTCGATCACCCCGACGAGGCTCTGGTTGATGACGGCCGTGGGGCCGCCGGCCTGACCGATCAGGACTTGACCGCGGGATTGGGGCATGGGGTCACTGTAGCAATGCCGAGCCTCTTGCAGGGAGGGAGGGCAGGCACTATGCTCTCCCCCCCTGACAATCAGGTCCTGAGTGCCCCGGTGGCGAAATTGGCAGACGCGCTAGCTTGAGGTGCTAGTGGGCTTAATCACCCTTGCTGGTTCGACTCCAGTCCGGGGCACCACTCAGGATCCTGTCCGCCCGAACGTCCTGCGCGGACACTGCTGCCGGACTCGCTCTCACCAGACGACGTCCATCGCGTTGGTCGCGTTGAACGTCGACAGCGCGGAGCAGCCGCCCACCACGACCGGATCGCGGTAGTAGGCCATGTAGTAGCGATGCTGACCGGCAACGATCGTGTCCCCGAGCACCGCGGACCGGTCCGAAACGGAAAGATCCGTGCCCGTCGGCGCCGCGATGCCGCCCGTGCCGCCCGGCGACTTCACGTACAGTCGCTTGAGGCTGCCACCCACGCAGCGCAGGCCCATGCCGAAGGGCGCCGCATTCGCCAGCTGACTGGTGCCTTGCAGCAGGATCGTCGTGCCGTTGGGCGCCTGCTGCAGCGTGGTGAAGCGCAGTGTGTCGGCCCCGACCTGAGCGATGCCGGTGGCAAGCAACCGGCCCCCGCCGGTGGCGAAGCTGTTGTCGCAGCCGCGCTGCGAGCCGCCCGAAGGATTCGAGCAGGGGCAGCTCACACCCGTGGAGCCGTCGCCGAAGCAGAAGGCCGTGCCGGCGTCGAGCGAACCGCGCCAGACCGACTCGTACATGTTGACAGCCGTGGAGAGGCTGATGTTGATCGTGCGCACGAGGTTGCCCGTCGCGACCTCGAAGATGTGCACGCGCGCCGGGTTCTGCGCCGTCGCGGAGCAATAGCGGCCCGAAGGCGACACCGCGATGCCGCTGGCCTTCTCGAGGAGCCCTTGACCGGGAACAAACTCGGTGAAGGTCCAGTTGGCGGGAGCGGAAGTGCTGAGATCCGCTCGGCCGACCCAGCCGTTGACGCCTAGGCCGAACCCGCCGCAGATCACCGAGTCCGTGCCCGGGACGAACTCGATCTTGCCGACATTGGGCTGCGAGAGGAAGACATGCTGAATGCCCGCACTGGCGGGATTGGTGTCCACCCAGACGCGATTCAGCAGGTCAAAGCGCGGCAAGAGCGTGCCACCCGTGCCACCGACCGCCGCGACCGCCCAGCGCGAATCGCTGGAGATCGCGATGTCGAAGGCAAAGTAGGACCCCGGAATGCCGCCGACGGGATTGGAGTAGTCAACCTGCAGGTAGGTCGGGCTGGCCGGATCCGTGTCCACGATCGCCATGACGCCGTTGAAGGACAGCCCGGGAACAACGGCGACCTTCTTGTCGGGAGCGAGCGCCCAGGACTCCACAAGACCCACGGCGGCTCCGGTCGTGCTGCCGAGGATGCTGCCGAAGGTCGGGCTGGAGGCATTGTTGTCGATCACGCGCAATTCGAAACTGCCCGCCTGATCGGAGAGCGTCCAGATGCGCTGGTTGAGGTGATCCTCGTCGATCCCGTAGGAAGCGCCGCTGAGCGGAGTCAGCACCGTGAAGGTGAGGGCGGGATTGGTTGCGTTGGACTTGGTGATCTGGTTGCCCAGCGAGGATGCCAGCGCGATCTCCGTGCCACCCTTGAGGAAGCGCGAACCAGTGCAATTGTTGCTGGTGACACTGGCACCACTGCTCAACAATGCGCCGGTATTGGGCTCATAAACCCAATAAGGGTCCGCGGAGCCTGCGATGGTGGAACCCACAAAGATCGCTTCGTTGGCGCCTTGGCCCAGCAGGCTGGATGACAGGACGAGGGCCGAAAAACAGACAGACGTGACGCTGTGCAGCTTCATGCGGGGGAATCCTCAGCAAGGGGGAGAGAGAGCGGGCAGGCGTAGACAACGCCGCCTGTGTTGAGCCTACCCCCGACTCCGCAAATCGGGGAGTCCTGTTTCGCTCAAATCTGTTGAGCTCAGTCCCCTTCCAGCCAGGCGCGCAGGCGCGGCTCGGCCCGCTCCATCCACTTCATGCGGGCGCGGGAGTACAGCACGTCGACGGCGTGCGGATCGTCGTACCCCATCCACTCGGCGACTTCCTTGGAGGGCGCCTCCAGATAGAAGCGATACAGGATCACTTCGCGGAACTTGTCCGGCAGTTCCGCCGCGGTCTCATCGAGAATGCGGCGCAACTCCGCCGACTGCAGGTCATCCTCCGGAAGTCGGTTGGAGTCCTTGGCATTGTTGAGGATCAGCTCGGCGGTCTCGCCGGAAACGCGGCCGTAGGCACTCGGGGAGCGAGCCTCGCCGCGCAGGATGTTCTCGGCGATGGCCTTGAGATAGGCGTACAGCGAACCCTTGCCGCGGTACTCGAAGTGCTCGAGGTTCTCGAACATCCGCACCTGGACTTCCTGGAAGATGTCGTCCGTGTCGAAATTCCGCCGATCGCCGGCGCTCATGCGCACCCGCAGGTAGCGCACCAGCTTGTCCCGGTAGCGCAACGCCAGCTCATCCGCGGCACCGGAGTCGTTCTTGCGCACGCGGTCGATCAGGTTGACCGTCCGGTCGAGGTCGGAGCCATCCGACACCCCCCCGATGATCGTGCTGCGCAGAAGGTCCTTCTTGGCCTGCCGGCGCGAGCCGGGCGTGCTTGAGGAGTGGGAAGGGCTGGATTGGCTGGAGGGGGGCGGCTGGGTGCTCATGAATCGGCGCAGCATGAAGAATACTCCGGCCACGCGGGGCGAGGTGCGCAGCCAGTGCAGAAAGCCAACCTCCTCGCTCGCCTCTCGCGGATTCCGGTTTTTTGGCGCCGGCGGCGACGCTGGCCCTGCCAGAAGGGGTTGTGGAGTCGGGCGCGGGTGTCCGGTGAAGGGTGGCGTCGGTGGGGTCGCATCGGTTTCAGGGGAGCCGCCGCCCTCGGCAGCGCCGCTCCAAGGGCCTGAATGCGGGACTGCCACGAGCCTCCCCGGGAATTCCCGCAACGGGACCCGGATACCGTATTTTCGCCGGATTGCCGGTGAGGCGCACTCCCGCAGCGCAATGCAGAACCTGAGGCCCCCCCATGAACGATCCAATGTTGCCCACCGAACCGGAGCTACCCCAGACTCCGGAGAACACCGAGGCCCTCTTTCAGGAGCTGCGCGGCAGCACGGCACCGCTGACGCAGGGCCTGCTGCTCGGCGAGCGCTACCAGCTTGAGCGCTTCCTCGGCCGCGGCGGCATGGGCGAGGTCTGGCTGGCCCAGGACCGCTTTACCAAGCAGCGGATCGCGCTCAAGTTCCTCGCCAAGTCGCTGCTGAGCGACCCGCAGGCCTGGGACGATCTGGTGCGCGAGGCGCGCCGGGGCATGGCGCTGTCACACGAGCGCATCGTGCGCATCCACGACATCGCGCGGGCGGGCGAGTTCGCCTTCCTCAGCATGGAGTACCTCGAAGGTCCGACCCTCAACGAAGTGCTCGGGACAGTCAGGAAGCGCGGCAACAAGCGCCTGCCCTACAAGGACGTCGAATGGGTTCTGGAATAGATCGTTCCCGCGCTCGATCTGATCCACCAGCGCGGGCTGGTGCATCAGGACCTCAAGCCCGCCAACATGATGCTCAGCGCACCGCTGAGCTTTCCGCTGCGCGAGGGGCGCGGAATGGTCAAGCTGACCGATCTGGGCCTGACGATCCGCGTCAGCGGCAACACGCAGGGCGGCAGCATGCTGCGCAAGCCGCTGGGCGGGACGCCGGGCTTCATGGCGCCGGAGTTGACGCGCGGTGCGCAGCCCACGCCCGCTTCGGACATCTACTCGCTGGGCGCCACGCTCTATCAGCTGGTGACGGGCGAATTGCCGCCGGCGACGAAGCCCACCAACCCCAACAGCGGCTCGGATCAGCTGGATGCGATCCTCCTGCGCTGCCTCGATCCGGATCCGGTGCAGCGGCCTGATTCGGCCTCGCGCGTGCTGCAGGAAGCGCGTCGGCGCCCGACGGGTGTCGTGGAAGTCGTGCAGGAAGGCGTGGTCGGCAGGATCGGCGCGCTGTTCTCGCGCAAGCGCGGCAAGGCCCCGATCGGCTGCACCCCGCTGGACTCCCAGCTGGGTCACGAAGGCTTCGCCAAGCGCGTTCGGCACGACAAGTCCGGCATCGTGTTCCTGCTGATCGCACCCTGCGAGTTCGTGCGCGGCTCACCCGACGCGGTCGGCGAGGAGCGCGAGCGTCCCCGCCACCACGTGCGCCTGCCGCACCCCTACTATCTGGCGGAATGCCTCGTCACCGTCGAACAGTGGCGCGGCTTCGTCGCGCTCACGCATTACCACAGCGAAGCCGAGCGCTCGCAGATGGGCACGACGCTCGATCTGGAGGGCAAGTGGATCGCCCACGCGCGCGCCACCTGGGAAAACCCGCTGCCGCTGCTCGATTCCACCGTGATGCAGGAGCTCGACCACCACCCGGTGACGCAGGTCTCCTGGGACGATGTGTCCGCGTTCAATGCGCACTTCGGCTTCCGCCTGCCTTCAGAGGCCGAGTGGGAGTGCGCGGCGCGCGCCGGAACCACAACGCTGTATTTCTGGGGCGAGGATCCGCGCGACGGGCGCGGCAAGGGCAACTTCGGCGACCGCACCTATGCCAATCGCTTCGAGATGATGCCCCCGGAATTCCCCTTCGAAGACGGCCACATCTACACTTCGCCGGTCGGCAGCTTCGAGCCGAATGCGTGGGGTTTCCACGACATGCTCGGAAATGTCTACGAGTGGTGCGAAGACCGCTACTCGCAGAAGTACTACCAGTCCAAGGTGCGCGTGGATCCGGTCTGCCACGACGGCGAACAGCGCGTGATCCGCGGCGGCTCCTTCGCGGACGGACTGAAGCTGTGCCGCAGCGCGTTCCGCTGGCGCGCGCATGCCGCGCACGCCTCGTGCAAGATCGGGTTCCGGCCCGTGATCGGCTTCTGAGCCGGGAAACGCCCTATCCGGCCTCGCTCAGCCGGCGCGATGCGCACTTGCGGCGCAGCTCATCGAGATGGCGGTGCGCCCGGATGGCGCGGATCCGCAGCAAGGCGGGCCCGGCCTTGCGGCGCTCCACCCCATGAATTTGCGTGTGATCGGATTCCGCATGCGAGTGTCGGCTGTGCCGGCATCCGAATGCGCTGCGATGTGCGAAGTTGCCCGCGGACCAGTCTGAAAAGGTGAGCATGGTCGATCCTCCGGAATCAGTTCCGAAGACCGACCGGCACTATGTCGCCGAATTCACGTTTTTTCGAAAGCGGAACGGGCGCTTCAGGGGACAGCGCGGTCGGGACTTTCAGCGCTTGAGCGGGATCAGCGAGCGCATCGAGAAGTCGAGCGCCTTGGGATCGAGCCGCAGGAACATCAGCGCGCCGTCGAGGGCTTCGGCGGTCTTGAACCAGCGTTCTTCTTCGCTCATCAGCGCTGGCAGCTGCTCGCGCTGAACCTGGGCCTGCATGGCGTCGAGGCGCTCGTTGACCTCGCCGTCGAAGCGCTTGCGCTCATCGGGCGAGAGATCGGAGAGCTTGCGACCGCCGTAGTTGGCGTCGAGCAACTTGCGCTCCTCGATCGGCCGCAGGCTGGCGTAGTCGACGCGGATCGAAAGCTTGGCGCGCTCGGCGGCGGTCTGCCGCAGGATCGGCGTGATCGTGGCGGGGTTGAGCCAGAGTCCGAAGTTGGCGCTGTCGAGGCCGTCCTGCAGCTGCATCACGAAGCGCGGATCCTCCGACAGGCGCGGGTACTTCTCTCCGCCGACGGAGAAGGTCTTCACGAGGTGCCCGAGCATGCCGATCGAGTTTGTGATGATGTTCACCTCGCCGGACTTGGCCATCACGATGACCCCGGTGCCGTCGATCAGCTCCGACCAGAACTCGAAGGTCTGGTAGCCGGCCTCCTGGTACTTGTAGTAGCCGGCCTCGTTCTTGTTCTTGCCCTTCAGTCCGAAACGCGGCCCCTGCGAGCCGATCAGATCACGCACCGCATCGATGGTGCCCTGATCCTTCTGCCACAGGATGATGCCCACCGCGGGCACGACGACGCTGTTGTGCGGCGGGCCGCCGGGCTCCTCGGTGTAGTCGTTGGGCCGGATGATGACGGCGAAGCGGTCCTTGAAGCCCTTGTCGAGATCGTCGATCAGGGACTCGAGCTTGGGATAGCGCCCCGTGTTCCGGAAGGCATCCTCGATGTTCTGGCGCATGGCCGGCTCCATCGAGGTCACCGTCATCTTGAGCAGCGTGCTGACGGGAGCGTGGAAGTACACGAAGAGACCCGTGTTGCGCGGCGCGTAGCGAGCTACCTCGTCGAAGGTCGCCTTGTCGAAACCGCGCGTGCGATACAGTCGCGACATGTCATCGCTGATCTTCTCAGAGGAGAATTCGCCGTGCAGATTGACCTGCAGACCGTCCTGCGTGCCGATGACGCCCATCAGGTTCTTGAGAGCCGGCAGCTGAAACATGCGGCCGAGCAGCGCGGGCGTGAAATCCTGCGATGCCGTGTCGGGCAGCGCGCCCGTGATGGCCAGGTTCTCCAGCAGCTTGCGCGTATTGACGTAGACCTCGACCTCATCGCGCGCGCCGGTGCGCTCGGCGTTCTGGATCCAGTCGTTGTAGCTGGCGCTCTGGAAGAAGCTATCCGCGAAGCTCTTGGATTCGAGGTTGAGAGCGGCCTGGACCAGCTCCGGCTTCGTGGCGACGATCGCCACATCGCGCAGTCGGCCGATGTACAGCGTGCGCGGCAGCGTTGCGCCCTTGAGTTCGACGTACTGCTCCTCGACGCGCGCGCTGAAGCCCTGCTTGTCGAGCCCGATCAGGCCCGGGTTGCGCAGTCCGGCGGCCGCCAGCTTGCCGAGCCAGTTGGTGCGGCCGTAGACGGCCCAGTCCGAAGCCGCCAGCTCGCGGCCCTTGAAGTAGCCCGCGACCGCGATGTCCTCGCCGCCGAAGACCTCGTGCAGCTGCATCCCGAACGGCAGCTGTGAGCTCATGCCCTGCAGTTCGCGGAACGAGCGCTCGATCTCCTGACCCAGCTCGCGACCCGGGCGCGAGTCCGCCCAGGCGAGGAAGGCCGGGTGCTGCTTCAGCTGAGGCTCGATCGCCAGCCGCGGGAACTCGCCGATGACTCCCTGCAGGTCGGCGCGCGCGACGAAGAAGTCCACATCGCGCGGCGCGACGGCCGCGAGGTCGACCTCCAGGTCGGACTCGAACGGACTGTAGAAGAAGGTCGTGAAGGCGAAGAAGCCTGCGAACAGCAGGACGCCGGAGACGATCAGCAGGATGCGGAGGAGGAAGGACTTGGGCATGGCGGGTCGCGACCGACGGAGGGCGGGTACGATAGCTTCCGCCAGCGACCCAGTCCCCTTGGGACTGCGCGGGGCCGGCTTTCTTCCCCGGCTCTCTGGGTATCCCCCGCCGCAGGTCCAGGGCCCGGCTGCAGGGAAATCACCCCCCTATTGATCCTTCGGCCGCGGGCATGAGAATGGGAGCGATGAGGCCCAACCAACGGGTAGCGAGCATGAGCCTGTCGACCACGATCGCCCTAGACACCCGGGCGAAGGAGCTGGTCGCGGCAGGACGGGACGTGGTCAACATGACCGTCGGTGAGCCCGACTTCAACGCTCCCGAGGCCGTGCAGTCGGCCGCGGTCTCGGCCGTGCGCTCGGGCAAGGTGCGCTACACCCCCGCGGAGGGCACGCCTTCGCTGCGCAAGACCATCGCCGAGCACGTCACTGCAACCCGCGGGGTTGCGTACGCCGCCAATGAGATCACCGTCTGCCACAGCGCCAAGCACGCGCTCTCGGGGGCGTGCCTCGCGCTGATCGAGCCGGGCGACGAGGTGCTGATGCTGCTGCCCGCCTGGGTCAGCTACGTCGAGATTGTGCGCTTCGCCGGAGGCGTTCCGGTCAGCATCCCCTCGCGCGGCGATCTGGGCCCCGATCTCGACGCGATCGCGCGCGCCATCACGCCGCGCACCAAGGGCATCCTGATCAACTCGCCCTGCAACCCCTCCGGTTACGTGATGACCGAGGCCGAGGTGCGCGCGCTCGGAGCGCTTGCGCAGCGCCATGACCTGTGGATCATCTCCGACGAGATCTACCGGCGTCTGATCTACGAGGGCGAGCGCGACTTCTCACCGGTGCAGATCTCCCCTGAGCTGCGCGAGCGCACCGTGATCATCGATGGAGCGAGCAAGGCTCTGGCGATGACCGGCTACCGCATCGGCTACGTTGCGGCGCCGCGTGCCATCGCCGCCGCCGTCGGAAAGCTTCACAGCCAGCTGACCGGCGCCCCCAACTACATCTCCCAGACCGCGTTCGAGGCCGGACTCGTTCAGGAGCCGCCCGAGGTCACGAAGATGTGCGCTGAGTTCGATCGCCGCCGACAGCGCATCGTCAGCGGTCTGCGCGCGTTGGGACTGGAGACGCCGATGCCGCGAGGCGCCTTCTACGCATTCCCCAGCGTGGCGCCGTACCTGGATGAGCGCGGCTCCACGGGCCTCTGCGAAGACCTGCTGGAGCAGGAAAACCTCGCCGTGGTGCCCGGATCGGCCTTCGGCGTCGATCAGCACATCCGCTTCTCCTACGCAACCTCGCTCGAGGTGATCGAAAAGGCGCTCTTGCGGCTCGAGAGCTTCCTCCAGCGCCATCCCGCCCGCACGGCGGCCATGCGACGCTAGAATCAGGGGCAGCATGGCTCGCGATCCTCGCCCGCGCGCACAGCCTTCGCTGCTGTGGAATCTCTGGTGGTTGGCGCCGCTGGCGTTCGCGCTGTGGTTCAAGGAGTTCAGCCCGATGGAGCGAACGGCGACGCCGTCGCTGGATGAGTCGTGGCACGCGATCAAGGCCGCGGAACTCCTGAACGGCACGCGGCTGGGTGTCGAGAGCATCTTCACGTACGGCCGGCTGGGCTGGTTCTACGCTTCCTGCTACGTCGAAGAGCTGTGGAACTGGAAGCTGTGGGGCTTTGAGATCGCCTTCAAGGGACTGCTCGTCATGTTCTGCGTGCGAGCGGTCTGGCTGACGCCCGGCTTCCTGACGCGCCTGCTGTTCGCACTGGCGCTGCTGGTGGTCCCGGCGGGTTTCGACGGCTTCGCCTTCGTCGCGACGCTCGCGCTGGTCCGGTATCTGCTCGAACCGGGAACCCGCAGCTGGCCGGGTGAAATGCTGGCGCTGCTGCTGCTGGTCACGATCGCGATGGTCAAGTTCACCTACGCGCTGGTGTTCTTCCTGGCGATCGGCCTGATCGCGCTGGCGCTGATGCGCTCGGACTCGGTGCGCCGGGGCCTGATTTTCCTCCTGCGTGCGGCACTGACTTTCTGGTTCGTGTGGTTTGCGCTGGGGCAGTCGCTGGCCGACCTGCCGGCTTATGTGCGCACCAGCTGGTGGGTCACCCAGGGCTACAACGACGGGATGTCGCTCGACGGCTCGCGCCACGAGTTGCTGCTGATCTGGACGCTGCTGGCAGCGGCGATCGGAGTCGTCACCCTGCTGGGATGGAAGCAGCGGCGTGATCCGCGCGTCGTGGCGATGGCCCTGATCGCGCTGCTGGGAGCAGGCATGGCCTACAAGGCAGGCTTCACGCGGCACATGGGCAACTCGATGATCAGCTTCGCGGTCGTGCCCTCCGCGACCTTCTTCGCCTTCGGCTGCGTCCAGGATCTGGGCTCGCGCCTTGTGCGCTGGTCCATCAGCGCCGTGCGCCTGGGCACGATCTGCGCCTGCGCCCTGGGCTATCTGCACGCCATCCAGCTGTATCAGCACGGTTGGGAGTACTACTGGTATGCCTACAAGGACCTGTGCATCGGCCGCTGGAACACGCTGACCGGCCTCGAGCGTGTGCACGAGGCCCTGAAGATCTCCGACCGCCGCATCAGGGAACACTACCGGTTGCCCGGCGTGTGCAAGCATGTGGGCAGGGAGCCGATCGACGTGTTCGACACGGGGCAGTCGATCGCGATGCTCAACGGGCTCAACTATGCGCCGCGTCCGGTGTTCCAGAGCTACAAGACCTACATGCCGGAACTGGCGGCGATCAACGCGGCGCACTACGCGGGTCCGGACGCACCGCGCTTCGTGCTCCATCAGATCGGGATCATTGACGCGCGCCTGCCGATGGCGGCCGAGGGCGACACCTTCGAGCTGCTGCTGCGCCGCTACCGCCCGGTTTTCATCGAGAACGGCTGGTTGCTGCTCGAGCGCAACGAGGGACCTGCGCGCGAGGTGATCCGCGAATGGGCACTGGAGACCACCGGCCGCTTTGACGAGTGGATCGACATCGGCAACGTCAGCGGACAGACGTTGCGTGTGTCCGTGGATCTCAAACCCACTCTCGCCGGCAAGGCCTGGACCTTTCTTGTGCACGGGGCGCTGGTATGGGGCGAGTTCGAGCTGGACAACCAGGTTCGCTTCAATCACCGCGTGGTGCCGCGCTCCCTGCGCGAGGGCTATCTGCTGCGCCCTCACATCATCTCCCAGGAGGATGTCGTCAAGCTGTTCTCGGGCGTGGCGCCGCCGGGTGTGCGCCGGTTCCGGCTGGTGGTCGTTCCCCGCTATTCCGGCCATTTTGAGCCTGAATTCAGGGTGCGCGTCGAGCGCGTGGAAGGTCTGCTGCCTCCGCCCGCCGAGATTCCGACCCTTGAGCGCCAGCTTGGCGGCTTTGACCCGAAACCCGCTCAGCTGGGAGCGGCGCAGCCGCCCAATCCGGTGTCCTACAAGGGCACGGAGGTGATGCTGATGCACGCGCCCTCGACCGCGCGCTGGGATCTGCAGCCGGGACGCTACCGCCTGCGCGGGCGCTTCGGCCTGATTTCCGACGCCTGGGCCTCGGGTTGCACCGATGGTGCCGCCTTCGTCGTGCTGACGAAGGACCAGCCGGGTCAGATTCGCGAGTGGATGCGGCGTGAGCTCCTGCCTGGCGTGCGCGAGGCAGACCGCGAAGAGCAGGATCTCGAGCTCGAAATCGCCCTCGAGACCCCGTATTCGCTGTACCTGAGGACGACCAACGGCTCCGCCGGCAATACCGCCTGCGATTGGACATATTGGGCGGACGTGCGCATCGAGCGCCTCGAATAGCTACCATGTCGGGGGTGTTATCGGCGACTTCCCTCCGCGACAGCTACGTGCGCCTGTGCTCAGCCATGTTCTGGCTGCTGCTCCTTTGGTGCGCGTTCGACGCACATCTGTTCATCGCGACCAACGCGAGCAACATCTTCTTTGCCGACGACACCACGCTGATCGACGGCGTGCACGCCCGGGAGGGCGGCTGGTTCGGCCACTGGCTCATGGCGCTGCACAACGAGCATCGCGAGCCGCTGCCCAAGCTGCTGTGGTTCCCGCTGTACATCCTGACCGACGACATCCGCTCCGGTATGCACGCTCAGGTCACGCTGCTGCTGATCGCCGCCGTGCTCGGCCGCAGCTGCGCTGTGAGACTGCGCGGTCGCGCGGATCTCGCGGACCTGTTCTTCCCGCTGGGATTCCTCCAGATCGCCAATCACGAGAATCTGCTGATGGGCTTCCAGCTGTGCATCGCCGTGCCTGTGCTGCTGGTGATGTTCGTGATCTGGGCGCTGGCTCGCGCGAGCAGTGAGGATCGTGTCTGGCGGTCTGCCGCCGCAGTGGTTGCGACGGCAGGACTGCCCATGTGCGGAGGCTACGGCATCATTCTGACGCTGCCGCTGACCACGGCCTTGCTGTGGCGCGGCTGGAGCGACCGCCGGACAGCGAGCGGAAAGACGTTGCTTGGCGGCAGCCTGCTGCCGCTGGTTTCGCTCGGTCTGTACTTCGTCGACTACGAAAGCCCGCCGCGCGCGGAATACGCCTTGTCGGTGGCGACATTGCTGAGCCACGTGCCCGTCCACTGGAGCATCGCCTTCGGCCCCTATTCCACGCAGTTGCAGGGCTGGCTCTGGTATCCGATCAGCGCCGCACTCTTCGCCGCCCTTCTGTGGAACGGCTCGCGCATCTGGAAGAGCCGCGGTTCCGACCTGCCGGCCTGCGTCCTGTTCTGCGTGCTCGGAGCGGCACTCGCCTATGGCCTGTCGATGAGTTATGCGCGACCCGCGTACCAGAACACGATGGTCGCCAATCGTTACACTCCGTTCCCGCTGCCATTTTTCACGGCAGTGGCGGCAACGGCGCTGACCACGCCGTGGCTTGCCGTACGTTTTCTGGCGCCGCTCTCGCTTGCGCTGCTGATGCTGCAGGCGCAGCCAGCAGGAAATCAGGAGGCCTATCTGGTCGGATCCATCCGCACCCATGAGGCGATGGAGTTGCAGGCACTGGCCGATGCAAATGTGCCCACCAACCAGCTGGCTGAGCGCTACCAGCAGGCCGCCCTGGCAGCCGATGCTCTTCATGTGCGCAATCTGCTGCTCCAATATCACCGCCGTGGCATCCCTCCGTTTCACGGCCCTAGCAGCGACCGGCAGCTGCAGGACTCTTCGCTGTGCCTGGACACGCCTCCGGACACGGTGCGGGGTGACAACAAGCTGATCATGCGGCGCATGGACGGCCAGGCAGTCGTGGTGGTGCGCGCACCCGCTCAGCTGGTCTGGCAGTTGTGGGGCAACGAGCAGGCCTTCGGCCTGCTGATGGAGCCGCCGCTGCAGTTGCGCAAGGAAGGGCGGGCCGTCGCCGTCCCCTGGCGTCTGGAGTGGAAGCGCTCCGACGGCACGATCCAGACGCTGGCCCAGGAGTCACTCGTCGAGCCCGTTTCCCGCGAGTACCCTGTGCCCGCGGGCGCGACTGGGCAATTGATGCTCTGTTTCGATCTTCCCGACGAGGATCCGGGCACCGCCGCTCGTGCGTGGATCGTGCTGCTCAACCTCAAGATGCGCTGAGATTCCTGCTAGAATCGCAGTCCTTTCGACCAGCCCCCCCATGCGACCCAGATTGATCAGCGTCGTGCTGCCCGTCTACAACGAGGGCGAGAACATTGCCGAGTGCCTGCGCAGGCTCGACCGCGCTCTGAAGGGCGTCGAGCACGAGATCCTCGTCTGTTACGACTTCGACGAGGACACGACCCTGCCGGCAATCAGGGCCATGAGCGATCTGTCACCGGCGGTGAAGCTGACCCGCAACACGATCGGCAGAGGCGCGCCCAACGCCATCCGCACCGGCTTCCGGGCGGCGACGGGCGATGTGGTCGTGACGACCATGGCGGATCTTTCCGACCCTCCGGAAGTGATCCCGCAGATGGCGGCGGCGATCCGCGCGGGCAATGCGGTCGTGTCAGGATCGCGCTACATGCCGGGCGGCTCGCAGACCGGCGGCCCCCTGATCAAGCGCACGATGTCGTGCGTGGCGGGCAGGCTGCTGCACGATCTCGCGGGACTGGGAACGCGCGATGCCACCACCAACTTCCGTGCGTACGCCGCGGAGTACCTCGCCCACACCGAGATCGAGAGCAAGCGCGGATTCGAGATCGCACTGGAGTTGACGGTCAAGGCCCAGCAGATGGGCCTGAGCGTGAGCGAAGTGCCGAGTTCCTGGACCGATCGCAGCGCGGGTCAGAGCAATTTCAAGCTGTGGAAGTGGCTGCCGAATTACCTGCACTGGTTCTGGGTGGCGATGCGGCAGCCGCTGGCGTGCACGGGACTGGCCCTGCTGCTCGCGACTGCGGGGCTCGTGCAGGCTCCCGATTCCGGGCAGCGCTCCCTGATCGCGCTCCTGTTCCTCGTCACGCTGTCGGTGCTGCTGGTGGCAAGGCGGCTGAGGAACCGCAATACCTGGCTCGACCTGCTCCATCCGCTTTGCTGGCTCGCCCCCGTGCTCATGAGCGGACCCAGCCTGCTCCTGCTGCTGGCGGCCGTCCCCAGCGGTGCGTTGTTGCTGGCGACGCGACCCCGCCAGCAATCGTGAAGGATGTTTGAACTCCGGCCCTCCGGGCCGCTATTGCTGGTGCCGATGCGAGATCACGGACGGACGAATCGAGGCCTTTCGGTCCTGTGCGTGCTGCTCTTGTGGCTCGGCCAGTTGTCCCTGCCGCGGGTGATCGCGGACGATGCGCTTGACCCTTCGTGGTCGCACGTGATCGGTCGTCTGCTGGCGCAGCGCTGGCAGGTCGGCGAGGACTGGTCTTTCACATATGGACCGTTGGGCTGGTTCGCGACCGTGGTGGATGAGCCGCTGCTGTGGTGGCCGCGCTACTGGCTTTTCGAGCTGGGTTGGCGACTGGCGGCCAGCTGCGTGCTGGCGAGCGCATTCTGGCGACTGGAACAGCTCTGGCAACGCGCTCTGGCTGTGCTGCTGGCGACAGTGCTTCCGCTGGAATTTGATGCTTATGCGATCGCGTTGCTGGCGGCGGCCTGCGTGCTGCTCGGCGAGCCGCAGCGGGCCTGGGTGCGCTGGGGACTGGCGGGACTGCTCGCGTCGCTGGCGCTGATCAAGTTCACTTTGCTGGTGGCGAGCGCGGGCGCGCTCGCGGCGCTGTGCTTCTCGCGCGAGTGGAAGCGCGGTGTTGCGGATCTGGGCCGCATGCTGACTTGCGTGCTGCTGCTGTGGATCCTGCTGGGGCAATCACCCGCCAACCTGCTCCCCTGGTTCGACAACTCGCTGCAGATCGCTGCGGCCTACGGTTCCGGTCAATCGAAGACCCCGCCCACGGATCAACTGGTGCTGGCGCTGGCGGTCATGGCCTGTCAGGTCGTGCTGCTGCTACGCGGCTCATCCGGACCCGGACTGAAGCTGGCGCTGGCCGGTGCCTACTTCGTTTCCTGGAAGGCGGGTATCACGCGTGGTGACGACCACACGCCCTATTTCCTCGGTTTCGCGGCGCTGGCGCCGTGGCTGTGCGGCAGCGGCAGACTGGCTGCAGTGCGGGTTGCCGCGAGCGCGCTGGCGGTCACTGCGCTGGCTCTCGCCCCACAGACCTCTCGACCGGAGCCGCTGCAGTGGCCCCGTCTGGCGTTCGAACGCGCCTGGGCAGGATTCACGCCCATGCAGGCGCGGGATAGGTTGAACTCCGAAAGGCTCACGCGCGCTGCGCGCTTTGACCGCCCGCAGATCCGCGCGCGCGTCGGCGATGCCCCCATCGACGTCTACAACCATCATCAGGGCGTCGCGCTGCTCAACGGACTCAACTACCAGCCGCGCCCCATTCCCCACAGCTACGTGGCGTTCACGCCAAGGCTGCAGTCGCTCGATGTCGCCGGCTACCGCACGCGACCGCCGCAGTTCGTGCTCTTCCGCCTCGCGACGATCGACGATCGCTTCCCGATGCACGAGCACTCGCAGCTGCTCGACCACTACCTCCGCACCTACGAGCCGGTCTGGAGCGAGCGGGGCGATCTGCTTTTGCAGCGCAGCGCGAGCGAGTCCGGGCTGACGCTCACGCCGCTTGAGGTGCAGGAGTGCGGCTGGGAAGAGTGGATCCCGGTTCCGGAGGTCGCAGATGACCAGCTGCGGCTTGCTCTGGATCTTCGGCCGAATGCCGCGGGCAGGCTCGTGAACCTGCTGTACCGCAGCGCGGAGCTGATGCTGGAGATCGAAGACGATCAGGGTCGCTCGCGCAGCTTTCGCATCGTGCCGGAGCTAGCCCGGGAACCGTTCCTGCTCGGGCCTCTGGTGCTGGGCAATGAGGGCTTCGTGGCACTGTACGAGCGCACGCCCCTGCCGCGTCCCCGCCGCATCCGCTTCCACTGCCCGCCGGTCTTCCGCTTCGCCTGGCCGGAGCGCTTCGGACTCAAGTTCCAGCGCGGAGAACTGCAGCGTGCGCCGCTGACGGGACTGGCGGCGCGGATCGGCGCCAGCCTGTTTGAGCGCGCCCCCATCGGTATCGACGCGCCGCGCGATCTGCTGCGCATCAACCACAGCGGGCTGGAAAAGGTCTTCAGCTTCGCGCCGTCCTCGCTGACCTTCGCGCTTTCTCCCGCAGACAGGCGCGTCGAAGCGCGCTTCGGTCTGGAGTCCGACCCGCAAGGCAGGGATTCGAGCAGACGCATCTGTGTCCGCGTCGCGGTCATCGAGCGCGGACAGCTGAGGCTCCTATCCGAGCGCTGGCTTGAACCAGGCCGCGAGGCCACCGATCGCGGTCCGCAGTCCCTCCAGCTGGATCTGCCCGTCGGCCAGCCGGAGTACCTGATCCTTGCAGCGACACTCCCCGAGGGGGATGCTGTGCGCAATGCGTGGTTCTGGTGGTCAGACGTCCGGATCCTCCCTGCGCGTTGAACTCGCGTGGAGGGCGCTCTTGTGGCTGGCTATCCTGTTCAAGGAATTCAGCCTGCCCGCGCGCGCAGCCACGCCGGGTCTTGACGAGTCCTGGCAGGCCGTCAAGGGCTGGCAACTGCTGCAGGGTACTGCGCTTGGAACAGAGAGCGTGTTCACCTACGGGCCGCTGGGATGGTTCTATGCAGCACCGCACATGCCCGAGCTCATGGCGGCGAAGCTCTGGGGGTTTGAACTGTGCCTCAAGGGACTCTGCGCTCTGGCCTGCGTTGATCTGGTCGCCACCTTTCGCGGTTGGAGCAGCCGGCTGCTCACCGCGCTGGCGCTGCTGTGGATTCCCGCGGGACTCGATGCCTTCGCGCTGATCGCGATCACCGGCATCGGACTGCTGCTGATCCGCAAGCCGGAACTCCCGCGCGCGAGAGAGGCTCTGTTCCTGCTGGCCGCCGCGCTGCTGGCGCAGGTCAAGTTCAGTTATCTGATGCTCTACGCGCTCATGATCGTCTGCATCACGCTCGCCGGCGAGCGCAGACGCGCTTTGCGCCTGGCGGTGCTGGGACTTGGCCTCTTTCTGGGCACGTGGCTCGCGCTGGGACAGTCGCTGATCACGCTGCCGCAGTATCTGCGCACATCGCTTTCGATCGCGAGCGGTTACAACGAAGCGATGTCGGCCGACGGGCCGCCGCTGGAGCTTCGGCTGGCTCTGCTCTCGCTGGGCACGCTTGCGGCGCTGGCGCTGACCCAGGGCTGGACCTCGCAGAATGGGCGCAGCACGCTCGCGGGCTGTGCGCTGACACTCGGAGCGGCGTTCCTCGCCTTCAAGGCGGGATTCACGCGCCACATGGGCAATTCGATGATCCTGTTCGCCTGCGCACCGGTATTCGGAGCCTGGCTGCAGCTCGCGGGCGCGAGCGGCTGGCGCCGGCAACTGCAGCCGCTGGCGGTGGTGTTCCTGCTGGTACTGGCGGCGCTGGGCTATCAGAGCTCGGTTTCGCTTCCGGGACAGACACGCCAGTATTGGCAGGAAATGAAGGAGTATCACCTGGCGCGCATTCAGGAATGGCGCGCTCTGCCGGAGCTGCGAGCTTCGCGCGATCGCGGCATGCAGGGCATCGCCCGCTTCTACGATCTGCCGCGTATCCGAGCCATCGTGGGCGACGAGCGCGTGGACGTGATCCACTCCGCGGCGGCGATCGCGCTGATCAACGAGTTCAACTACGCGCCCCGGCCGGTGTTCCAGAGCTACGCGGCCTACACGCCCCTGCTGTCCGAGCTCAACCGGGCGTACTTCACAGGCGAACGCGCGCCGCGCTTCGTGCTTCTGCGACACGACCGCATCGATGATCGATTGCCCGTGCTGGACGACGCTCCCGCCTTGCTGGAGATCCTCAGACGCTATGAACCCCGCCTCGGCGAAAAGGGCTACGTGCTGCTGGAGAAGCGCGCGGATGAGCCGTCGCCCTTGCCTCGCACGGTGCTCGTCCGGCGCGAGCTTCGACTGGGCGAGTGGATCGATCTCGCGCAATGGAAGCAGGAAGCGCTCTGGATGCGCGTGCGGTGGCAGACTCCGCTGCAGGGCCGTCTCCGCTCGTTTTTCCTGCACGCCGCCACGCTGCGGGTCGAGCTCGAGTTCTCCGATGGCCGCAGCGCGAGCCACCGCCTCTGCCGAGGACCGGCGAGCGACGGCTTCCTGCTGCGTCCGTTCGCGGAGGATCAGGACGGCTGGTGCCGCCTGTTCAGCGGGCAGCCGGGCCCCGAGGTGACGAGGCTGCGCCTCGCGGCGCCGGAAGGGCTGGAGGCCTGCTTGCCTAGCTCGGCCGAGATCGAATTGGAGAGCCTCTCAGAGCTGCTGCCTCCACCCGATCCGGTTGCCTTGGCCCGCATGACCTACACCTGCATCGATCCCCTGCCGCTGGAGGTCTCGTCGAACGGTCCCGTCCGGCAATTTGAAATCGAAGGCCGCTTCGGGCTGAGCTTCGGCGCACCGGGCTCGCTGGTATTCGCGCTGGAACCCGGACCGCACCGCCTGCAGGCGCGCTATGGACTGCAGGAGGCGGCCTGGGAGCACAGCTGCTCCGATGGTGTCAGCTTCCAGTTCGTACTGGAGCCGCGCGATGGCCCGCTCAAGGTCCTGCATCTGGACCTGATCCTCAGTCCTTCGGGCGAGGTTCGCTCCGCCGACCTCGAGTTCGAGGTCAGCCAGCCCAGCCTGCTGTTCCTGCGATGCACCACAGGGCCTGCTGGGGACGGAGCCTGCGATTGGGCATACTGGCAGGAAGTCCGCGTTCACAAACCATGAGCTCTCCCAACAAGGAACGGGCCGAGTACCTCGACGAGCTGTATCGCTTTCGGATTCCCGCCGGCGAGGCGGAACTGCGTCGGGGCATCTGGCAGGCCATCGTGGAGGTCGCGCTGCAACCGCTGATCGCGCCCGAGTCCACCGTGCTCGACGTCGGGTCAGGACGCGGCGAGTTCCTCAATCATGTGCGCGCGAAGCGGCGCATCGGCGTCGATCTCAACCCGGACAACGGCCAGGGACTGGATCAGGGCATCGAGTTTCACGCTGCGGATGTCCGCAAGCTCGGCTTCCTCGCGGACGGATCCGTCGATGTGGTGTTCAGCTCGAACTTCCTTGAACACCTGCCCGACAAGCAGGCTGTCGACGAGACCCTGCGCGAGGCGGCGCGCGTGCTGCGCCCCGGCGGCCGCCTGATCCTGATGGGACCCAACGTGCGCATCGTGCCCGGGGCGTACTGGGATTTCTGGGACCATCTCGTGCCCATCTCGGACAACTCGCTGTGCGAGGCCCTGATCCTCGCGGGGCTGCGCATCGAACGCCGCGTGCCGCGTTTCCTGCCGTATACGACGCGATCCAGCGCGCCGAAGGCGGGCTGGATCGTTCGCTGGTATCTGCGGATGCCGTTCCTGTGGCGACTGTTCGGGGAGCAATTCCTCGTCGTCGCCCGCAAGCCCGGCTGATTCAGATCGTTCCGAGCTTCACCTGCTCCTCGATCCACGGCACGACCTCGTCAAGGATCGTGTCGAGCGGAGTGGTGGCCTCGAATCCGAGCAGGCGCTTGGCCTTGCTGACATCCGGCGTGCGCATCTGCACGTCGTACTCGAAGGGCTTGTCGGAGGTGTAACGGAAGGGCTTCTTGTTGCCGTGGATCTTCTTCCAGATCGCTTCGGCAAGCTCCAGCACCGTGTGCGGCACGGGCGTCGAGATGTTGAAGTCTTGGTTGAGGGCCGCGGGGTGCTCCATGCACACGCGGATGCCGCGCGCAAGGTCGCCGCCGTAGGTGTAGTGACGCACCTGCTTGCCATCGCCGAGGATGTGCAGCGGGTCCTGCCCCTTGACGATCTTCTGGACGATGTCCGGCACCACGTGACTCATCGCCAGCTTGACATTGCCGGAGATGATCTCGTGCTCACCGCGGGCGCGCCCTTCACCGATGCCCACGCAGTTGAAAGGGCGCACGATCGTGTATGGCAGCTTGTACTGCTCGTGTGCGCCGCGGGCGTAGAACTCGCAGGACAGCTTCTGGAAGCCGTAGGTGGAGAGCGGCGGAGGCGAACGCAGCTCGGCACCTTCCGGAGTCGGAAATTCCTTGGTGCTCTCGAACACCATGGAGGAGCTCAACAGCGTGGCCTTCTTCAGCTTGGCGTGCTTGTGGGCCCAGATCGCCGTGTCGAAGGCCGCCGCCGTGATGCGGTCGTTCTCCGCGATCAGGTCGTAGGCGTAGGTGTGGAAGTAGCTGATGCCGCCGATCATGGCGGCGCAGATCACAAATTGGTCGCAGTCCGCGACCAGCTTCTTCATCAGCTCCACGTTCTTGGCGTCGCCCTCGACGAGCGTGTACTTGGGGTGCGAGTCATACGACTTGGCGACCTTGCCATACTTGCTGAAGTTGTCGATGCCGACGACCTCGTAGCCGTTCTGCAGCAGCTCCGCGACGAGGTATCCAGCGATGAATCCGTTCGAACCGGTGACGAGTACTTTCATATGGTGGTCATTCCGCCGGGGATGGCGTTCCAGACATCGATGACGGGCTTGCCCTTGTAGTTGAGCTTCTTGTACGGGGTGTGCGGGGTGCCGATGAAGATCAGGCCGGAGCGCTCGATCACTTCCTCGGGAGTGTGGATCCACGGCCTCTCCAAATACGGATCGGCGCAGAGCACTTCACGGGCCTCGAAGGCCAGACACTTCTTCAGCTTGTAGGAGAGCGAGTCGCGCGGGTCGTCGCAGTCCGGCTTGAAGGTCATGCCCAGGATGCCGACCGTGATGTTGCGCAGGTCGTACTTGGCGGCCGCGCGGCGCACGATGTAGTTCGGCAGGCCCTCGTTGACCAGCATGGCCGAGTGACCGAGGAAGAACGCGTTCTCGTGGAACGAGGACAGCTGCATCGTGTCCTTGAACAGGCAGGGACCGGCCGCGAATCCGGCCTTGGGGAAGCCCTTCGCGCGCGGGTACTTCTCGGTCATCGCGCGGTGGATCTCGTAGAAGTCGAGACCGTACTCGTTCGCGATCATGTAGAACTGGTTCGCGGCAGCGAACTGGATGTAGCGCCAAGCGTTGTTGTAGAGCTTCGTGAGCTCGGCAGCCATCGTCGGAACGACGATCAGATCGGGAGTCAGCAGCTTGAAAAGCTCGCTGGCGCGCTCCACCGCGCGCGGCGTCACGCCCGAGATGATCTGCGGCAGCGAGTGGATCTCCTCCAGTGCCACGCCCTGCGCCACGCGCTCGGGGCAGAAGGCGACATCCACTTCGAACCCAGCCGTCTTCAGCGCATGGGCAACATGCTCCGTCGTGCCGGGATAGACCGTGCTCCGCATGATCAGCAGCTGCCCGTTGCGCAGCTTGGAGCGGTCCTTCTTGATCAGATCGCCGTACACCTCGAGGCGCGGGTTGAGGTGCTCATCCAGTGGGGTGCCGATCACGGTGATGACGGTGTCGGCCTTGCTGATGCAGGAAGAATCCGTGGTGGCTTCGAACTTCCCGGACTTGCGCACCGCGAGCAGCAGTTCGTCCGCCCCCGCGTCGATGAAGGGCATCTTGCCAGCGTTGGTCTCGGCGACTTTCTTGGCGTCGATGTCGAGCGCGACGACCTGCTTGCCAGCCTTGGCGAAGGCAAGGCACAGCGGCAGGCCGACGTGGCCACATCCGCCAATGATGACGATGTCCGGCATGGGGCTAGGGATGGAAGAAGGGAGGGTCAGGCAGCTCGCGCGAGCGTGCGCGGCGGCCGATGGGCGCAGGATTCTACCCCAAAGGGAGACATCCGGCCATTTCCCATTTACTAGACCCGGTAGGCGTTGGAAAGCCCCCCGAATTCCGCCAGTGCCGCCTTCTGGACCTCCTCCAGGAGGCGCGGTTCGGTCGTGTCCGCGAACACGTAAAACTTCCACAGATCGCGGTAGCTGCGCTCCAGATCCGCCAACCGGGGGATCTTGGGCGCAAATTCACTCAGCGGCCGCACTTCCTTCATGCCCGGCCAGCGCACGTGCATGCGGGCCTCCTTGAGCTGCATCTTCTTGGCCGGGCAGTACACGATCACGTCGACCGTGCGGCCGGTGGAAAAGCGCACCAGATCCCCGATGCGCGCCTCGACCTCGGCTCGCGCCACCGCGCCGCCGGGCGCGAAGAAGCGGTTGACCAGACGCTCCTGCGCCTCCTCGTTGTCGTAGCGCGGAAAGACGCAGGCGCGCTTGTACAGCTGGCGCAGACGGAAGCGGCGCACGAGCGCGCGCACTCGCTCGCGCGCGCTCTTGTCGCGGCCCTCCATCGAGCGCTCGAGCAGATCGAGCACAGAATGGTCATCCTGATCCTGGAAATCCGCTTCCTTGACGGCGCCGGCCGCCATCGCAGTTTCGACGGCGCGTGCCAGCAGCGCGCCCGCGCTGACCTTGGCATGGTGATAGTAGACGCGCTCGGAGAAGTAGTAGCGTGCTTCCAGCAACCGCACGATCTCCGAGAGAATGTCCTCGCGCAACAGATCATGCTTGGCGAGATCGAGGAACAGATTGCCCGTGAATCGGTCGATCTTGAAGTAGCTCGTCACGCGCGGGTCCACGGAGAGCCTCAGCCCCGTGAAGTACGCATCGCGTGCCAGATAGTCGAGGATGTCCGAGGCGATCGTCCCCCCGACGATCTGCGACCAGCACGGAGGGATGCGCCGTCCGGGGTTCGCGCCCAGCACGGCCAGCACGTCCTCGGACAGGCCCTGCTCGCGCAGCACGCGCCCGACCTCGGTGCCCTCCCCCAGCAGCTTCTGGAAGCGCTCCGGACGATCGTGGCGTCCGAAGATGCCGTCCTGATCCTCGATCGAATGGCCGAAGGGAATGTGCGTGATGTCGTGGACCAGCGCCGCGGCGCGGATCACGCGCGCCTCCTCCTCGCTGATTCCGGTCGAGCCGGCCGGGTCGAGCTCGGCCGAGAGGTTGACCGATTCGATCATCCGGGCCGCCATGTGCAGGCTGCCGATCGAATGGTCGAAGCGGGTGTGGAGGGCGCCGGGAAACACCAGGTAGGCCGTCCCCAGCTGCTTGACCCCGCGCAACCGCTGCATCTCCCGGGTGTCGAGCAGCGCCAGTTCCTCGTGCGTCAGGTAGATGTCCCCGTGGACGGGGTCGCGCAGGACTGAATAGCGCTTGCGGGGTGCCATGGAATGGGCGCACAGAATAGCCTGAGCCTGCCTCCAAAACCCGTGTAAGGCGAAGCCTTTCGGGATGGCCTCAGGGCTATCATTTTCGTTCATGAGCGCACTCTGCCTGCTCTTCCTCGGACTGCTTCCCCAGCAGCGCCCCCCGTCCAGGCCCCCGGCGCCGCCCCCGCCGGACGGGAACAAGCTGGTGCAGGTCAGCCTGCTGGCCGATCGCAGTCAGTTGGTTCCCGGTGAGAGCTTCCTGCTGGCGACGCGACTCAAGGTCACCCCGCGCTGGCACATCTACTGGGGCGAGAACCCCGGCGACAGCGGGCTGCCGACCAGCGTCGAGGTCACCACACCCGAGGGTTTCGGCCAATCGCCCCCGCGCTTCCCCGTGCCGACTCGGCATGTCGAGCCCGGTGACATCGTCACCTTCCAGCATGAAGGCGATGTCTACGTGCTGACGCAGTGCACCGTGCCGAAGGATGCCAAGCCCGGGGAGAGCTTCGAGTTCGGCGTCGAGTCCGACTGGCTGGTGTGCATCGAGCAGTGCTACCCCGGACGCGGCGCCGCACGGCTGACGCTGCCGGTTGCCGCTCCCGTCGGCGCGCAGGGCTCCGCGCAGGCGGGCGAGTTCGAAAAGCAGCGCCTGACGCACCTCGAGGAGTTCCGCACCGCGCGCGCCCAGCAGCCTCTGGCAATGTCGCAGCGGGTCGGACTGGCGGTGACGCTCGTGCCCGATCCCAAGCGCGGGCACCATATCCTCGAGCTCGTCGCACCGCAGGCGAAGTTCACGGACTTCTTCCCCCGCAGCGAGGAGGATGTCGACTTCGAAGGACTGGCCGTTGATCCGATGGATGCATCCAAGGCGCGCCTGCGCTGGCGTTTCAAGCAACCGCCGACAGAGGACACAAGCCTTTCCTTCTACGGCATCCTGTCCCTTCAGGGCGAGAAGGGCCCCGAACACTACGCACTGCACTCGCGTTTTGAAGGCGGCGAGTAGGCACACCCAGAACACAGGCTCCGGCATCCTGCCGGGGCTCTGCGTACCAACTGTTTTCTCAACAACTCCATGAACCTCTTCAAACTCTCGAGCCTGGTGCTCGCAGGACTCTTCCTCCTCGGAAGCACCTACGCCATCCAGGACAAGGAACCGCCCAAGCCGGCGGAAACTCCCAAGGAGGCTCCGAAGGAGACTCCCAAGGACAAGCCGGCCGACAAGCCGGCGGACACCGTCGCGGAGCTGGGCAAGCCGGCTCCCGACTTCACTCTGACCGACATGAACGGCAAGACCGTCAAGTTGGCGGACTACAAGGGCAAGATCGTCGTGCTGGAGTGGTTCCAGCCGAGCTGCCCCTACTGCGTGGCCGGCTACGAGTCCGGTGGCAACTGCCTTGCCACCGGCGAGAAGCTCGCCAAGGAAGGCGTCGTCTGGCTGCTGATCAACTCCAACCACGCCGGCCACCCCGACTCCAAGGTCGAAGCCAACATCGAGTTCTTCAAGAGCCGCAAGCTCGAGAAGTACTCGGTGCTGATGGACACCGAGGGCAAGGTCGGCCGCTCCTACGGCGCCAAGTCGACCCCGCACTGCTTCGTGATCGACGAAAAGGGCAACCTCGTCTACCGCGGCGCGATCGACAACGCCAAGGAGAAGGACGCCAAGGACAAGGTCAACTACGTCGAGGCGGCCGTCGCCGAGATCAAGGCCAAGAAGCCCGTCTCGCGTCCCGACACCAAGGCCTATGGCTGAGGTGTCAAGTACGCGAAGCGGTAGTTATCGCTTCTTCAACCCTCGAAGGCGTCGGCAACGGCGCCTTCGAGCTTTTCCGGCAGGCCCAGCTCGGCGCGCACGAGCGCCTCGCATCGCAGGGCCAGCTGCTTGCGATCCCGTGCACGCGGCTCTTCTCCGGCGACCTGCAAGCGCACCGTGATGCGATTCTGGAGGACCAGGCGCCAGGCCTGCGCGAGAAACGGCCGCTGTCCCCACACGACGGCTTCCTCGACCGAATCATCGCCGGGGCCCGTGGCATAGGACAGCGCCACGCAGCGCACGCCCCACGATCCCTGCGCCGCCGATTCGAACAGCGCAGCGCGGAAGGGCCGCAGCTCACGCGTAGCACCGATCCCGCCTTCGGGGAAGAAGGTCACGCGCTCGCCGCGCTCAAGCGCTTGCGCGATGCGCTCGTTGACGGCGGGAATCGAGCGCTTGTCGCTGCGGTCGATCAGGATCGTGCCGAAGGCGCGCGCCATGCTCCCGATCAGCGGCCAGCGGCCGAGTTCCGCCATCGAGACGAACACGACATCGAAGCGGGCGGCGAGCACCGGGATGTCGAGCCAGCTGAGATGATTGGCGACGAGGAATCCGGCGCCCTGCACGCGCGGACCGTGCTGTTCGCAGCGCACGCCGCTCAGGAACAGGCAGCAGCGCGCCCAACCGCCGAAGCAGATTCTCCGCCAGCGTCGCCAGCTGCCGAGCAGCGCAACCGGCGGCAGCCCCAGCAGCCACAGCAGCGCAAAGCCCCCCGTCAGCAGGCCCCAGCCGATCAATCGCAGCAGCGCTCTCGCGGATCGCAGCATCTTCAGGGCGGCGATCCTAGCCCCTTTGTGCGCGCTTCCCTACGGGTTGACGCCGTCCTTTGGGCCAGGCGACAGCGGCGCGTGGTCCCAGACATCCGGCCAGCCGTCGCCATCGCTGTCCTTGCGCAGATTCAGGCTGCGTCCGTAAGCCGCATCGATGTTGACACCCGCGAAGCTGGTGAAGAGTTGCCCAACCGAGTTGGTCACCGGCCCCTGAATCGCCAGCGGCACGCGGAAGAGCCATTCGGGATTGAAACGCTCTTCCAATGTGTCCTGCCCAGCGACCTGGTAGTGGCCGGATACCTGTCCATTGCCGTCGATGTCGGTCGGGAGGCTCTCGATGTCGTAGAGCTGCAGCCGGTTGAGGAAGTCCAGCAAATCCGCGCGTTGCTGCGGGGTTGCGCCCAGCCATGCGGAACGGGAGGCTGCTGCTGCGCCGCCGTGTCGCAGGATCACATCCTCCAGTGTCAGCGAGGCGCCATCGTGGCCCCAGGGGAACCCCGAACCGACGCCCCACAGCATCGGGGTGCGCCATAGCGTGTTGCGATGGCCGCTGAAGTCTCGTTCGGCAAAACCATCACCCATGTCGTGCTGTTTGAGGTCGCTGAAGAAGCCGCTGACACGGAACTCGTCGAAGTTGCGCACATGCCGGCCGGCGGTCAGCGTGGTCAGCATGACGACTCGCCCCTGCAGTCGACCCGACTGGGCGTCGTAGCTGGTCTCCAGATCGAAGAAGCGCCGATCGCCGGGGTGGCGGGCATCGCGAGTTTTCACACGCCATTCCGGGACATGGCATTCCGCACAGCCGAGCGTCCTGAGCTGCGAAACACCGGCTGCGTACTGAGCAGGAGTGCCAGCGAAGGCCGGCCGCGGCGCGTTGAGCATGAACCACTCGGCCAGATCGAGATCCCCCTCGCTGATCTCGCTGAGGAAACCATCCTGATCCGGATCATCGCGACTGAATCCCAGCGGATCCATGCTGATCCCCTTGTCGGCGGGCTTGTGCGTGGCCGGGAACTGCAGCGCTCCGGCGAGCGTCGGCGCCGAGACGCCGTTGCCGTCGGGATCGACCGTTGTCGAGGGATCGTGGGCCTCCAGTCCACCATGCGTCTTCCAGGGATCCCAGAGGAACGCGCGGTTGGTGGGGTTCAGTGCGGATCGCCCGGGGCCCTGTCCCCAGCCCCACACGACCATCTCGAAGTTGTATCCGTGCGTGCTGATCCCATCGACGTGAGCAGCACCGGGAACATGCCGCCCCAGTGCATCCACATACCACACACGGAAGATGTTGTTGAGCTGGGGCTTGCCGTTGGAGAGTCGCAGGCTACCGTAGTGGATCACGCCACCATCCGCCGAACTGCTCGTGCGGATCAAGGCCGCTGCTGGCGCCAGAGCCGCCTCGCTCGTACTGATCCAGCCGTTGCCATCTCCATCGGCCTGCGCCAGAAGATCCGCGCGCACCTGCTGGCTCAGCATCTCGACGATGCCGGCACCGTAATAGTGAGGTGTGTTGCGGCCACGGCCGGAGTCCTTCGAGAAGTTGGGGCCACAACCCGGATTGCCCGAGGGCAGGTTGTGGCAACCAAGGCATGAGACCTGATTGTTGGCGGTGATCTTCTTCGTCGTTCCATCGGGCATGGGGCCGAGCAGGTTCGAGACCTGCTTGTCGAACACACCATGCTTCTCCGTGAACTCGAGAAAGTTGAGATCGCGTCCGAGTTGGTAGGCGAGGAACGGATCCCGCTCGAACAACCATGCTGTGCCGCCTTCCAGCGCAGCATCCGGGCTGTGCACGGCGCGCACGCGGCGGGCTTTCACGGAGCGCCCCGAGGCATCGACATCCGGTGCGCCGGACCCCACCAGCGAGGGGCGCTCGGCGTACTGCGCGGATGCGTTCGCGGTCAATGCGGAAACGAACAGAAACCCTGTCAGCAGGGCTGCGGCGGTGCGGTGCAGCATGTCGAGAGAACCGTTGCGGGGAGCGGGGGGAGCCGGCGGGGCGGACCGCCGATATGCGCCATCCTATAAAGGGCCCTGTATATGGCAATCCCGAAATCGCAAATGGTCTGGCGCAGCCCCCATCACCCTTGCGAGAGTGTGCTCCCCCCCCATGAATCAACCCGGCAGCGCCACGCCGCGCAACAGGATCTGGACAGTGATCGGCGCCTCGAGTGCCGGAACGCTGATCGAGTGGTACGACTTCTACATCTTCGGAAGCCTTGCCACGATCATCTCCAAGAGCTTCTTCCCGCAGGGCAATCCGACAGTGGCCTTGCTCTCCACGCTTGCGACCTTCGCCACAGGATTCGTGGTGCGCCCATTCGGCGCAATCTTGTTCGGCCGCGTGGGCGACATCGTCGGGCGCAAGTACGCCTTCCTTGTCACGCTGCTGATCATGGGCTTCAGCACGATGGCGATCGGACTGTTGCCGACCTATGAGCAGGCGGGTGTGCTGGCGCCGATCCTGCTGCTGCTCTTGCGTCTGCTGCAAGGCCTCGCACTCGGTGGTGAGTACGGCGGCGCGGCAACCTATGTGGCGGAGCACGCGCCGGATCACCGGCGGGGCTTCTACACCTCGTTCATCCAG